>CACJBX010000003.1 GCA_902591755.1 uncultured Pelagibacteraceae bacterium
TTACTATGATATTTATATAGTCATTTATTAATTGAATTTCTACATTGATTTTCTTTTGAAAATTGCCCATTTTTTCACTTTTCTCTTTTAGACTTTCAATTGAATTTTTAAATAGGTTTATAAAAACTCTATTTAGTTGCTCAATATCACTATTAACAAAATAAACTTTTTCAGACACAAAATTAATATCAATATCTTTATCATTGGTTTTCATTAAGTTTATTGAATCTTTAATAATTTTATTGAGCTCATTTTTCTTAAAAATAGGTTTTGGCATTCTTGCGAAATCAGAAAATTCATTTACAAGTTTTTCAATAAGTTTGATTTGTTTATTAATTATTTTAATTTTTTCTAAAAAAGCCTTTTTATTTTTCTCATCGAACAATTCAGAATATTTCTTTTTAAGACTGTCAATTATGAGTTGAATGGGTGTAAGGGGATTTTTTATTTCATGTGCTATTTTTCTTGCAACACTTTCCCATGCTTCATGTCTTTCATTGGCTATAAGTTTGTTTTGTTGATACTTTAATCTATCAATCATCTGATTAAAATTTTTGTTCAGAACTTCTAGTTCTTTATCAGTTTTAATTTCGGGAACTTTTGAATCTAAATTTCCCTTTCCAATATTAGTTGATGCTGAAATTAAGTTATTTATAGACAAAAAGAATCTTGATGAAAATCTAACTGCTATAGAAATCGACAAAAATAAAAGGAGAGTAACTATTATTATATAGATAATAGCAAATGAAAATTTAATTCCTGTTCTTTTATCCTGAACAGTATAATAAAAATCTAAGGCCTCACTTGACTCAGTTAAGTATTGAGAAATTTTTGGGTCTAAATATTTTATTATATAAATGTAAGCATTATCAAAGTTTGCTAACCTCATTAAGGCTGCAGAAGTATTTTTATAGGCATCTAATATTTTCAATGGTCTTTCATCGTTAAGCACCATCTTTAATTGTTCTTTAGAAGGTGGTATGTATCGCATTTTATTTTTATCAGTTGACATAAGTAATTTACCAGTATTATCAATTAGAAAAATTGCATCTAATTTTCTTACTATTTTTTGTGAATTTAAATAATTTTCAAATCTTTTTTTGTTTTCATTATAAATAAAAACATTTTTATTCAGATCGAAAGCTGCCAAAATAATATCAGACTCAACTTTATTTCTGACTGTACTAACGTAATTAACAGCTAATTGATATGAATTACTTACAGCAGTAGTAATTTTTTTATCAAAATATTTTTCGAGTGCAAAAGAAAATAAAAATAAAGAAAAAACAGATATCAAAATAGATGGTATTAAAGTGAATAAAGAAAAGAAGGTTATATATTTCCTATTTGCTCTTGATCCTTCTATCGCTATCTCATTTTTGATGGAATTTTTAATCTCAATAAAAATCATAGAGAAAAAAACTAGTAATAATAAAATATTTGATACTAACAAATATTGTAAATTCTGATCTGTAAGTTCAATAAAACTCTTATCAATGAAAGTTAAAAACGTTAAAAAACCTAGAAATAGTGTAATTATAAATATTAAAATAATAAAAATATTTTTTCTTATAAATTTAAGCATAATAATGTAGTACTTTAAAGTTCACCATAATATATGAGTAATTGTTTTATAATATTAGCTGCTGGAAAAAGTAATAGATTTATTTCCAAAACTCCAAAACCATATATTAAATATAAAGGTGATATACTAATTAATCATTCCATAAATAAGGCAATTTTATCAAAAAAATTCTCAAAAATCGTTGTAGCAATCAATAAAGGTCATAAAAAATACGTAAAAAAATTGAATAAAAATAAAGTTCACTTTATAGAAGGGGGAAAATCTAGGGCCGATTCTTCGAGATTATCTTTGAAATACCTATCCAAATTTAAGTTCAAAAATGTGTTAATACATGACGCTGCAAGACCAAACTTTTCAATAAATTTAGTAAATAAACTCTTAAAAAATCTTAAAAAATTTGATTGCGTTGTCCCAGTTCTGAAGACTACAAGTTCTATTAAAACTATTAAAAATAAAAAAATTTTAAATCTAGATCGTAACAAAATTTTTTTATCACAAACACCTCAAGCTTTTAATTTTAAAAAAATATTTGAGCTTCAAAAAAAAAATAATTCAAAAATAACCGATGACGCTTCATTGTTTATCAATAACTCAAACAGAATAAAAATGATAAAAGGGGAAGAGAAAAATATTAAAATTACAACAAAAAATGATATCAAAGAAAACTTAAAATATTATTTTGGTTTAGGTTTTGATGTACATAGACTAGTTAAAAACAAAAAAATGTACCTTGGTGGTCTCAAAATTAATTCAAAATTTGGAACCTTAGGACATTCTGATGGTGATCCAGTTCTACACGCGATTACCGACTCAATCCTTGGTGCATGCAGAAAGGGTGATATAGGAGAAAAGTTTTCAGATCAAGATATGAAATTCAAAAATATAAGATCAACAATTTTATTGAGTAAAGTTATTAAAGAAATAGAAAAAAATGAATTTTTCATTAATAATTTAGACATAAATATAATAACTCAGGCCCCAAAAATAAGTAAATATAAAAAGAGAATGATTTTGATGATATCTAAATTGTGTAAAATAAAAAAAGATCAAATCAATATCAAGGGGAAAACAGCAGAAAAACTTGGTGTGATAGGAAAGGAAAAAGCTATTGCGTGTGAAGTGATATCATCAGTTTATAAATATGAATAAAAAAATTGGAAAACTAATTGTTACAATGTTTGGTGTTGGTCTGATAAAATATTTTCCTGGAACTTTTGCTTCCTTTGTAACAGCTTCAATATATTGTTTTTTTTATTTAATTAAGATAAATTATTTTTTATTATTACTATTAAACCTTTTTTTATTTATTTACTCGGTTTGGATGATAGATAATTTAAAAGGTGAATATTCGGAAATAGACGCAAAAGAGATCGTGATTGATGAATTTTTGGGTCAATCTATACCAATTCTCTTTTTTTATATAATTTTTTATGAAGGGTCAGTATCAAACACTTTTTTTTTTATAATAGTTTTTTTATCATTTGTTGGTTTTCGTTTTTTTGATATTTTAAAACCTTATCCAATTAATCATGTGGATAAGAATATGAAAAACGGTTTAGGTGTTATCTTGGATGATCTTATAGCAGGTCTCTTCACCCTAATAGTATTATATATTTGTATAATTTTTTATGGTCAAATTTAGTAAATTAATCAAGAAATTAAAAAAAAAAAAATTAAAGATTAGTTTTGCTGAGTCTTGCACTGGTGGATTACTAGCTCAATCTATAACCTCTATAAGTGGAGCTTCAAAGGTATTTAATTTGAGTGTTGTTACTTATTCAAATAAATCGAAAAGTTCAATTCTTAATGTGCCAAAAAAAATAATTAATAAATTTGGTGCTGTAAGTGAAGAATGTTGCCTTAGTATGTTAAAAAATTTAGCAAAAATAAGCAAAAGTCAAATAAATGTGTCTATTACTGGAATAGCTGGACCTAAGGGTGGCTCTAAGTTTAAACCAGTGGGTCTTGTTTTCATTGGAATTAAATATAAAGGTAAAAACAATATTTATAAATATTTGTTTGCAAATAAAACAAGGAGATCTATTCAAAATGCAAGTGCAAAAGCCGTGGTAAATAATTTACTAAACCTTATTAAATAATTTCTCTGCCCTACTTTGGAACGCATCAGCAATTTTATCAAGACCGTATTTAAATGATTTATTCATAAAAATATTTAAGAATTTATTTTTTAATTCAAAATCCAGATCAAAAGTTACCTCTGTAAAATTCTCTTTTTGATCAAATTTCCACTTATTCTCTAAATATTTTAAAGGTCCTTCAATATTTTTTACGTAAATAATACTCTCCTTTTTATCAAATTTAACATCACTCTTATAAGTGTCTTTAAAAGGACCTTTGCCAATTGTTAAGTCAGCCTCGATATATTGGAAATTACCCGCAGACTCATCTTTATATATGTGAGCATTTAAACAATATGGAATAAATTTTGGGTATTCTTCAATATTGAGAACAAGATCGATTAAATCTTTTTTGGAACAATTAATGTTTCTCTTTATCGAAGCTTTTGGCATTAGAAGTTATTCTTTTTTTTTTCAATTTAGCAAAGTCTTCGTCTGCATGATAAGACGATCTTGTTAGTGGAGACGAAGATACTAATAGAAAACCTTTTGCTTTAGCGATAACTTCTAAATCTTTAAATTCACTTGGATCATAGTATCGTTTAAGTGGAAAGTGCTTAACAGATGGTTGTAAATACTGTCCGATTGTTAAAAAATCAACATTAGCAGATCTTAAATCGTCCATAACTTGTAAAATTTCATCCTTTGTTTCACCCATGCCAACCATTATTCCAGATTTGGTAAAAGTTTCCTGATTTATTTGTTTAGCGTTTTTTAATAGTTCAAGAGATGAAAAATATCTAGATCCAGGTCTTACCTTTAAGTATAAACTTGGAACAGTTTCGATATTATGATTAAAAACATCTGGCATTGCTTCCAAAACTCTTTTGTAGGCTTCTCCCTTTCTTAAAAAATCAGGAGTTAAAACTTCAATTGTTGTTTCTGGATTAGCTTCTCTTGTAGACTTGATAGTTTCATAAAAATGATTTGAGCCACCATCTTTGAGATCATCTCTATCAACAGAGGTAATTACTACATGACGCAAGTTCAATCTTTTTACCGCCAAGGCTATTTTTTTTGGTTCAAAAGGGTCCAATTTTTCTGGTCTTCCAGTTTTAACATCACAAAATGCACATGCTCTTGTACATGTGTCCCCCATAATCATAAAAGTTGCATGTCTTTTGCTCCAACATTCAGTAATGTTTGGACAATTTGCTTCCTCACAAACTGTAACTAATTTTTGTTGATTGACTATACTTTTTGTAAGAAAAAATTCTTTACTGTTTAAAAGTTTTGACTTAATCCAAGCTGGTTTTTTTTTAATTGGATTAATTTGATTTTTTTGTTTTTCTGGATGCCTGATTTTATTCATTTTCAACAATATAGGTATTCTCACCTTTTTTTCCAACGACAAATTTGTCCCTTATTAAAATTTCAAGGTAATCTTTGTCTAAATTCTCACCAATAAGACTATTAATTTTTTTCACCTTTGTTATTTCATTAGTTAAAAACAGTTTTTTCTTTAATAGATTTTCAAATTGATCTTTTTTATCTAGATACGCAAATAATCCTCTGTTACCCCCAAGTAAATTTAATGAAAAATAAATAATTAATATTATTGGAAGTATAAATATAATATTTTTTTTAATAAAATTTATCATTTCAATTTAGCCATATTTTTACTTTTTATAAGGTCAGCTTCTATTCTCAATAACTGATTAAATTTTGCAACCCTTTCTGATCTACATAATGAGCCAGTTTTTATTTGATTTGAATTAGTTCCAACTGCTAAATCAGATATAAATGTATCTTCTGAGTCGCCTGATCTATGAGAAATGATAGTTGTATAACCTATATTTTGGGCAAATCTTATAACATCTAAGGTTTCAGAAACTGTACCGATTTGATTCAGCTTAATTAAAATAGAATTCGATGATTGATATAAAAAACCCTTTTTCAATCTTTGAAGATTAGTTACATAAAGATCATCACCCACGATCTGTATTTTTTTTTCTTTTTTATGCAAATCAGACCATGATTTCCAATCGTTTTCTGCGAAAGGATCTTCAATAGATTTTATTTTATATCTTTTAATTATTTTTGAGTAGAACAATATTGTATTTTTGTATGAGATATATTTTTTTGAATCTATTGCGTATTTATTATTTTTAAAAAGTTCATTTGCAGCAACATCTAAACATATTGATACATCTCTTCCGTTAACAAAACCTGCCTTTTTTATAGCATTCGAGATTAATTTTAATGCCTCTTCATTTTTTGAAATCATCGGGGCGAAACCACCTTCATCTCCAACAGATGTAGATAAATTTTTACTGATAAGTAGTTTTTTCAAGCTTTGTATTACTAAAAAACAAATATTCATTGCCTCACTAAAAGTCCTTGCTTTATCAGGTCTAATCATAAATTCTTGAATTTTCAAACCATTATTTGCATGGGCACCCCCATTGATGATATTCATAAGTGGAAAAGGTAACTTAAAATTTTTTTTAATCAAAAAGTTTTTATACAATGGTATTTTTTTCATCTTTGCTGATAATTTTTTAACGGCAATAGAAACAGATAAAATTGCATTTGCACCTATTTTATTTTTTTGCTTCGTTCCATCTAATTTTATAAGAATTGAGTCAATCAGTTCTTGATTATGAACATTTTTATTTACAATTTTTTTTGAAATTATTTTATTTACATTTGATACAGCAGAAAAAACACTTTTTCCTAAATATTTTTTATTTGTGACATCCCTTTTTTCAAATGCTTCATATGAACCAGTCGATGCGCCTGAAGGACAAATAGCTTTTGAAGAAACTTTTCCACAAAATATTTCTGTTTCAATTGTTGGCATGCCTCTACTATCAAATATTTGCCTTGAAACTACTTTTGTAATTTTTGACATTAAATAATAACTTAGTTTTTAATTAGTTTATCAATCTCAAGTAACTTATTTACCAAGCTATCCATTTCATTCAATGGAACCATATTTGGACCATCAGACGGAGCATTATCTGGATCTTGATGTGTTTCAATAAAAACAGCAGCTATTCCAACAGCAACTGCCGCTCTTGATAAGTGAGAAACAAATTTTCTTTCACCCCCGCTCTTATCACCCATTCCTCCCGGTTGTTGAACTGAGTGAGTTGCATCGAAAACTATAGGATACCCCGTTTGAGCCATTATTGGTATTGATCTCATATCAGAAACTAATGTGTTATAACCAAAACTCGCCCCTCTTTCCGTTATTAAGATTTTGCTATTACCTGTGTCTGATATTTTCTTTACTACATTTGACATATCCCATGGAGCAAGAAATTGACCTTTTTTAACATTAATAACCTTATTTGTTTTAGCGGCAGCTACTAACAAATCAGTTTGTCTGCATAAAAAAGCTGGAATTTGGAGGACATCAACATGATTTGCAACAATAGAACATTGCTCTGCATTGTGAATGTCAGTAAGAATTGGAACATTTAATTGTTTTTTAATTTCATCAAATATTGGTAAAGATTTTTCTAGACCTGCCCCTCTTTTGCTTTTAAGACTAGTTCTGTTGGCTTTATCAAAAGATGTTTTGTAAATAAAACCTATATTATATTTTTTAGAAATTTCTGATATTTTTCCTGCCATATCAAGAGCATGTTGCTCGTTCTCAAGTTGACATGGTCCTGCAATTAAACATATCTTTTCTTTATTTGAAATTTTTATTCCATCACAATTTACTGTAATATTTTTCATTATTTATTTTTTGCAGCCTCGATAAATGATGAGAATAATGGATGAGGTTGTAAAGGTCTAGACTTAAATTCTGGGTGAAATTGAACTCCAATAAACCAAGGATGATTTTTAATTTCGACTATTTCAGGCAAGTTATTGTCAGGAGACATTCCTGAAAAATTTAATCCGTGTGTTTCAAATTTTTTTCTCAAATTGACATTAACCTCATACCTGTGTCTATGTCTTTCTTTTATTTGACCAGACTTATAAATTTCTTTTATTAAGGAATTGTGTTGTAATTTAGCTGGGTAAAGACCTAATCGCATAGTTCCACCTAAATTTTTCACAGTTCCTTGAATTTTTCTACCGTTTTTGTTCCATTCTTCAATAAGACCGATAACTGGATAGCAATTTTTATCAAACTCACTAGAGCTGGCATTTTTAATTTTTAGTACATTTCTAGCAAATTCAATCACTGCCATTTGCATACCAAAACAAATGCCTAAAAAAGGAATTTTTTTAGTCCTTGCATAATTAATACACGCTATCTTACCTTCGGTACCTCTTTTTCCGAAACCCCCAGGAATTATAATTCCAGAAACATTATTCAATTTTTTTTGAACATCTGAGACTTTCAATAAATCTGATTCTATTCTTATTAAATTAACTTTTACATTATTATGAATACCTCCATGGACTAGTGCTTCATCCAATGATTTATATGCATCTTTAAGATCCACATATTTTCCAACTATTGCAATATTTACAGTCCTAATATTTTTGTTTGTTACAATTTTAGTTACATCTTTCCACGGTTTCAAATTAATCTTTTTTCTTGGCTTTATATTGAAATATTCAAAGACCTGTTTATCTAAGCCCTCATTATAGAAACTTATTGGTGCTTCATAAATTGTCTTAACATCTACTGTCTCTATAACCCTTTTAATTGGTATGTTACAAAATAATGAAATTTTTTTTCTTTGATCAATAGGTATAGATTGTTGTGATCTGCAAATAACCATGTCTGGTTGAATTCCAATACTTCTTAATTCTTTAACAGAATGTTGTGTAGGTTTAGTTTTAATTTCATCAGAAGATTTTAAAAATGGAACTAATGTTAAGTGTATAAATAAAGTTTTTTCTTTACCTATATCGTTAGCAAATTGTCTTATAGCTTCTAGAAAAGGTAGACTCTCAATATCGCCAACTGTTCCTCCAATTTCACAGATAACAAAATCTTCATTTTTAATTCCATTCTTAATAAACTCTTTAATTCTATTAGTGACATGTGGAATTACTTGAACAGTTTTACCAAGGTAATCACCCTTTCTTTCTTTAGATATGATATCACTATAAATTCTTCCAGTAGTAATATTATCATTTTTTGTGGATGATATATCTGTAAATCTTTCATAATGACCTAAGTCTAAATCAGTTTCTGCTCCATCATCTGTTACAAAAACTTCACCATGTTGAAATGGACTCATTGTTCCTGGATCAACATTCAGATAAGGATCCATTTTTCTTACCCTTACTTTAAAGCCTTGTGATTTAAGTAGATAAGCTAGTGATGCTGATGATAAACCTTTTCCAAGTGATGATACCACGCCGCCAGTGACAAAAATATATCGCGCCATGGAAGTATGTTATAAGCTTTTTTTTGTAAAATTAAAAGAATTAATTATTGTTATCAGGTATTTTTGGTGCGTCTTTATCTAGATTTTCGTCAACTGTATCAATTAATGATTTTTCAGGACTTAATTTTTGATTCGATAGAATAGTCAGACCTAAACTACAAATTATAAATAATGTTGCTACAATAGCAGTACTTTTAGTCAAAAAATTTCCTGCAGTTTTGGAAAACATATAACTTTCTTGTGATACACCAATTCCTAATGCGCCACCCTCTGATTTCTGAAATAAAACGAGAATTACTAAAATAATAGCAAGCACAATGTTTATCGTTAGCAAAATATTTTCCATGGGAACTAATTATACGTTTTTTTTACTATATCAATAAATTTTTTAGAGTTTTGGGAAGCTCCACCAATTAAAAAACCATCAAGGTTAGTTATCTTTTTTAAATTTCTTATATTTTCAGGATTTACAGATCCACCGTATAAAATTTTTGGTAATTTACCTTTAAATTTTTTTTTAATAAATTCAACCGTTTGTTCAAGTTCATCGATTTTAGGAATTTTTCCAGTGCCAATTGACCAAACAGGCTCATAAGCAACAAATATATTGGACTTTTTTTTAATCTTTTTTAAACCAAGTTTAATTTGTTTTGATAAAATCGATTTTGTTTTTTTTTTCTTTTTTTCAGCCAAAGTTTCACCAATACAAAAAATAACTTTTAATTTTGCCTTAATAGCACTTTTAATTTTAAGATTTATAAGTTTGTCTGTTTCACCTTTTTGTCTATTTTCTGAATGACCTAAAATAACATAATTGGCGCCAGAACTTTTAAGCATTTTTGAATTTACAAAACCTGTATGTGAACCATAATCTTCACTTTCATGGCAATTCTGTCCTCCAATATCTATTAAGCAATTTTCAAATTTCTTTAAAAAAGAAGAGATTAAAGTATTTGGGGGACAATAAATTAATCTTCCTTTCTTAATTTCTTTAGATTTTGAAAATCTAATAACTTTATTCAGTGTATTTAATGATTTTAAGTTTCCATACATTTTCCAATTAGCTATGAAATACATAATTTTATTTGTCATAATTCTTTTTTTAATCTATAGATTTGTTTTTATAGATCAATAAATTATCATATATAATGTTAAATAAGTTAAAAAATTTCTCAAAAAGTAAACTTGGAGCAGTAGTGGTATTTATTGTTGCATTGCCTTTTGTATTTTTTGGAATGGGTAGCGTTTTTCAAAACAAAGATACAAATAATGTAGCAAAGATTGACAACTATAACGTTACAACTAAAAATTTTACAAATCACATAAGTTCATTAGGTATTAGTAACGAAGTAATAAGAAATAATTTAGATCAAAATATCTTAGAAGAAATATTAGGTGATTTACTGGCTAAAAAATTTATTGAATTAGAAATAAATTATTATGATTTATTAATTTCAAATGAACAGTTAGTTAGAATTATCAAAAAAAATAAAAATTTTTTAGATCAAAATTCTAAATTTGATAGAATTAAATATGAAAAGTTTTTGATTGAAAATAATATTAATGCTTCAGATTTTGAGAAAAGATTAAAAAATAGAGAATTAGAAAACAAACTTTTTTTCCTTTTAAATGGAGGTATCAGCGTTCCAGAATTTATCGTAAAAAAATATCATAAATACGAAAATAGCAAAATCGATTTAAGATTTATTAATCTTGATAATTTTTATAAAAAAAAGAGTCAATTTACTGATAAAGAAATTACAAATTATATTCAAAATAATAGTAACGATTTACAACGAGATTTTATAGATTTTGATTATATCAAAATAACTCCAAAAAATTTAATTGGCATAGAGGAATATAATGAATCGTTTTTCTCAGAAATAGATGATATTGAAAACAATATCTCAAATTTTTCAGATCTTAAAAGTCTTTTGAATAGTTATGAAAATATTAACATCGAAAAAAAAATGAATTATACACTTACAAATAACGATGATCCTTTTAAAGAAGTCTTTGATAATAGATTTGATAATGGCATTCAGATTATAGATAAAAATGATTTTATCCTAATATTTCAGGTCAAAAATATTGAAAATAAAATTCCAGAAGTCACAGATAAAAATTTTAAAAACTTCATTTTAAAATCACTTGTTGAGAAAGAAAAATTTGATTTTAACAAAAAAATCTTTGATAAAATAAATGCCAACAAATTTTCAGATGCTGACTTTGAAAATATAAGTAATGATAAATCCTTATTTAAGAATATCCAGCTGAATTCAGTAAAGGATAACAATTTTTTTGAAATTAATTCAATTGAATATATTTATTCCCTTCCGGAAAAAAGTTTTCTTTTAGCCTCAGATGAAAAAGGAAAGATATACTTGGCCAAAATAAATAAAATTAAAACTCAAAATATTGATAATAAAAAAAAAGATTTTGATACTTATTATGTTAAAACACGTGAAAAATTAAAGAGTGATGTTTTTTCTACTTATGATTTATACTTGAATAATAAATATAATGTAAAAATTTATTCAAGAACAATTGAAAGATTAAAAAACTATTTTAAATGAAGTTAAATGTTGGACTAAAAGAATTTAAAAAAACCTACAATCAAAAAAGAAATCAAGTATTATACTATAAGATTAAATCCAAAAATTCTTTAGAAATTGAAAATTTGATCAACAACTTTTTAGAGGACAAAAATAGTTTTATTTTTGAATCTGTAGAAAAAGGTAAAATAAAAGGTAGATATACAATTTTTGGCAAAGGACCAGACAAAATATGGGAGTTCAATCAAAAGAGAGTTTCTTCAATTGTATCAGGAAAGAAAAAAATAATTAAAGGTGATCCAAAAATTATATTAAGTAAAATAATAGATGATTTTAGATTTAAAATTCCATCTTCATTACCACCTATGTGTAGTATGATAGCTGGATATTTTTCTTATGATACAATTAGATATATAGAAAAAATTAAAAATTCTTGTAAAAATGACCTTAAACTACCGGATATTAGATTAATAAGACCTACTACTCTAATAATACATGACAATGTAAAAAAGGAAATTTTTTTCGTAAAAAATATTTTTTCTGATATTAAAATCAATAACCTAGAAAAAAAGTATTTTGAAATACAAGATGAAATTTATAGTTTATTAATAAGTTCAAGAATTTCTAAATTGCAAAAGAGTATCTCAGGAACAAGGTTTAGTATTAAATCAAATATTTCTAAAAAAAAATTTTTCCAGATTGTAAACAAAGCTAAACAATATATTAAAAAAGGTGACATATTCCAGGTTGTCTTAAGTCAAAGATTTGAGACAAAACTTACAAAAAAACCAATTGAGATTTATAAGAAATTAAGAGTTACTAATCCTTCACCGTTTATGTTTTTCTTTAATTTTAATGATTTTCAAATTATTGGCGCAAGTCCAGAAATCTTAGTTAGATTAAGGAATAATGTAATCACAGTAAGACCAATTGCTGGAACAAGACCTAGAGGAAAAAATAATAAAGAGGATAATTTATTAAAAAAAGATTTAATAAATGATAAAAAAGAATTGTCTGAACATC
Source organism: uncultured Pelagibacteraceae bacterium (assembly GCA_902591755.1). Classification (GTDB taxonomy): domain Bacteria; phylum Pseudomonadota; class Alphaproteobacteria; order Pelagibacterales; family Pelagibacteraceae; genus Pelagibacter. The sequence goes on from CACJBX010000003.1 coordinate 12,608, forward strand.
TTATGCTTCTTGACTTAGGTAGAAATGATGCTGGAAAAGTCTCAAAGATAAATACCATAAAAGTTACTGAAAAATTTAAAATTGAAAAATATTCACACGTTATGCACATTGTTTCTAATGTGACAGGTGTATATGATAAAAAATTCTCAAAATTTGAGGCTTTAATGGCTGGGTTTCCAGCAGGAACAGTTTCTGGAGCACCTAAAATAAGAGCGATGGAAATAATTGATGAACTTGAAAAAAATAGTAGAAAAATTTACGCAGGAGGTATTGGTTATTTTTCTGCAAACGGAGATTTCGATACTTGTATAGCTCTAAGGACGGCAATAACAAAAAATAACAAATTTTATGTTCAGGCAGGTGCTGGAATTGTTGCGGATAGCAAGCCAATAAATGAATATAATGAAACAATTAATAAAGCAAAAGCTTTAATAAAGTCTCTGGAAAAATGAAAATACTTCTTATTGATAACTACGATAGTTTTACATATAATTTGTATCACTACTTGTCCGCTCTTAAAACTAAAGTAGAAGTTTATAGAAACGATAAAATAAATTCCTCAGAAATTATCAAGAAAAGATTTGATAGAATTGTTATTTCTCCAGGACCAGGGAACCCAAATCAATCTGGAAATTGTTTGAAAATTGTAAAAGAATTTCATAACAAATTACCTATTCTTGGAGTTTGCCTCGGACATCAAATAATAGGTCAAGTTTTTGGATCTAAAATAATTCAAGCAAAAAAATTAATGCACGGAAAAACAAGTAGAATTATATCTAAAAAGACCGGAATACTGAAAAATTTACCTAAAAACTTTGAAGCAACTAGATATCACAGTTTGATAATTGACAAAAAAACACTGTCAAAAGACCTGGAAATCACTGCAGAAACAAAGGACGGTTTAATAATGGGAGTTAAACATAAAAAACATAATGTGCATGGGGTGCAATTTCATCCTGAAAGTATTAAAACAAAACTTGGAATAAAAATTTTAAAAAACTTTATTAGATTTAAAAACAGATGAAACAATTCATAGACAAAATAGGAGCAAAACAAGATTTAACTTTCTTAGAAAGTAAAGAGGCTTTTAAAAAATTGATGGAAGGAAAAGCTAATGATCAAGAGATATTTGACTTTTTAACTCTGTTATCAGAAAAGGGTGAGTCCTCAGATGAAATAGCTGGAGGTGTTTATGTTTTAAGAGAGAAATCAAAACGTGTTAATGTAAATAATTGTATTGATACATGTGGTACAGGCGGAGACGGTATGAATACTTTAAATATTTCTACTGCATCGGCTTTATTATTGGCTAGTATGGATATAAAAGTAGCAAAACATGGTAACAAGGCTGTTTCATCTAAATGTGGATCAGGAGATGTTTTGGAAGCTCTTAATATAAATATTAATTTAGAGCCAAATGAAATTGAACAACAAATTGATAAAAACAATTTTGCTTTCATGTTTGCGCCTAATTACCATAGTGCAATGAAATTTGTTGGACCAACAAGAAAAAAAATTGGAAAAAGAACAATTTTTAATATGATTGGACCTCTAAGTAGCCCTGCATTAGTTAAAAAACAAGTAATTGGTGTATTCGACAAAAAACTTTTAAAGATATTTGCAAATGCTTTAAAAAGCTTAGATATTAAGTTTGCGTGGATTGTAAATAGTGATGACGGATTAGACGAAATATCACCATATGCAAAGACTAATGTTATACAATTGAAAAATAATGAGATTACAGAAATCATAATAGATCCAAAAAAATTAAAAGTAAATGCAGAAAAATTTGATAATCTTGTAGGGAAAGATGCAAAATTCAATGCTGAAAAAATGTTGAATATCTTTAAAGGAGAAGATAATGATTTTGCAAAAGCAGTATGTTTAAATGCTGCTGCAGGATTAGTTGTATCTGAAAAATATGAAAATTTTGAGTTAGCTTATAATTACGCAAGAGGTTTTATTAAAACAGGAGCTCCTTACAAACACCTACTAAAAATACAAAATGTCCAGTAACACTCTCGAAAAAATAATTACAAAAAAAACTGAAAAAATAGAAAAACTCAAAAAAACTATTTCATCAGAATCCTTAAATGATTTAATCAAAGCAAATAATACCTTTATGGATTTTAAAGAAAAAATTGAAGAAAACATTAAAAATAATAAATTTTCTATTATAGCTGAAATCAAAAAGGCTAGTCCGTCAGCAGGTATAATAATCAAAAACTATGATCCTGTGGAAATAGCCTCTTCATACAACAAAAATAAAGCAACATGCTTATCGGTTTTAACTGAAGAAGATTTTTTTTATGGAAATTTAGTTCACATAAGCAAAATCAAGCAGAAAATAAAATTACCAATTCTTTGTAAAGATTTTTTTATCGATAAATTTCAAGTATCTTTAGCCAAAAGTTATGGAGCAGACGCAATATTAATTATATTAGCTGGGGTTTCTGATAAAGTGGCAAATGAATTGTATGAAGAGGCGTTAAGATTAAACATGTCAATTATTGTTGAAGTTCATACTGTTGAAGAAGCCGGACGAGCATTAAAATTCAAAAATTCATTGATTGGAATAAATAATAGAAATCTTAAAACTCTCAAAACCGAAATAAATACAACTTACGATATTCATGACATTTTGGTCTCTCATCCAGGGCCTTTAATTTCTGAAAGTGGAATAAAAACAAAAGACGAACTATTAGAAATCTCAAAAAAAACCTCCATCAAAACTTTTCTCATTGGTGAATCACTTTTAAAAGATTTGGACAATAATTCTATTTTTTCGGTATTATAGGGATAAAAGACCCCATATTTCCTTTATTTTTCACTATTGTTAATTGATAAGAACTTTTGTAGAACATAAATGTACGTAATTTGTTCTATGCTAACTAAAAAACAAAAAAATTTATTAATGTTCATTAATAAAAAGTTGAGAAGCAGTGGTGTTTCTCCTTCCTATGAAGAGATGAAAAGCTCTTTAAATCTTAAATCTAAGTCAGGAATACATAGACTAATAAGCGCATTAGAAGAAAGAGGTTTTATTAAAAGGTTGGCTCATAAAGCACGAGCATTAGAGGTTGTAAAATTACCTGAAACAGCTTCAGCAAATGATATTTATAACTCGTTTTCACCAAGTGTAATAAAGGGGGGACTTGATGAAACGACAGACAATGAAAACGAAATTCCAGTTTTAGGAAAAATTGCAGCCGGTACACCGGTAGAAGCTATTCAAAATGAAGTGAGTAGAATTCCCCTTCCAGCAAATATTGAGAAAAATGGAGAATTTTTTGGCCTTAAAGTTCAAGGTGACTCTATGATAGAAGCTGGAATAAATAATGGTGATACAGTTATTGTAAAAAAAGCTGATACTGCTGAAAATGGAAAAATTGTGGTTGCGTTAATTGATGATCATGAAGCAATGCTAAAAAGGATTAGAAGAAAAGGTAAAGCTATAGCGCTTGAGAGTGCAAATAGAAATTACGAAACTAAAATTTTTGGTCCTGATAGAGTAAAAGTTCAAGGTGTTCTAGTATCTTTATATAGAAACTTTTAAAAAAATAGTCTAAACATTATTAATGTCAAAAGTAGCAACAAGATTTGCTCCATCACCCACGGGGCCGCTTCACATAGGTGGGGTAAGAACTGCTTTATTCAATTGGTTATTTGCAAAAAATAAGGGTGGAAACTTTCTTTTAAGAATAGAGGATACAGATAAAGAAAGATCAAAAAAAGAATATCAAGATCAAATTATCCAATCGTTAAAATGGATTGGTATAAACTACGATAGCGATGAGTACATACAGTCAACCAAAATAAGTAGTCATGTTAAAATTGCAGAGGAACTTTTAAGAAAGGGAAATGCTTATAAATGTTACTGTTCAAATGATGAAATTGAAGAACAAAAGAAAAGAGCTAAACAAAAAAAGATTCCATATATTTATGACAGAAAATGGAGAGATAAAAACGAAAATGAGGCTCCAAAAAATATAAAGCCAGTAATAAGATTTAAAAGTAAGATAGATGGTAAATCCAAACTGAAAGATTTAGTGCAGGGTGATGTTGAGATAGATAATAATACAATTGAAGATTTTGTAATTTTAAGGAATGATGGTACACCGACATATAATTTATCAGTGACTGTAGATGACCATGATATGAATGTAACACATATCATTAGAGGAGATGATCATAAAATAAATACTTTTAAGCAAATGCAAATATATGAGGCTATGAATTGGAATCTACCAAAATTTGCGCATATACCTTTAATTCATACAAAAGAAGGTAAAAAATTATCAAAAAGGGATAAAGATTCCACACTAGATGACTATTCAAAAATTGGAATAATGCCGGAAGCTTTAAGAAATTATTTGTTAAGATTGGGTTGGTCTTTCAAAGACAAAGAAATTTTTAATTTGGAAGAAAGTATCAAACACTTTAATTTAGAAGGTATAGGGAAGTCTCCCTCTAAATTAGATTTAAACCGTATTTTATCTATGAATGAGTATTATATTAAGAATATGAAAGAGGATAATTTATTTGATCAATTAAAAGAATTTTGTGAAAATTTTAAAGAAAAAATACTTCCTGAAAAAGAAGATCAAATAAAAAAATCTCTTATATTTCTCAAAAATAAAGCAAAAACATTAGAAGATATTTTTAATAATTCAAAATACTTACTTTCTGACAAAGTTCAGTTCAATAATGAAGATTTAAAATTAATAGATGATACATCAAAAAAAATAATAGCTGAATTTACTAATAGAATAAAAAATCTATCTAAATTTGACCGAGAGAATTTAGAACCATTGGTAAATGAATTGATTAAGTCTAATAATACAAATTTTAAAGGTGTTGGCCAACCATTAAGAATTGCATTAACAGGGTCAAAATATGGACCAGGTATTTATGATATAATTGTTTCATTAGGTAAAGACGAGGTTCTCAAAAGATTAGGAAATAAGATATTCATTTAAGACTTTTGCGGCCTCCTCGCTAGAGGAACTAAGAGGTCTTATCTGATCAAGGGTTTTTGAGCATTCTTCAACTTGATTTTGTGCAAATTTTGGATTTTTTAAGAAGTATACAGTTGATTTATAAATTTCTTTAGCATTACACTCATTTTGTAAGAGTTCTGGAATAACTTCTCTTTTATTTATTATATTTATAATATTAGCGAACTTAACTTTTACGAGAGACTTCATTATTAGGTAATTAACGTAATTTATCTTATAAATAATAATTGAAGGTACTTTTGCATTACAAATTTCCAAAGAAACAGTGCCTGATTTTGATACAGCAAAAATTGAATTGAGTAGTACCTCAGACTTGATATCTTTATCTACTACAATATCACAATTATCTAAATTTGATTTTTCTAATTTTTCAGTAATAAAATTTATATTTTCTAATGTTGAATGAAACACAAAAACAAAATCTTTATATTTTTTGTTCATTAGCTTTATGAATTCGATTAAAATTGGTAAAAGTACTTTTATCTCTGACATTCTACTTCCTGGGAATATAGAAATTATTTTCTTTCCTCTAGAAATATGAGAGATGTCAACTTTAGAATTAGTTTTTTCTAATAAAGGATGCCCTACAAATGTGTTTGGGATATTTTCTTTATCAAAATATTTTCTTTCAAAATCAAACAATAACAAAAAGTGATCAATAAATTTTTTAAATTTTTTTATTCTTCCTTCTCTCCAAATCCATACTTGAGGGGCAACGTAATGAATAGTTTTAATATTGGGATTAACTTTTTTTACTCTTTCAGCAACTCGTAAAGTAAAATCTGGGCTATCGACACTAAATAATATATCGGGGTCAAATTTAATAATTTCTTTAACAGTGAAATCAATTTTTTTTTTTATTTTAAAAATATTAAATAAAACACTTGTAAATCCCATATAAGTAATTTGTTCAATATTGAAAATTGAATTTATGCCCAAACTTGCTAAATTTGATCCACCAACAGATAAAAACTTAAGATCATTATTTCCTTTTTGAATTTTTTCAATTACTGTTGTTGCTAATTTATCTCCTGAAGCTTCTCCTGTTAAAATAAAGACCTTTTTCATTTTACTAATATAAACATCTTATTTTTTATAGCAAAGTTAATGCATTTGTTTTTTTCTAGAAATATATTTTGTTTATCTTTGAGTACTATTCCTTTAAGACCCGCTCTTTTACAATCTTTTAAAGTATCCAAACCTATTGTGGGTAAATCAACTCTCAAATCTTGTTTTTTCTTTGGATATTTAATTAACACACCTCTTTTAATTTTTGTTTTTTTCATCTTTTTTATTAAATTTTTAGTACCCTTTGAGGTTTCTTTTAAAATTGAATTTTCCCTTACAATAATTGCTTGAGTATGATCAAAAGCATTAATTTTGTTAAGAATATTTTCACCTTTCTTAATATCAGTTAAGTCATCTTTTGTGGGCTTATTTTTTGTATAGTTACCTTTTTTTAATGATAGTTCTGGAGTAAAAAATGTAGACTTAATTACCTTTATTTTTTCAAAAGCTAAAATATTTATTAATTCTTTTAATATAGCAGCATCCCCTTTTTTATAAGCTTTGATAATTCTTGGTAGGTAGTAAATTCCAGTCATATCAAATTTTAATTTAGATAGATTTGGTTTGTCTATTTTGCCCGCAAATATTACTTTTTTGCATTTTTTTTCTCTCAATAATTTAATAATTGATCCAAATTGCCCTAAACCAATACTAAATGAATTTGTGTCCTTTTTAAAAATATTCTTTTTTGACAAATCTAAAATAAGGTATTTTTTTTTTCTTGTTTTTAATTTCTTTAGAATTAATTTTGGAAAATCAGTATCTCCAAAGAACAAACCTATCATTTTACTTGCTTAATGGCGTACAAATTGGCCTTTTTTTATCTTGATTAATAAAGTCTATAACTTCCTTAACGTAAATATTTGACTTAAGTGTTTCATTTAATTTTCTTAGATTTTCATGTAATGAATTTGTCTTAAAAATTTCTTTATAAGCTTCTAAAAGAGCTAAAATTTCTTTATTTGATACTTTTTTTCTTCTTAAACCTACTAGATTTATTCCATCTAGATAATTTCTATTCCCAAATGATAATCCATAAGGTATCACATCCCTTGAAACTGCTGTCATACCACCTATCATTGCCATTTTTCCTATTCTAGTAAATTGTTGGATACCACAATTCCCACCTATGATTACATCATCAGCTATTTCTGCATGCCCTGCTATAGCTGCACTATTTGCAATAACAGTATTATTCCCTATTTTACAATCGTGTGCAATATGTGCGCCTATCATTATTAGATTGCTATTTCCTATTTTTGTAATGCCACCACCACCTCGAGTGCCGATATTAATTGTTACATATTCTCTTATAATATTGTTATTCCCAATTTCTAGTTTGGTCTGTTCCCCACTATATTTTAAGTCTTGAGGGCTTGTTCCAATGGACGCAAAAGGAAATATTTTTGTGTTTTTTCCAATTGTTGTATCGCCTTGTAAAATAACATGAGATTGTATCTCGGAGCCATCTTCTATTTTAACATGTGGACCTATAATGCTATATGGTCCAATTACAGCACTATCAGATATCTTTGCTTTTTTGTCTACAATTGCTGTTTCGTGTATCATTTTTATAATTTCTTTTATTTGTTATCTTTTATAAATTCTTTTAAATCTTTTGCTGGATATCCCATTACTTTACTATTATCTTGTATATCTTTGATTACTCCGCTACCTCCACCAATTTTAACATTATTTCCAATTTTAAGATGTCCAGATATACCTGCTTGACCACCTATCATTACATTGTCTCCTAAGTTTGATGATCCAGCAAAACCAACTTGACCTGCAATAATACAATTATTTCCAATTTTAACATTGTGGGCAATATGAATTTGATTATCTAAGTAAGTGTTTTTTCCAATTACTGTATTTGAAATAGAGCCCCTATCTATTGTTGATCCACATCCTATTTCTGTATTATCGTCAATTAAGACTATTCCTATCTGTGGAAATCTTAAGTTATTTCCATTTACAGGAAAAAAACCAAATCCTTTTTTTCCTATTACACAACCATCTAATACTTTAATATTATTTTTCAAAATTGAGTTTCTAATAATCGTGTTTGATCCAATTGAACAATTGTCTCCGATGATTACATTTTTTTCAATTATAGTGTTGTGACCGATTAAACATTTTTTTCCAATTTTTACGTTAGAACCTATGAGAACATTTTTTCCGTATTTTACTTGTTTCTTAAATTTTGTTTTTGATATTTCTTTAACTGAGTTATCGAAATCATCGTTAATAGAGTCGGGATATAATATTCCTGTCACTTTAGCAGTACTAACTAAAACATTCTCAACAATAATTTTTTCACATTTTTTTGGTAAATTATTTTGTAAGTTTTTTGTTGTGATACAAGCAGCAGCCTTTGTAATTGATGCTTGCGACTTATATTTATTTGAATGAAAAAAAGAAATATCTTTATTTGATGCAGAGTTTAAATCAGCAATATCAAAAATTTTAATTTTTTTATTGAAATTTACGTTCTTAATTTCTAAAACATCATAAATATCTTTTATATTTAGAGGTCCATAATTTTTAAAAAAAGGATTTGCCATTAAAGAGTTAATAACAAATACATCTAAGTTTTACTTATCAAGTTTTATTGCTAATTATTTCCTGTCAACGATTGTAGCAGACCATATTGCATCAGCCATTTTTAAATCATTTACGAAAGCATCCCCTTTATATTTCCAAACTCTTCCGTGAGATCTAATGGCTTCAATCTTTAGCTCAAGCTTGCAATTAGGTATTACTGGGTTTCTAAACCTAGCTTTTTCTACATTCATTAAAAATACTAATTTATTCTCATATGTTGATTTATCTAGACCATGGGCTGTTAGCGCTGCGGCAGCCTGCCCAAAAGCTTCAACAATAAGCACTCCAGGCATAACAGGTTGACCTGGGAAATGTCCTTGAACAAAAAAACTTTCTTTAGTAACATTTACAATAGCAGTTCCAGAATGTAATTTTTTAATATCTATTAATTGATCTAATAATAACATTGGTTCTCTATGTGGTAAGAGTTCCATAATTTGTTCTTTTGTTAAGACATTGGACATAATATTAATCTATTTTAATATTTTTAATTTTTTGATTTACTAAATTTAAAATATCCTTGGTTATATCATCTTCTTTTGATCCCATTACAATATGTTTTTTTTGGATAATTATTCTTATAGAATTTTCTTTAGAGTATTCTTCAAGTATGGGCGCAAGTTTTTTTATTAAGGAAGTTGATGCTTTAATTCTTGTTTGAGCTATATCATTTGAAGCTTTATTTCTATCTTTTTGATACTTCGCAATATCACCTCTTAAATCTTGTATCTTTTTTTTAAATTCGTCTTCATTCAAAATATTTTTTTGAGATATAAGTTTTTTCTCTTTTTCAATAATCTCTTTTTCTTTTTTTTGAAACATAGATATTGTTGTCTCACGTTTTTTTTTTAATTTAGCGATAATTTCTTTTCCAGCAATTGATTCTTGCATTATTTTTTCTACATCTAAATAAACAATTTTTTCACTTGAGTAAGCAGATAATGAAAATAAAAAAAATATGAAAATAGAAACAATTTTTTTCATAAAACTTAAAAAGTTGTCCCAATATTAAATTGAAAACTTTGAGTTCGATCAGTATCTACTTTTGATAGTGGTTGAGCTAATGTAAAAGTAAATGGTCCTATTGGCGAAAACCATTCAAGGCCAACTCCTGTTGAGCTTCTAATTTGACTAGAGTCACCGACAGAATTTGAATAATCTACGCCCCAAACGTTAGCAGCATCAATAAAATAATTTAAATCTACACTCTGAAAACTTGAGAAAAGAAATGGTAAATTTGATTGAAAGTTTAAGGATGCAGCATAATTTCCACCTATGTGGTCATTAGTATCAACTGGGCCAACTCTTCCGGACTCAAAACCTCTAAGTCTATTTCTTGGTATATGTACTCTCTCTGATATTCTTACATCATCTGAAAGACCCGTAACTGCTCTTAAGTATAAACCTAAACTTGCTGTGATATCATTATATGAATGATATGTGTCGAATGAGTAACCATTCAAAAGTGTATCACTTTCGGATATTAATGGAATTCTTTGTACAAATGTAGATTGAAAACCCTCTGATGTTTGAAATCTTTGATTCCTTTTATCTAGATCAAATGTATAACCTACGTCTGTAGTAAAATATGAACCTTCCTGCTTTTTCAAACTTGCACTAGCTGCAGAGTTAGTGGTTAACTCCTCATATTGTGTTCTAAAAGTAGGTTTAAAGAATAAATCATCATATTGTTCAAATGCAGTACCTAAACTAAAACCTGCATTAGTGGACTCGTAACCAGAGTCAGTTAACTTGTCAATATCAGTCAAAAAGATGTCCGTGGTAAGCGCTTTATCTGAATAGTTAAAATTTGGATTTGTAACCGTAAAATTACCTCTTAAACGTTCCTCACTAACCCTTAACCCAGTAGATAACTTCACCCCTTTTCCAAGGAAATTGTTTTCTGAAACAGAAAATTGAGCAGTACCACCATCAGTACCTACTCCTGCTCCAACAAGAATTTCACCTGTTGCTTTTTCTTCAACGGTAATGTTTATATTTTTAAGATTTTCATCTGGGGTGTCTATAATTTTACTATTTACTTCTTGAAATATATTTCTTGCTTTCATGTTGTTAATAGATTTAGCATGTAAAAGTTTATTAAAAGGATCGCCTTCATCAACCTCCAATAAATCTCTTATAACTCTTTCCTCGGTAATGTTATTTCCAATTATATTTATTTTTTTTACATAAAATTTTTCACTTTCTTTCACCACAAAGTTTATATCTAATTTATCATCCTCTATGATCTTAGTTTCAATACTTGCATCAATAAAATCATACAATCTTGAAACTGAAATTTGGTCGATTTGTTTTACGACTTTGTTAAGTTTATTTAAGGAATATTTTTTATCTTTTAACTCATTTAAGATTTTTTTTACTTCATTAAAATCTTTTTCATCAAAATCATCCGGTAAAATAAGTTTTGTATTTCGTATAGTAAAAACATTTCCCGAATTGATATTATAAATTAAATTAAAATGATTTTCATTAAAAATAGCAGAAGAGTTTTCAATCTGAACATTATAAAAACCTTTGTTCAAATAAAATCTTTCTAGTAATCTTAAGTCAAGATCGATCTGATTTGGATTTAAATATTTTTTGTTTGAAATGAATTTCCAAAATTTACTCTCTTCACTAACTATTATGTTTTTTAATTTTTTATCTTTAAAATATTTATCACCTGTAAAAATTATTCTTTTTATTAAAGCCTTTTCACCTAAGTCAATGTTATATATTAAATCTACTGTTTCATTGTCATTATTTTTAACTGCGACATCAACTTTATTAAAATAATATCCCGCTGAATTTAATGCATTTTCAATTTTTTTAATATCTTGCTTTGCTAAGAAGTTTACGTAAGGACTTTTTTCTCTTAAACTTAAATTTTTTAAAATGTCTTTTTTTGTTTTTTCGGCTTTTATACCGTTTAGTAAAATTTGTTGAATTATTTTTCTTTCCTCAACTCTTACAACTAATATATCTCCTTGTATATCAAATTTTATATCTGAAAAAAAATTTGTACTATATAAATCTATCAAGATATCATTTAGTTGATCTTGGGAATAATCCTTGCCCAGTACAATACCTCCAAAAGTAATTATGGTTTCTTTTGTGATACGATTATTATTTTTTACCTGTACATCATTTATAATATCACCAAGTACATGGGTTATTGAAAACTTTAAAATCAATAAAATTGTAATTACGTATTTCATTTTTGTTTGGATATTACACTTAAAGAACTCGTTTTCAATCTTACAAACTCATTTAATTTTTCAATTTGAGCTAAATTTTTTGGCTTTTGATGCCTAAATTTTGAAAAAAGAGGTAAATTTATTAAATGCCAAATTTTTGATGATATATCCAAAAATTTTATTTTATTTTCTAAAAAAAGTTTTACAAGTTCATCATTTATTGCGACAAGTATAGTATCAAATAGGGATTCTTTTTTTGTAATTCTATTTAAAATTTTTATAACTGGATATTTTTTAATTCGTACTTTCTGTAAATTTAATGAATTCAAAATATTGATATCAATTTTTTTTGACTTTATAAAATTTTTATTATTATTACCCATGTAAATAGAATTCGAAATTGGTATTTTCATATCAGTATCATGAGCAATTATTTTAATTAAACCATTTTTCAATTTCACAATTGCATGTATGTAAGATTTGGGATGAATTAAAATTTCAAATTTATTAAGCTCTAGATTAAATATTTTTTTGGCTTCTATAATTTCAAAAATTTTGTTCATCATGGTTGCCGAGTCAATTGAAATTTTTTTTCCCATTGTCCAATTAGGGTGACTTATTGCATCTTTAGGTGAAACATTTTTTTTTATTTTTTTATTTAAAAATGGTCCTCCAGATGCGGTAAGAATTACTTTTTCAATATCTGATTTTTTGTAGTCTTTGATTACTGACCAAATAGAAAAGTGTTCTGAGTCGACGGGTATAAATTCTGTCTTATTTTTTTTTAATTCTTTTTGTATAAAGCTCCATCCACATATTAAGGACTCTTTATTTGCAATGGCAATTCGTTTCGTTTTTTTTATAATATTAATTGTTGGTCTTAAACCTTCAATTCCTGATATTGCAGACATGGCATAATCAGCTTTAACTTTAAGCTTTTTATCTATTTTTTTAAAATCCGGAAATATTTTTATTTTTTTGAATTTTTTTTTTAATATCTTATATTTTTTTTTATTAGTAACAACTACATTTTCGACTTTAAAATTTTTGATTTGTTTCGATATAAGATTTATGTTTTTATCTGTAGATAACAAGAGAATTTTAAATTTATTCTTATCTTTATTTATTACCTCTAAAGTTTGTTTTCCAATTGATCCCGTCGATCCTAATATAATAATTTTTTTCATTTTTATAGAAGAGATATTATTATAAAACCTATTGGTAGAGCAAATATTGAACCATCAATCCTGTCCAAGAGTCCTCCGTGACCAGGTATTAAATTTCCAGTATTTTTTATTTTAGCCTTTCTTTTGAAGTAAGAGATAAATAAATCCCCTAACTGACAAATTAAAGAGATAAAAAAAGGTATAAGGAATAAAGTTTCAATTTGTAATCTCACAAAAAGTAGATTGTTAAAATATATATATATTACAAAAAAACCAATGTAGGACAAAATAAACGAGCCTATGGATCCAGATACAGTTTTGTTGGGGCTAATACTCGTTAATTTTTTTCCTCCAAAAGTTTTTCCAAAGACATATCCTCCAATATCAGAAAAAACACAAATCATTAATATTGTTAAAAAAAAATACTTATCAATAACAAAAACATTAAAGCAAATAATGAATGCTATTAAAAGATATAATAAAAAAGATATAATATGAATTACACGCTTAATTTTGGTAAATTTGATTTTCTCAATAATTTTTATCCACTCAATCCAGCTTAAAATTATAGTTATAAATAATATGCTTAAAAATAGGTAATCATTTATTAAAGCAAACAAAAACGTTATGAAAATTAAAAATAACGATGATATAGTTCTATTAAATAATTCTGACTTCATTAGATTTTTCCAAAATTTCTTTTGATATTGCTAAACTTTTTTACAATCCTATTTAAATCCTCAATCTTAAAATCTGGCCACAATTTTTTTTCAAAAAATATCTCAGTATAAGCGATCTGCCATAAAAGAAAATTGCTCAATCTTTGGGTATTACCAGTGCGTATAAGTATTTCTGGATCTGGTATGTTTTTAGTAAATAAACTATTGCTAATGTCATTTTCTGAAATTTTTTTTTTTTTGTTTAATTTTTTAAAAGCATAAGCTATTTCTTTTTTTGATCCATAATTTAAAGCTAGATTTATTTGAAGTTTCGTATTTTTCCTTGTCTTAATTTCAGCGAAATCCAATAAATTATTAAGTTTTTTTGAAAAATTTTTTTCTCCTAAAATTTTGATTTTAATTTTTTCATTATTCAATTTTTCTAGTTTCTCTTTTAAAAATAACTCTAGAAGATTAAAAAGATAGTTTCGTTCTTTTATTGGTCTTTTCCAGTTCTCAGTCGAAAAGGCATATAGTGTAAGAAATTTAATATGTTTTTTAATACAAAATTTTATAACCATCTCAACAGTTTTTAAGCCCTCTTTATGTCCAGAGTTTCTCGAGTTTTTATGTTTTAACCCCCAGCGACCATTGCCATCCATTATTATGGCCATGTGTTTTAAAGGGTTCATATGGTCATTATTTCTTTTTCTTTTATTGTTACTTTTTCATCAACTTTTTTTACAAAATTATCTGTATAAGTTTGAATTAATTTCTCATATTTTTTTTCATCGTCTTCGCTAATTTCCTTTGATTTAAGTTTTTTTTTTAAATCATCATTTCCTTCTCTTCTAATATTTCTTATTGAAACTTTACATTTTTCACCCATTGTTTTAATTACTTTTTTGATCTCCACTCTTCGTTCCTCGCTTAAATCAGGAATTGGTAATCTCACTAACTGACCATCTATTTGTGGATTTAAACCCAAATCTGACTTTTTAATCGCTGAGTCTAGTAAAGGAACATTATTTACATCCCAAACTTGAATATTAATTACTCTTGGTTCAGGTGTTGTGATAGTTGCTAATTGATTTACCGGCATTTTTTGTCCATATACGTCAACCTTTATTAAGTCCAGCATACTTGCATTTGCTCTGCCTGTCCTTAAAGATGCTAATTCCTTAATAAAAACATCGAATGTTTTTGACATTTTTTGATTATAAAATTCTTCTTTGAACATTATTCACCAATTTTTATTCTTATAAAATCTTTAATCTTTAAACTTTTAGAGTCTATTTTATTCAAAACTTCTTCTACTTTTAGTTTGGGATCCATTACCCAATCTTGTGTAAGTAAACTATTATCTTCTTTAAACTTATTAATTTTACCAAGGCTTATTTTCTCAACAATTTCTTGAGGTTTGCCGAGTTTTTTAAGTTCCTCTTTTATTATCTCATTTTCTTTTTTAATAATATCATCTTTAAGATCTTTTTTCTCCACTACCATTGGATTGGATGCAGCAATATGCATTGAAATTTGTCTCCCAAATTGCTCAATATCTTTCGAGCTCTTATCAAATTCTAAACTTACAACAACACCAAGTTTCGAAAGATTATCTTTAACTATTGAATGGTTGTAGGTAAAAATTTTCAAATTTGAGTTCTCTATAGTTTTTAATCTACCTATAGTAATTTTTTCACCAATTTTTGCAATTAAATCTATCAAGTTTTGAGATACAGTTGATCCATTTTTCATTTTGCTGTTATTGAGTTTATCTAAATCAGATTTTACAGAATTATTTATTTCTCCAATTTCTTTTGAAAAATTTAAAAAATCATCATTTTTTGCAACAAAATCTGTTTCACAATTTATTTCAATTATGGATGTTTTTTTTTCATCTCCGAAGATAGATACAAGTCCCTCATTAGCTTCTCTAGACATTTTTTTTGAAGCTTTTGATACCCCTTTTATTCTTAAAATTTCAATTGCTTTATCTAAATCTCCTGAAGCCTCTTTCAACGCACTATTGCAATCCTTAAAACCTGCACCAGTGGTGCTTCTTAACTTTTTAACACTTTCAATATCACTCATTTAATTAATTAATTTTTTTTTTTAATGGGGCAGAAGAAGACTTTGGTGTAATCAGTTTTTGTTCACCACTTTTTTTTACATCCTCAGGAATATTTTTCTTAGCATTGCTAATTGTCTCTTTTACTAAAGAGCAATATAGATCGATTGATCTTCTAGCATCATCATTTCCTGGTATTGGATAATCAATACCCTCTGGATCTGAGTTTGTGTCAAGTATAGCTATTATTGGAATATTTAGTTTTATAGACTCTTTAATAGCTAGAGACTCATAATTTGTGTCAATTATAAAAACTAAGTCAGGAACCTTTTTCATATCAGATATACCTCCCAATGATCGTTGAAGTTTATCTCTTTGAATACTCATTTTTAAAAGTTCCTTTTTTGTAAATCCTCTATTTTCTGATTTTAAATCTGTATTAATTTTTTGAAGTTTTTTAATAGAATTTGATATTGTCCCCCAGTTTGTCAACATACCTCCCAACCATCGATAATTTACAAAATATTGATTGGTAGATTTCGCTAATTCTGCAATAGCTTCTGAGGCTTGTTTTTTTGTTGAGATAAATAAAATTTTTCCATTATTTGAAATTGTCTCATAAATTTTTTCTAATGCTTTGTTTGTTAGTTCAAGAGTTTGGGTTAAATCAATAATGTGGACAGAGTCTCTTTTTCCAAAAATATATTTCTTCATTTTTGGATTCCATCTAAGAGTCTTGTGACCCAGATGCACACCCGCTTCAAGAAGTTGTTGTATTGATAAGTTCGGTATTTTCATAGTTTTCCCGGTTGTTCCACCAAAGCAACTTCCAATTAAGGACCGGAGGTTATTAACCAAAAGCTTTGTGCGTATTTTTAGAGCGTTTTATAAATTTATTCAGGTAAAGGCAAGAGATAAATCAATGAATTGTTGCTGAAATCCCTTGATTCTTTATGAGATTCACAGTTTTTCTGTCAATTAAACGCTTGTCTTTAAGTTTTACTTTATATGCCTTATCACTTGATACTATATTTATGTTTACCTCAACATTTCCACCTTTTTTTAGCATTTTTGAAAGTATTTCTACATCTTCAGTATTTTTAACTTTAAAACTTATAGAATTTATCGGTCTATTTATTAAATCATCTAGAGAAATTATTTTTTTAACATTTAGTCTTATGGATTGTGTCTCATTTTTATTAGAAATTTTCTGCAAGGTTAGAATTACTGAATTTCCTTCCTTAATTTTACTTCTATTTAACTCTAAAGTTTCAGAAAAAATAAATAATTCAAATATACTTGATTGATCAGAAAATTTAATGATAGCATATGAGGTTCCTTTTTGTGTTTTCTTTTCTTGAATTTTTAAAATAGTTGCAGCAACTGATCCCTCACTAATTTCTTTATCATCATTAACATTTTTATATGAAAGAATGTTAAATTCCTTAAATATATCTTGGTATTGGTTAAGTGGATGATCCGATATAAAAAAACCAACAGTTTCAAACTCTTTTGCCATTTTTTCCTGAAAACTCCATTCGCCAAGATTATCAACTACCTCACTGTATTTAGTCTCTTCACTATTAGCAAATAGATCGATTTGATTTAAGGACTTATTTTCGAAAATATTTTTTGATTTAGATATTAAGTTAGGTATTGATTCAAAAATTGATTTTCTATTCTTAAAAATATTATCAAATGCACCTGCTTTTGAAAGAGCTTCCATTTGAAGTTTATTTATATCTTTCGGGTTTACTCTATTTATAAAGTCGTTTAAGGATTTAAATTTGCCATTTTTGTCTCTTTCCTTAACTATATTTGAAATTGCCTCGTAACCAACATTCTTTAATGCTCCTAATGCATAATAAAAATTTTTTGTGTCAGAAAAAAAATCACTATTACATAAATTTATGTCAGGAGGTATAATCTTAATCTTTAATCTTTTAAGTTCTTCATAAAATTCACCCAATTTTTTTTGATTTGACATTTCCATGGACATTGATGCAGAAAAAAATTCGTTGGTAAAATGGGTCTTTAAATATGCAGTCTGATAAGCGATAATAGCGTAAGCTGCCGCATGACTTTTATTGAAACCATACTCTGCAAATGGTTCGATCTTTAAAAAAATACTTGCTGCAACATCTTTTTGTATTCCGTTTTGATATGCTCCATCTATAAATCTTGCTTTCTGTTTTTCTAATTCTGCTCTTTTCTTTTTTCCCATAGCACGTCTAAGAATATCCGCTTCACCCGCAGTAAAACCTGACAAAACTTGGGCAATTTGCATAACTTGCTCCTGGTAAATAATGACACCATATGTTGACTTTAAAATGTTTTCCAATTTTGGGTGTAGATAATCCGGTGATCTTTTCCCATGTTTACAATCATTATAAATTGGAATATTGCTCATAGGACCTGGTCTATATAAAGCGACTAATGCTATGATGTCCTCTAATCTATTTGGTTTCATTTGTGTTAAAGCATCTCTCATTCCAGAACTTTCAAGTTGAAATAAACCAACAGTTTTACCTGAAGACAACAAATCAAAAACGGTTTGATCTTCATAATTAATTTTTTCTATATTAAAATCAATTTTTTTTTTATTTAGTAGTTTAATAGTGTTATTTATTACAGTTAGTGTTTTTAAACCCAAAAAATCAAATTTAATAAGACCAGAGTTTTCAGCTGAATACATATCAAACTGAGTGGAGGGTAAAAGTAAATTAGATGAGGTGTCTTTATACAGTGGAACTGTATCGATTAATTTTTTATCTGCAATTACTACGCCAGCTGCATGTGTTGCAAAATTTCTGTTTAAACCTTCGAGTTTCAGAGAGAGTTTAATAAGTTTATCTACTCTTTTATCTTCATTTATAATCTTTTGTAATCTTGGTTCTGAATTTATGCATTCAGTCAAACTCATTGGTCTTGAAGGATCGAAAGGAATCATCTTGCATATACTATCGACAAAACCATATGGAAGACCCATTACTCTACCTACATCTCTAATAACCATTCTAGCTTTTAATTTGCCGAATGTAATAATATGAGCCACCGAGTCCTTATACTTTTTGTTGAGATACTCAAAAACTAAATCACGTTTTTCCTCACAAAAATCAATATCAAAGTCAGGCATAGAAATACGATCTGGGTTTAAAAATCTTTCAAAAATTAAATCAAAATAAATTGGGTCTACGTCTGTAATTTGTAAACACCATGCTACTAATGAACCAGCACCAGACCCTCTACCTGGTCCAACTGGTATATTATTTTTTTTTGCCCATATGATGTAATCGGATACAATTAAAAAATAACTAGAATAATTCATCTCACATATAATATTTATTTCGTGATCTAATCTTTTTTTATATTTTAAAAATTTTTCACCTTTTAAATTTTCATCCTCAAATCTTTCCTTAAATTTATTTATTAAACCTTCATTTGCATCTTTTTTTAATTGATCGTCAGATGAAAAATCATTATTTGAGTTTATATCTGGTAATAATGGTTTGGAATATTCAGGTCTGAAGCTGCACCTTAATGGTAAATTATAATTGTTTTCCAAAGCTTCAGGTAAATCACTGAATATTTCTTTCATTTCATCGTCACTTTTGAAATAATGATTATCTGTCAACTTTATTCTTTGTTTGTCATTTATATAATTTTTTGAACCAATACAAAGTAACGCATCGTGTGCTTCGCTCATTTCTTTGTTTAAATAATAAACCTCATTGGTTGCTATTATGGGAGCATTCATTTTTTTTGAAATGGATAAGTTTAATTTTTCAAAATTTTTTTCATTTGAATCACCATGTCTTTGAATTTCAATATAGAAGTTATCACCAAATTTTTTATTCAAAGAAAAATAAAGTTTTTCAAGCTCATCAACTCTCCCTTTTTGAAAAAGAATACCTGATAAATTATTAATACCTCCTGATAGAATTATTAAATTTTTTGAGCAATTAAATAATAATTCTATTTTACAATGTGGATCATTTATATCAGAGTTCTCGAGAAAAGATTTAGATGACAGGTTAATCAGTTCTTTGTAACCATCACTATTTTTGGCTATAATAGGTAATGATCCAATTATATCATTGAATTTAAACTTAATCTGGGATCCAATTATAGGCTGGGTTTTTGACTTAGAAATTTGTTCTGAGAATTCTAGTGATCCACACAAATTTGACGTATCTGACATTCCAATCGCTTTAACCTTATTGTCTTTGCAATATTTACTAAGATCATCAATTTTTATAGCACCTTCACAAATAGAATATTGGGTATGTATTTTTAAGTGATTAAATGTTTTTTTAGATTTTTCCATTAATGGTTTTGATTTTACCATTACTTAAGGAAATTTTGTAGTCTGCTTTATTAGCAAAAAATCTATTATGAGTTGCAAATATTATAACACGATCTTTGTTTTTTAATTTAAAAAGTAGGTTAAATATTTGATTTGCGTTTTCGTGATCTAAACTTCCAGTCGGTTCATCAGCTAATATTATTCTAGGTTTATTTACTATTGCTCTCGATATAGCAATCCTTTGCATTTCTCCTCCTGATAATTCTGATGGATAATGATTAATCCTATCTTTTAAACCGACTATTTTAATTATCTTTAATGATTCTTGTTCTGCTATTTTGTGATTATTATTAGAAGCTAAGCTGGCTAGGCAAACATTTTCAATAGCCGTAAAATCAGGCAATA
The DNA here is from genome assembly GCA_902591755.1 of uncultured Pelagibacteraceae bacterium. Classification (GTDB taxonomy): domain Bacteria; phylum Pseudomonadota; class Alphaproteobacteria; order Pelagibacterales; family Pelagibacteraceae; genus Pelagibacter. Next base: position 33,099 of record CACJBX010000003.1, read on the forward strand.
AATTTTTCTCTTGATAAATAATCCCAATGTTACCAGATCTAATTTTGTCGTTAATCTCAATTTCGTTATGATTTATATTTTGATTATCAATTTTAATATTTCCTGATGATGGTCTATCTATTAAAGATAATAAATTTAGTAAAGTTGATTTTCCAGATCCAGAGGGTCCAGACAATGAATAAATTTTTCCTTTTTTAAATTTGAAACTTAAATTTTTAAGGACAGAAATCTTTTTTTGATTATCAAATGTCTTTGAAATATTGTTTAGTTCTATAATGTTACTCATATTTTAAGGATTTAATTGTATCTAATTTTGCTGCTTTAGTTGCAGGGTATATTGAGACTAAACAAGTCATAATAATTGAACAGCTTGAAATTAAAAATATTGACCAAAAATCTATTTGATATGGAATAGTACTTAAAAAATATATTTCTTCTGGAAATAAACTTACATTAAAGACATTGCTTATTAACATTCTTATCTCCTCAACATAAAGAGAGAAAATTACACCTGTGACAACTCCCATTATTGTTGCTAGAAATCCTATTAAAAATCCAATAAAAAAAAATATTTTTCGAATAGAAAAGTTTGAAACACCTATTGATTTTAATATAGCAATTTCCCTAGTTTTATTTTTTACTAAAATAGTAAGACCCGAAATAATGTTAAAAGCGGCAACTATGATTATTAAAGATAATATTATGAACATAACATTTCTTTCTACTTTTAAGGCGGAAAACAATGGTTTGTTTAAATCTGACCAGGTAAATATATATTCGTCAGTAAAAATCGACATTAGTTTTTCTCGATAAATCTCAATTTTGTCAGGTTTATATAAATAAACCTCTAGGAAATTATTTCCTTTTTTTAAATCAAACAAGCCTTGTAGATCTTTAAGATTAACAAACACAACAGAACTATTAAACTCAGCAAACCTACTATCAAATATAGAACTTATTTTAAAAGTTTTTTGTCGAGGTATTGATCCAATGAGTGTATTTTCACCAGAAGGTGAAATTACTGAAATTCGGTCACCAATTTTTAATTCGAGGTCATAACTTAAATCTCTCCCTATCGATATATTATTCTCTAAGATTTTTTTATCGCCTCTAAAATATTTATTATTTACAATATTTAGTTTTTGAAAGTCATTTTCAGAATAACCTCTTACTAAAATACCTTTAGTAATTTCATCATTTAAAAGTATTCCCTCTCCATTATTGCTTAATATCAAATTTGAAGATATATTTTGTAAAAATTCGTTATCTATTTTTTTTTGTTCTATTTTCTTATCATAGGGTTTTACAATTACATGTGCGTTGAAATTTGTTATCTTATTTATCAACTCTGACCTAAACCCATTCATTACAGACATAACTATAATTAAAACTGCCACGCCTAAACTTATGCCTAAGAAAGAAAATAAAGTGATAATATTTAAAAAACCATCTTTTTTTCTAGTTTTAAGATATCTTAAAATTATTTTTTTTTCTAAAGTCGAGATCAATTTATTTTTTTGGATTTAATGAAATTAAGGGCTTCTTCAAGACTTATCATCTTACTATCGTTCCCCACTTCTTTAAACTCAACTTTATTTTTATCAGGATTTTTTCCAATTAGAATTTGAAATGGTATTCCAATTAAATTAAACTTTTTTAACTTTCCTGAAAAATTTTCATCTGAATCGTCTAAAACTGTTTCAATATTATTCTGTTCTAAAAAATTTTTTACTTTAATACCCATTTCGATACTTGTGGTATCATTTTTAGATGCAAAACAAATAATTGCACACTCAAAAGGAGAAACTGATACTGGCCATTTCATAACTTCATTTTTCTCATCAAAATTTGCCTCAATTAAGGCACCAACTAATCTTGAAACTCCAATTCCATAAGAACCCATTTTTACAAAAATTTTTTTACCATCTTTATCAACAGCGGCATTCATTGGTTTTGAATACTTATCACCAAAGTAAAAAATATGACCGACTTCAATACCTTTGGTCTCTAACTGATTTTTTTTATCAACCTTGTTGTTGAACTCCTGGTTATCAATTTTCTCATCTGTGACAGCGTAAAATTGGTCATACTCAAGTCTTAGTTTTTTTAAAGACTCTTTTTCTAATTTATAATTATCATGATTTACCTCAAAAATTCTTTTGTCAGTATAAATTTTACTTTCACCGGTTTCAGCTAAAATAATAAATTCATGTGACAAGCTCCCACCAATAGGCCCCGTTTCAGCTGTCATCGGTATTGCTGATAATTCCAATCTCTTAAAAGTTTTTAAATATGATAGAAAAAATTTGTTATATGAAAATTCTGCATCATCATCACTAAGGTCAAAGGAATATGCGTCTTTCATAAAAAATTCTCTACATCTCATTATCCCAAATCTTGGTCTTAGTTCATCTCTAAATTTCCATTGAATATGATAAAGTAATTGAGGAAGAGATTTATATGATTTTATACTGTTTCTAAAAATATCTGTAACTAGCTCTTCATTAGTTGGACCATATAAAATTTCTCTGTTCTGTCTATCTTTAATTCTGAGCATCTCCTCTCCATAATCTTCATATCTTCCACTTTCTTTCCAAATTTCGGAGGACTGTATTGTCGGCATCAATATTTCTTGAGCACCTATTTTATTTTGTTCCTCTCTAACTATTTGTTCAATTTTTTTCATCACTTTGAAGCCAAGGGGAAGCCAAGAGTAAATACCTGCTGATGATTGTTTAATCATTCCTAACCTTAACATTAGTTTGTGTGATTTAATTTTTGCCTCAGAAGGATAGTTTTTTAATAATGGAATAAATGATTTTGATAAAAACATTATGTAATTAGATTCCTTAAATTAAGATAATCATACTTTACTAATAGAAATATACCTATAAAAATTATTGATGTAATCAAAGTTGTATATAATAGTTTTTTTATTAATTTAGGGTTTTCGGGAGCTCCGGGATCAACGCCCTCCACAAAATTTTTTTGATTTCGATCTACATCTACTGGCAGCAACGAAAAGAAAACTATCCACCATATAAGAACATATATAATAATCGAACCAGTTAAATTCATCAAATTTGAACTATATTGATATTTGTAAAAGGTCTTTTGCCTACTTTATTTTTTGTATATTTTTTACAAACACTTTTAAAAGCATCTATAGCATTTTCTTGCTGTCTGCTATTCGTTAAAGAAAATGTTCTAGCTGTTTTTTCAATTTCATTTTCTAATCCAAATCTAAAATCTTCATAATCATTTATTGGGAGCCCCTTAACTGTCACAATTGGTCTGTCATGAATGTTACCTTTGGGTGTGACAAGAATTGTAACTTCCATCATCCCGTTTATAGAAAGATTTTTACGTTCTTTAATAGAATTTGAGTCCTCTTCAACACTAATGTTTCCATCCAAGTATTTTTTTCCTGCAGGTGCTTTATCATAAACAAAAGGTTTTTCAGCTGGAGCTAATTTAACAATGTCACCATTCATAACTTTCACTGGATAAGGTATTTTCATTTCCTTAGCAAAATTAATGTGCTCCTGCATATGTCTATACTCTCCATGAACTGGTATCACTGATTTTGGTCTTATCCAATTGTACATATCCTTTAATTCATCCCTATTAGGGTGACCAGATACATGTATAAATTCATCTTCTTCTGTAATCACTTCAATACCCTCAATAACTAATTGATTGTGTAATTTAGAAAGTTTTTTTTCATTTCCAGGTATTATTTTAGATGAAAAAATTGCAGTGTCGCCATTTTCTATCATTACATCTGGATGGGTAAAATTAGATATCCTGCTCATTGCTCCCATAGGTTCTCCTTGAGTTCCAGTACATAAATAGACTATTTTGTCTCTTGAAATTTTTTTGGCATCTCTTGGATCAATTGGTTCAATTACATCTTTGAGATACCCACATTGTCTAGCTGCTTTAAAAATTCTATGCATAGACCTACCTACTAAAGAAATCTGTCTTCCAGTTTTCCGCGCACAAAAGAAAATAGTTTCCATTCTAGCAACATTTGATGCAAAACAGGTGACTATTACCTTTTTTTTTAATCTTTCAAATATCTTTAGTAAATTTTTTCTTACATCCATTTCTGAGCCTGATCTACCAATACTAAATATGTTGGTTGAGTCACATATCATAGCCAAAACTCCTTCATCCCCAATTGATTTAAGTTTTTTTGCGTCTATTAAATCTCCAATTAATGGGTTTGGATCACACTTCCAATCACCAGTATGTAACACGCAGCCAAGTGGAGTTTTTATTTTCAGTCCGTTGGGTTCTAGAATAGAGTGAGTCATAGTTATTAACTCAATATCAAATGGTCCAAGTTTTATGTTACCTCTTAAATTCACAATCTTTAAAAAAGGGTGAATGTCTATTTTCTTTTCCTTAAACTTTTCAGTCACTAAAGCTGCAGTAAATGGAGTAGCATATATATTACATTTAAGTTCTGGCCAGATATGTGAAATCGCGCCAATGTGATCTTCATGAGCATGTGTAAGTACTATACCAAGTAATGAATCTTTTTTATCAACTATGAAACCTGGATCAGGATATATTAGATCTATTCCTGGTACTGTATCATCAGCAAAGGTGACGCCAATATCTACAATAATCCACTTATGATTTTCTGGTTTACCGTAGGCAAAAAGATTTAAGTTCATGCCAATTTCACCTGATCCACCTAGTGGACAAAATAATAATTCATCTTTCATTTGTTTAATATTTTATGAGCTTTTATTAATCCTTTTATTGTAAGATTTTTGTCGACTAAAACATTTAATCTTATATTTGTTTTAAATAAATGCGCAAGACCTCCTGTTAAAATAATCTTAAAATTTTTTTTGGTAATTTTTGAAATCTTAGAAATAATTTTTTCGATAAGACCACTATATCCCCAATAAAAACCTGATACTACTGCCTGCTTTGTGTTTTTTCCAATAACTATTTTAGTTTTGTTTAAATTAATTTTTGGAATCAATTCTGCTTTTGATATCAAATTTTTTAGTGAAAGATTAACTCCTGGAGCAATTATACCACCCCAGTAAACATCTTTTATGATGACATCGAAGGTAGTAGCTGTTCCAAAATCTACAACTATAAAATTATTTTTTTTATTAAAAACACTAATTGCATTTGCCAATCTATCTGATCCGATTTGTTTTTTATTTACTTTCAATTTAATTATTTTGTTTTTATAAATATTCTTTAATTCAACTATTTTAATTTTTAACTCTCGTTCAAATACCTTCTTAATAATTCTATAATTAGACGGAACTACACTACAAAAAATAGCTTTATCCTTAATACTAAATTTTTTTAAAAATAAAACTTTTGATTTTATCTTGCTATAAATCATTTCGTTACTTTTTATAATAATTTTTTTTTCGATTTTGTTATTTCTTAAAAATATTTTAGTCTCGGTATTACCAATATCACCAACCAAAATGTTTTTTTTTTTAGATCGATTCATAGTTTAATTTAATTTCATTTAAGATTCTAATTTTATTGACTTTTTTTTTAGTAATTTCATACACGCTAGTAGTTTTGTAATTCTTGAATTTTGGACTCTTTAGTAAGTTTAGGCCTACACCAACCAACAAGTATTTAAGATTCTTGTAAAAAATTGTTTCCTGTAAAATTCCACAAATTTTATACTGTTTAAACAAAATATCGTTTGGTCTCTTAATTTTTAGATCGTGTTTTATATATTTTGATAAAACTTTTTTTATTATCAGGCAATTTTTATAATTAAACTTATTTAGATTTAGATTATTTGAAATTGAAAAAAAAATAGTTATAAAAAGATTGCCCTTATAGGAAACCCATTTATTTCCATGCCTGCCTCTGCCAGAGCTTTGTACATCGCTAGTAACTATTCCATTTTTAATTCCTGACCTAATTTTCCTAATAGCAATATCATTAGTGCTTTTTACTTTTTTGTATTTAAAAATTTTTAACTTCATCAAATTAAAGTTATATCTAAGACAAAATTGTTAATTAAATTCGGGTTTATGAAATAAATAAGAATAATTATTGATGAGATTACAAGTATCATTTTAAGACCAATGCTATGATTTAAGTCGTATTTTTCTTTTTGCTCATCAAAATACATAACCTTTATTAATCTTATATAATAAAAAGCTGCAATTACTGTTGAGAGCAAACCTACAATCGCTAAAAAATACATTGACTGTTCAATTACGGCTGTAAAAATATAAAACTTTGCAAAAAAACCAGCCAATGGAGGTATTCCTGCTAACGAGAATAAAATAATCATCAAAGAGAGCGATAATAAAGGATGATTTTTTGATAAACCTGAGAGATCTTCAACTTTATCGAAATATTGATTTTCTCTTTTGAGCATAAATAGACAACAGAAAAATGCTATATTCATTATTAGATATATAATTAAGTATATTATTGAATTTTGAATACCTTCGTTTGTCCCAACACTTAAACCAGCGAGCGCAAACCCCATGTGGCTTATTGAACTATAAGCAATAAGTCTTTTCAATTTTTTTTGTCCAATCGCAGCTACGGCCCCAAATACCATTGAACCAATTGATAAAAAAATTATAACTGCTTGCCATTGGTCAAACATTTCAAAGAAAGGACCATATAAAAAATTAATGAATACTGTTAATGCAGCAATCTTTGGAAGAATTGCAAATATCACAGTCACAGATGTAGGTGATCCATCATAAACATCTGGGGCCCACATATGAAAAGGTACTGCAGTAATCTTAAATGCTAATCCAACTAAAATAAATACTATTCCAAAAATAATACCATATTCAATTGACTCACTATTTTGATAAATTAAATCAAAGTTTGTTGAGCTAGAAAAACCATATATTAAAGAACATCCATATAGCAGTAATCCTGATGATAATGCGCTTAATATAAAATATTTTAAGCCTGACTCAGATGAAAGTATATTATCTCTTTTAAAGGCGGCAAGAACATATAAAGCTAAAGATTGTAATTCTAGACCAACATAAAAAACTATTAGATCGTTAGAACTTACCATTACGAGCATACCAAGAATTGAAGATAAAATCAAAATTGGATACTCAATTTTTAAAATATCATTTTGTTTGACATAATTTAGTGAACATAGCATTACAAGAAATGCTGAGATCAATATTACTGACTTAATTAAAGTTGTGAAATAGTCAATTTTATAACTGTTATTAAATAAATCTATCGGGAATTGAGGATTTAAATTAATATTTATCGCAAGCCCGACCAGTAAAATTATACAAGTGAAATTATAAATAAATAATTCACTTTTATTTTTAAATACACCGATTAGTAATAGAATAAGAATGGCTAATGATAAGAAGATTTCCGTCGATATATAAAAGAGATTAATCATTGATTTTGTAAATTATAATTCTTCAGTTTATCATTATATTCATTTAAAAAGTTCTCAACTGATACAGAATATGTATTTGAAAATGGATCCGGATAGAAGCCAAAAAAGATTATGCTCAATGCTAATAAAGTAAGTATAGATAACTCAACTTTGTTTAAATCAATTATTTTTAATAATTTTTGATTTGTTAACTCTCCAAATACAACTCTTTTGTAAAGCCACAACATATATGCTGCGCCTAAAATTACACCCAAACTTGCTATTGCTGCCACTAAGAAACTTTTTTTAAATGTTCCCATTAAAATCAAAAATTCACCAATAAAACCAGTTGTTCCAGGTAGGCCCAAAGACCCTAGAGTAAATATCATTAATAAAATAGAATATTTTGGCATTACATTTACCAAACCCCCATAATCATTGATACGTCTTGAATGGGTTCTGTCATAAACAACACCTACTGAGAAAAAGAGTGCAGCAGATACAATACCATGACTAATCATTTGAAATATTCCTCCTTCAACACCTTGTTGAGTGAAAGTAAACAAACCTAATGTTACAAAACCCATGTGAGCTACAGATGAGTACGCAATTAATTTTTTCATGTCGTCCTGCATTAAAGCAACTAACGAAGTATAAATAATTGCAATTAAACTTATAACAAAAATAAACGGAACAAAATATTCTGACGCAACAGGAAATAGTCCAATTGAAAATCTTATAAATCCATATCCTGCCATTTTAAGTAAGATAGCTGCTAATAAAACTGAACCTGCAGTTGGTGCTTCAACATGGGCGTCGGGCAGCCATGTATGTACTGGCCACATTGGTGTTTTTACTGCAAAAGATGAAAAGAATGCTAACCAAAGTAAGTTTTGGTATTTTGGATCAATGCCTAACTTATAAAGTTCTTCTACATCGGTCGTGCCTGCTATCCAATAAATAGATATTACCGCTATTAACATTAAAACTGAGCCAAGAAGAGTAAATAAAAAAAACTTGAATGCAGAATACACGCGTCTGTCTCCACCCCAAATACCAATGATTAAAAACATCGGTATTAAACCTCCCTCAAAAAATAAGTAGAAAATTACCAAATCTAAAGAGCAAAAAACTCCAATCATTAAGGTTTCCATTAATAAGATTGCTATTAAAAACTCTTTAAGTCTATTCTTTATAGATGAGTTAACTGACAAAATACAAAGTGGGGTTATGAAAGTAGTTAAAATTATAAATAATATTGAGATTCCATCTACTCCAACTTTGTAATTGATAAAATCTTTTATCCAGACTCTACTTTCTACAAACTGAAATTCATAACTAGATTGATCAAAAATTAACCATAAGTAAATAGATATTAAAAAATTAATGATTGATACAAATAAAGAAACATACTTGATGCCGGTAATATTTTTTGAATTAATGAAAAAAAGAAATAGTGCTCCAATTGAAGGCAAAAGGATTAGTGAAGAAATAATTGGGAAATTCATCATTTAATAATCAAGTAAGTCAGTATTAAAGAAAAGCCAATCAACATTATAAATGCATATTGATAAATAAAACCATTCTGAAATTTTACTGCTTTTATCGATAAGCCTTTAATAAGATTTGAAATACCATCTGGCCCAAATCTATCTATTGTTAAACCATCAATCTTTTTCCAAAAAAATAGACCTAATTTTTTACAAGGTTCTACAAAAATATAAGAATAAAGCTCATCAAAATACCATTTCTTTTTTAAAAAATTTATTAATGGATAATTAGTTTTTGTAAAATTTTCTAATATACTTTTGTCCTTCAAAAATAAGTAGTAAGAAATCGGTATGCTTAAAGTAACTATAGTCGGGGTCAATAAAATAAACCACAGTGGAGGATGATCTTCACTCAATGGCTCTAAAAATTTAATAGACTCTCCCCAAAAATTAACACTACTTTGATTGCCTATTAATAAATCTTTGAAAAAGAAACCGGCAAAAATTGACCCTAAACCAAGAACTATAAGTGGCAAAATCATCACCGCCGGTGACTCATGAATTTTTTCGTATTTGACTTCTTGATTATTATAATTTCCATGAAAAGTTTTAAAAAATAATCTCCATGAGTAAATTGCTGTTAACATAGCCGTAACAATTCCAATACCAGCAGCATAAATACCAGTTACGTTTCCTCTTAAATACGCAAATTCAATAATTGCATCTTTAGAATAAAAACCAGATAAAAAAGGGAAGCCAGTTAAAGCTAATGTGCCTACCAGCATTAAGGCATAAGTGTAAGGGATCTTTTTATATACCCCACCCATTTTTTCGATATCCTGTTCATCTTTGAAAGAGTGTATTACAGAACCAGCTCCTAAAAAAAGCAAAGCTTTAAAAAAAGCATGAGTAAATAGATGAAACATTGCAACGTTGTATGCGCCTACACCAGTTGCAAAAAACATATATCCTAGCTGGCTACATGTTGAATAAGCAATTATCTTTTTAATATCGTTTTGGACTAATGCAATTGTAGCAGCAAAAAAAGCTGTACTCATTCCAATAATAGTAATTATATTGAGTGCTAATTCTGAATATTCATAAATAGGAGAACATCTTACAACTAAAAAAACACCTGCGGTAACCATTGTTGCAGCATGGATTAATGCTGATACAGGTGTTGGTCCTTCCATTGCATCGGGTAACCAAGTGTGTAAAAAAATCTGAGCTGATTTTCCCATTGCACCTATAAATAGCAATATACAAATTAAATCTATTGATTTTAATTCAAAACCAAGAAAATTTATATTTTTTGCATTCAAAGTTTGAATTTGATTGAATACCTCATCGTAGTTAACTGTTCCAAAATAATAAAAAATTAAAAAAATACCAAGAGCAAAACCAAAATCTCCAACTCTATTAACTACAAAAGCTTTGATGGCGGCCGCATTTGCAGCTTTTTTTTTAAACCAAAAACCAATTAAGAAATACGAACAAAGACCTACTCCTTCCCATCCAAAGAATAATTGTAAAAAATTGTCTGAAGTAACCAACACTAACATTGCAAATGTAAATAAAGATAAATAAGACATAAACCTAGGTTTATGAGGATCGTGAGACATATAACCAATTGAGTAGATATGAACCAACGCTGAAACGAGCGTTACCACAACCATCATGAGTGAGGATAGTGCATCTACTTTTATGGACCAATTTACATTTAAAGTACCAGAGTTAATCCAGCTAGAAATTAATAAATTATTTGAGTATCCATAATTTAATACTTTTAAAAATACTATAATTGAAAGGATAGAAGAAATGCTGACAAAAAGACTTGTCATAAATTGAGAATATCTTTGGTCAAATCTATTACCAAAAAAACCCGCAATAAATGCGCCAAGCAATGGTAAAAAAACTATGAAATATTCCATATTAACCTTTTAGATTTTCAATCTCTTCGACTCTTATTGTTCCTGCATTACGATAATAAACCACTATTATTGCTAAACCGATAGCTGCCTCTGCTGCTGCAACAGTCAAAATAAATAAAGTAAATATCTGGCCAGATAAGTCTTGAAGAAATATTGAGAAAGATACTAGATTGATATTAACTGCTAACAATATTAATTCTATACTCATTAAAATAACAATTACATTTTTTCTATTTAAGAATATTCCGATTACACCAATAGTAAAAATGATTGCGCCTAATGTTAGATAATGCCCAAGGGAAACTTCAAACATCTATTTTAACTCCCTCATTTGATTTAACTTCTACTAGCTCAACACCTTGATTTTTTTCTCTAGATATTTGGCTAAAATAATTTTGTCTTTTGACCCCTTCTCTTTTCCTAAATGTGAGAACGATTGCTCCAATCATGGCTACGAGTAATATCATCCCTGAAATTTGAAATAGATGAATATATTCTGTATATAATACACTTCCAATGGTATGAGTATTTGTAGAATTTGAAATCAAACTATCAGAAAAGTTTTTGATAATATCAGGTTTGTATTTCCATCCTCCAATTACGATTATCAATTCAAAAAAAATAATCAAACTTACAATTAGTCCTACAGGTATATGAGTGCTTGTTTCACTTGATTTGAACCATTGATTTTTTTGCTGAGCAACGTTCAGCATCATTACGACAAATAGAAATAAAACTGCAACTGCCCCAACATAAACAATCAACATTATCATTCCTAAAAATTCTGCACCTATCATAATAAAAAGGCATGATATTGATATGAAATCCAATATTAAAAAAAAAACAGAATGAACAGTATTCTTGGACACAGTTACCATTATCGCAGAAACTATTGCAATAAATGAAAAAAAATAAAAAAATATAGCGTGTGCTAACATTTACTATTATCTATACGGGTTGTCAGCTTTTATATTTGCAGCTAAAACATTCTCCCATCTATCTCCATTTTCTAAAAGCTTTTCTTTATTGTAGTAAAGTTCTTCCCTAGTATGTGTCGCAAATTCAAAGTTAGGACCTTGCACTATAGCATCAACCGGACACGACTCTTCACACAAACCACAATAGATACATTTTAGCATATCAATATCATATCTAGTTGTTTTTCTACTTCCGTCTTCTCTAGCTGTAGACTCTATTGTTATTGCTTGAGCTGGACAAACAGCTTCACAAAGTTTACATGCTATACATCTTTCCTCGCCGTTTGGATATCTTCTTAAAGCGTGCTCTCCTCTATATCGTGGTGAAATCTTGCCTTTTTCAAAGGGATAATTAATAGTTTTTTTTGGTTTAAATGACTCTTTAATTGCTATCAATAAGCCTGTTAAAAAATCAATTAAAAATACTGTTTTAAATATTCGAATTATATTCATAGTTTAATATACAGGTAATAAGTCAAAATATAATAAATAACCAGAAGTTAATACCACCCAAATTAAAGAGAAAGGCAGGAAAACCTTCCATCCGAGCCTCATAAGTTGATCGTATCTATATCTTGGCACAATAGCTTTTATAAGTGCGAACAAAACAAACAAAAATAAAATTTTTAATATTAGCCACACCGGTGGAGGTACTATATCAAACAATGGGATATCCATTGGCGCTAACCAGCCTCCAAGAAAAAGAATTGACCCAAGTGCACACATTAGCAAAATATTTGCATATTCGCCCAACCAAAACATTGCATACATCATGCCGCTATACTCGGTTTGATAACCCGCAACTAATTCAGCCTCTGCTTCAGGTAAATCAAATGGTGGTCTATTTGTCTCTGCAAGCGATGAAATAAAGAAAATCACAAACATTGGAAATAAAGGAATTACAAACCAAATTTTCTCTTGAGCTAAAACTATATCTTTTAAGTTTAACGAACCAACGCACAATAAAACATTTATGATTATTACTCCGATAGAAACTTCATAAGAGACCATTTGTGCAGCAGATCTTATTGAGCCTAAAAATGGATACTTTGAATTTGAGGCCCAGCCGCCCATTATTATTCCATAAACGCCCAAAGATGAAATTGCAAATATATAAAGGATACCAACATTTATGTCAGCCAAAACATAATCTTCACTAAAAGGAATTACTGCCCATGCAATAAGGGCTAAAGTCATCGTAACTATTGGGGCTAAAATAAATATAATTTTATTCGAACTTGCAGGTATTATAATTTCTTTGAAAATGTATTTAAGCGCATCTGCCAAAGTTTGAAATAAACCGAAAGGACCTACTACATTTGGCCCTCTTCTTTTTTGAACAAAAGCCCAAATTCTTCTATCAAGCCACACAATCATTGCTACTGATACAAGAACAGGAATTAAAACATAAAGTATTTTGTAAATTTCAGAAAATAATAAAACTATGTATTCCATTTAACCGTCAGTTCCAGTTTTCAAAGAAACAAGTTTTAAATTTCTGCATTCTGCCATGGTCTTCGAAGATCTTGCTATAACGTTAGTAAAATAATAATCAATTTTATCGACGAAAATTTCTTCTTTTATGAAATCATTTTTAACTGTTGCATCGTTTTTTTTTGTTTTTTGATTAAGATAATTTAAAAGATTATCTATAAGTTCTTGTTTATTTATATAAAGACTTTTACCCTTAAGTTTCTTTGACACTTCGTTAACAATTTCCCAATCTTCCTTTGCCTCACCAGGTGGATAGGAAGCCTTAAAAGCTAATTGTAAGTTACCTTCAAGATTAGTGTAATATCCATCTTGCTCTGTATATGCCGCACTAGGCAATATTAGATCTGCCATTTCAGCTCCTCTGTCACCATGAGTTCCTATATAGACAATAAATTCATTTTTCTTTTTGATATTCAAATTATCCTGACCAAATAAGAAAACTAATTCAAATTGATTTGATAACACATTATCTATAGTTTCGTTGTCTAAAATATCCAAATCATATGCACCAACAGTTGATGCATTATTAGAAAGGACGCTTAAAGCATTCCAGTCATCGTTTATTTTATTATTTTCTGATAAAAATTTTTTCATTCCCTCAAATAAGTACCCTGAGGAGTTAAGTTTAAGAGCTGATTGTCCAAAAATAACAATAGGATTTTTTGCAGAAATTATTTTTTTTGAGACTTCGTGTTCATTTAAAACTATTTTTTTTAACTCATCAGTGTTGCTTGATATTACTTTATATGGATATGTTAAATCTCCAACATCATTCAAAGAATAAATTTCCATATTATTCTTTAAATAACTTTTTCGTATTCTTGAGTTCAAAATTGTTGCTTCATGACGTGGGTTAGTCCCAACCAAAAGAATAAAATCTGATTTTTCTATATTTGAAATTTGGGTATTAAAAATATAATTGGTTCGTGAACTATTGTTTACATAAGTTTTTACAGGTCTTGAGTCCAAGTTTTTACAGTTCAAAATTTTATTAAAAAGCTCTTTAATAGAAAATAGAGTTTCCATGTTCGTAAGATCACCTGTTATACATCCGATTTTATCGGGATTTGTGGTTTTAATTTTATCAGTTAAGATGCCATAAGCATCTTCCCATGAAATTTTTTTAAAGCTATCATTAGATCTTATATAAGGAGTATCAAGTCTTTGATATTTTAAGCCATCGCATGCATAACGAGTTTTATCTGATATCCACTCCTCATTAATGTTTTCGTTAATTTTTGGGAGTATACGCTTTACTTCCCAACCATATGTATCAATTCTTATATTTGAACCGACTGCGTCCATAACATCTATCGACTCTGTTTTTTTTAATTCCCATGGTCTAGCTTCAAAAACGTATGGCTTCGATGTTAATGCACCGACTGGACACAAATCAATGACATTGCCTGAGAGCTCTGACTCCATAGATTTTTCCAAATATGTAGTTATTTGAGTATCTTCTCCTCTACCAATTGCTCCAATTTCCGAAACACCTGCGACCTCGGTTGCAAATCTAATGCACCTTGTACAGTGAATACATCTTGTCATTTGAGTTTTGATTAAAGGACCCATATATTTTTCAGGAACAAATCTTTTATTTTCCTTAAATCTTGATTTATCAATTCCATAAAACATTGATTGATCTTGTAAATCGCATTCACCTCCTTGATCGCAAACTGGACAATCGAGTGGGTGATTTGCTAATAAAAATTCCATAACACCTTTTCTAGCTTTTTCAACAAACGCTGTATTTGTTTTAATATTCATTCCATCCGCTACAGGCATTGCACAAGACGCAACAGGTTTTGGAGATTTCTCAATTTCAACTAGACACATTCTACAGTTTCCTGCTATTGAAAGTTTTTCATGATAACAAAATCTTGGTATTTCAGCCCCTGCTTGTTCGCATGCCTGTAAAACTGTTAGGCCGTCTTCTACTTCTAATTCGTTATTGTTAACTTTTATTTTGGGCATTATCTTTCTCTAATAAGTGTTGGTCTACAAGGTATGGGATATCTTTATTTGATTTAATTAATGGATCAAAATTATTTCTTTTTATTATTTCTTTTTTGAAATTTCTCAAAAGACCTTGTACTGGCCAAGCTGAACCTTCACCGAAAGCACAAATAGTATGACCTTCTATTTGTTTTGTAACATCAAATAACATTTCAACTTCTTCTCTCGATGCTTCGCCTTTAGCCATTCTCTCTAAAATTCTCCACATCCAGCCTGAACCTTCTCTACAAGGAGTACACTGACCACAACTTTCATGTTTATAGAATCGAGCGATTCTTGCAAAACATTTAATAATATCTTGATCTTTATTTATAACGACTATTCCTGCGGTCCCTAAACCACTTTTATTTTCTACTAATGAATCAAAATCCATAGTTATCTTTTCTGAAATCTCTTTATTTAACAATGGCATGGAAGAACCACCAGGTATGACTGCTTGTAAATTTTCCCATCCACCTACTACCCCGCCAGCATGATTATCAATTAAATCTTTCAAAGGAACTCCCATTTCCTCTTCTACATTACAAGGTTTGTTTACATTTCCAGAAATACAAAAAATTTTAGTACCAGTATTTTTTGGTTTGCCTAATGATGCAAACCATTTTGAGCCTTTTCTTAAAATTGTAGGAACAACCGAAACAGTTTCAACATTATTAACTATAGTTGGACAACCATATAATCCAACTAGCGCAGGAAAAGGTGGTTTTAATCTTGGTTGACCTTTATTACCTTCAATACTTTCAAGTAAAGCTGTTTCTTCGCCACAAATATATGCTCCAGCTCCGTAATGAATATAAATATCTAAATCCCAACCAGTTCCAGAAGCATTTTTACCAATTAAATTATTTTTATAAGCCTCATCAATAGCTTTTTGTAGTTCTATACCTTCGTTGTAATATTCACCTCTTAAGTAAATATAACATTTATGTGAATTGACAGCATAAGCTGCTATCAAACAACCTTCTAAAAGTTTGTGAGGCTCAAATCTTAAAATATCCCTATCCTTACAAGTTCCAGGTTCAGACTCATCTGCATTAATAACAAGATAGTGAGGCCTTGATCCAACTTCCTTAGGTGCAAATGACCATTTTAAACCTGTTGGGAAACCTGCGCCACCTCTTCCTCTTAATTCTGATTTTTTAATTTCATCAATAATCCAATCTCTACCTTTTTCACATAAATCTTTAGTATTTATCCAATCGCCTCTTTTTTTTGAGGAGTTTAAGTCAGCTCCTAAATCATTATACAGGTTTTTAAATATTCTATCTTCGTCTTTAAGCATTTTTTAAATCCAATAATGTTTTTCTGTTATTTTCAGGCTCTGAGTTAATCCTCCCTCTATAGGAGCCTGGTTTTGGTTTTTTACCCATTAGCACTTCATCGATAATTTTTTCACTTTGTTTAATATCTAAATCCTCATAATAATCATTATTTATTTGCATCATTGGAGCGTTTATACAGGCGCCAAGGCATTCTACCTCTGTCCAAGAACAATTACCATTTTCCGATAATACATTTTCTTTTTCAGATATTTTTTTTTTACATATATCTACAATCTTATATGCCCCTCTGATCATACATGGAGTTGTGGTGCAAATTTGGACATGAAAATTTCCTACAGGTGAAAGATTATACATTGAGTAAAAAGTGGCTACTTCGTAGACTTTTATATAAGGCATATTTAAAAACTTAGCGATATATTTAATTGCCGATAAAGGTATCCAGTTATTGTTTTGCCTTTGAGCTATATAAAGTAAAGCCATAACAGCACTTCTCTCTTTTCCCTTCGGATAATTTGATAAGATTTTTTTTGCAGCTTCTAAACTTTGTTGATTAAATTCAAACTTTTCAGGTTGCTCTTTTGAAATTTTTTTTAAACTCATCTGTCTATTTCTCCGAAAACAATATCTAATGAACCTAATACAGCTGGTACATCGGCTAACATATGTCCTTTGATTAAATAATCCATTGCTTGAAGATGAGAAAATCCAGGAGCTCTGATTTTACATTTATATGGCTTGCTTGAACCATCAGAAATTAAGTAAACACCAAATTCACCCTTAGGCGCCTCTACTGCAGTATATATCTCATCTTTTTTAACTCTATAGCCTTCTGTAAATAATTTAAAATGGTGAATTAATGCTTCCATCGACTCTTTAATTTCTTTTTTAGCTGGAGGGGTAATCTTATTATCTTGAGATTTAACAGGTCCTTTTGGTAACTGTTCTAAACATTGTTTAATTATTTTTACACTTTCTCTCATTTCTTCAACTCTACAAAGGTACCTGTCATAACAATCTCCGTTTTTACCAATAGGCACCTTAAATGATAATTGTTCATAACAATCATAGGGTTGAGATTTTCTTAGATCCCAAGGCACGCCTGAACCTCGCATCATTACACCTGAGAAAGAATAGTCTAATGCATCATCTTTTGAAACTATTCCAATATCAACATTTCTTTGCTTAAAAATTCTGTTATCAGTTAGTAAAGTCTCTAAATCATCTATAATTTTTGGAAACTCATTACAAAACTTTAAAATATCAGCGTCAAGTCCTCTTGGTAAGTCTTGGTGAACGCCTCCCGGTCTAAAATAATTTGCGTGCAATCTTGATCCTGAGACCCTTTCGTAAAATTCCATAAGTTTTTCTCGCTCCTCAAAACCCCATAATGAAGGAGTTAAGGCGCCTACATCTAAAGCTTGAGTAGTAATGTTTAATATGTGGCTTAATATTCGACCAATCTCACAAAAAATTACTCTTATGTATTGTCCTCTAATTGGAACCTCAATGTCTAAAATTTTTTCGATAGCTAAAGCAAAAGCATGCTCTTGGTTCATGGGTGCTACATAATCAAGTCTATCAAAGTAAGGAATTGCTTGTGAATACGTTTTGTTTTCAATCAATTTTTCTGTACCTCTATGAAGCAAACCAATATGGGGGTCGGCTTTTTCTACAACTTCTCCATCTAACTCCAATATCAATCTTAAAACACCGTGCGCAGCTGGATGTTGTGGACCAAAATTAAGATTTAGTGTCTTTGTTTGTTTACTCATTGTTTTTTTTAATTTCTTTTACGTATTCTGTTCCTTGCCATGGGCTATTATAATCAAAATTTCTATAGTCCTGTTCTAATTTTACTGGTTCATAAATTACCTTTTTTTTCTCCTCACTATATCTAACCTCTTTATGCCCAGTAATTGGAAAATCTTTTCTTAATGGATATCCTTCAAATTCATAGTCTGTCAAAATTCTTCTTAGGTCTGGATGATCTTGAAAATCAATACCATACATGTCAAAAACTTCTCGTTCCATCCAATTTGCTGATGGAAAAATACCTGTGATTGAAAAAACTTTATCATTTTCGTTTAACGGAAAATCAACAATTATTCTTTTGTTAAACTCATGGCTAAGCAACAAATAAATCATTCTAAATCTATTTTTTTTATTTGGGTAATCTACTGCAGTTATATCTATCAACTGCTTAAATTTCATATCAGGATTTGATTTTAAAAATAAAAGAACTTCTTTTAGATCATCTTTTTCTATAGAAACATTTAATGTTTCGTGTACAATTTTTGATGAACTCACCTTAGTATTAAGTTCTGAATTTATTTTTTTTTCTAAATCTATATTATTTAACATTATCTGCTTATTGAACCTTGGCCTCTTATCTTTTTTTGTAATTGCATGATCCCATATAATAAGGCCTCAGCTGAGGGAGGGCATCCTGGTACATAAACATCAACTGGAACAACTCTATCGCATCCTCTAACAACTGAATATGAGTAATGGTAATAACCGCCACCATTCGCACAGCTACCCATAGATATCACGTATCTCGGCTCAGGCATTTGATCATAAACTTTTCTTAACGCTGGAGCCATTTTGTTAGTTAAAGTTCCAGCAACAATCATTACGTCTGATTGTCTTGGGGATGCTCTTGGTGCAGCGCCAAATCTCTCTAGATCGTACCTTGGCATAGATGTTTGCATCATTTCAACTGCACAACATGCAAGTCCAAATGTCATCCAGTGCAAAGAGCCAGTCCTTGCCCAATTTACTAGATTATCTAAAGAAGTTGTTATAAAACCTTTGTCTGCAAAATCTTTAGCAAGTTGTTTAAATTCTTTTGGAATTTGATCTTCTTTTTCTTTTAAGTTCATTCCCAGTCTAAAGCCCCTTTCTTCCACTCATAAATAAATCCTACGGTCAAAATAAACAAAAAAATCATCATTGATACAAAACCAAATATTCCAATTTTACCTAAAGAAATTGCCCATGGAAAAAGGAAAGCTATTTCTAAATCGAATATTATAAATAAGATTGCTACTAAATAAAATCTAACATCAAACTCCATTCTCGAGTCATTGAAAGGTTCAAAACCACACTCATAAGCAGATAATTTTTCTGGATCGGGATTTTTAGGTGCTACTATGAAATTCAGAAAAATGAACCCAATACTTAGAACTAGAGCAACCCCAAAAAATATTATAATTGTTAGATAGTTATTTAAAAAATCTCCATACATATATATTTATATATAATCTTTTTGATTAATTGAAAGTGCAGTTAAGTCACGTTATTGGGGGCTAATTTATTGAGTGATTTGTGTAATTGATAATTATTATCAAAAACTGGCGGGAGTGACGGGACTCGAACCCGCGACCTATCGCGTGACAGGCGATCGCTCTAACCAACTGAGCTACACCCCCAATTTTATTTTGGTGGGCGGTAAAGGACTCGAACCTTTGACCCCCTCGGTGTAAACGAGATGCTCTACCAACTGAGCTAACCGCCCAAAACAAAATAACGCAAGTGTTTACAACATTTATTTTAATAAAGCAAGAAATACAAATGTAATTTTTTGAAGACTAGTTATTATTAATTAGTATTTTGTTAAAATCATCAAAAATTGTTTTAGCAATAATTTTAGCTCCTGACGGGCTTGCATGAATCAAGTCATACAAACTATCATCCGAAAATTGAATTTTATTGTAAAGGTCTATACAAAAAATCTTATTTTTATTGCAGTTGTTAATTATGACTTTAGAAATAATTTTTTCTTTTGAATGATAATTAAATTCATCAATTGAGTAAATTTTATTTTCTAAAATTTTAGATCTTTGAGTTTTTTGTGTAATAAAGACTGGCTTAGCATCTAATTCTTTTGTTAATTTAATCAAAGTGTCTAATCTATTATTTAAATCATTAATATTATCCTGGGAAATTTTATAATCTATTTCTGCTAATTGGTAATTTTTATTTCTTTTTTTATGACCTACATTAAAAATATCTTTTAAAAAAAACTTTTTATAGACAAGATTACAAGTTTTATAAATAATTCCATTATTTTCTGTAAACCATAATTTAATTTTTTGAAAAAAATTCATACGTTTAGTCCCTTGATCATAAACTAATTTTTCATCACTAAAATATTCATTTATGCCAATATAAAAAATAATATATTTTGTTTTAAATTCAGGTATTTTGGGGAACCAATTTTTAAAATTCCAAATATGCCCATATGTTGACTGTCCATCGATCCCTGCATTGACAACTTCAAAATCAAGATTCGGATAATTATTATTTATTATTAGTTCAAGTTGCTCAGACCACGTGTCATTTGTTTCAAGATACCTCTCATCTGTTGTGCTACCACCAATTGTCAATATATCTATTTTATCTACAGTTTTCCTTAGTCCCCTGAAGCCGTACTTATCTTTCTTGTAATTAATATAATCTTTTCCTTCATAAAGATTATTTTTATATGAACGATCTGCCGAACAAAGCAAATAACCACAATTTAACTTTTCAGAATAAATTTTGTTACCCGTAATTAATTCTAATGTTGAAATTATCGATAACAATATTAAAATATTGATAGTTAAAATTTTAGTTATTTTGTACATTTTTTTTTTATAGTTTAGATAAATTTCCCAAAAGAATTGTATTTTTGCAACAGAGTTGTTTTAATGTAAATTATTAATTATTGAATACTTGCTTGGGTTTTTTCAGATTTTTTATTTTCTGAAATTTTTTCTACCTCAACCCAGTCTGTTGGCTTTAGTTCCTTAGTTAAAGCAATTTTTAAAACTTCATCAGCTGTATTTACCGGAGTTATTTTTATATCATCAATAACTTTTTTAGGGATATCAACTAAATTTTTTTCGTTATCTTTTGGAATTAACACTTGTTTAATGCCAGCTCTATGGGCTGCTAAAAGCTTTTCTTTTAATCCACCAATTGGCAAAACCTGACCTGTAATTGTAACTTCTCCGGTCATTGCAATTTCCCTTTTTACAGGAATTTTAGTAATTGATGAAACAATTGATGTTACCATGGCTATTCCAGCAGATGGACCGTCTTTAGGTGTGGCTCCTTCTGGAACATGAATATGAAAGTCTTTTTTTTCAAACGTTGGAGGAATAATCCCAAATTCAAGACATTTTGATCTAACAAAAGATTTTGCAGCTTTTACAGACTCTTGCATGACATCCCCTAATTTACCTGTTATTTGCATTCGACCTTTCCCTGGCATATTAACGGTTTCAATTTTCAAAATTTCACCACCAAATTCCGTCCAAGCTAATCCTGTAACAATTCCAACTTTGTTTTGTTCTTCAAGCTCACCAAATTTAAATTTTCTAACACCAAGAAAATCATTTAAATTTTTATCATTAACCGCTACGTCTTTGCTTTCATTATTAACAACTTTTTTAACTACTTTTCTAGTAATTTTTGAAATTTCCCTCTCAAGATTTCTTACCCCTGACTCTCTTGTATAATATCTAATTATGTCTTTTATAGTTCCGTCAGATAAGTTCATTTCACCATCTTTAACTCCATTGTCCTTTATTTGTTTTGGTAATAAATATTTGTTTGCAATATTAATTTTTTCATCTTCCGTATAACCAGGTATTCTAATAACTTCCATTCTATCTAGCAGAGGTGGTAGAATATTTAGTGTGTTGGCTGTAGTTACAAATAACACATCGGATAGATCATAGTCCACTTCTAAGTAGTGATCATTAAAAGTAGTGTTTTGTTCTGGATCAAGAGCTTCCAATAAAGCTGAAGATGGGTCACCTCTATAATCGTTTCCAACTTTGTCGATTTCATCCAGTAGGAATAAAGGATTTTTTGTTCCAGCTTTTTTCATCATTTGAATAATTTTTCCAGGTAAAGATCCAATGTAAGTTCTTCTGTGGCCACGGACTTCCGCTTCATCTCTTACACCTCCCAATGACATTCTGACAAATTGTCTATTGGTAGCTTTGGCTATTGATTTTCCTAAGGATGTTTTTCCAACTCCTGGAGGGCCAACCAAACACAAAATTGGACCTTTTAACTTATTCATTCTTTTTTGAACAGCTAAGAATTCAATTATTCTCTCTTTTACTTTTTCTAGACCGAAATGATCTTCATCTAAAACTCCTTGAGCTTTATTTAAATCTATTTCAGTTTTATCTTTTTTGAACCATGGTAAATCTATCATCCAATCTAAATAGTTTCTTACAACTGTGGCTTCCGCAGACATTGGACTCATATTCTTTAATTTTTTCAATTCGGACAGACATTTTTTTTCAACATCTTTTGGCATCTTAGCTTTGATTATTGCTTTATTTAAATTTGATGTTTCATCTTTTCCATCTTCGATTTCACCTAACTCTTTCTGAATTGCTTTCAGCTGCTCATTTAAGTAATACTCTCGCTGTGTTTTTTCCATCTGTGTCTTTACTCGACCTCTAATTCTTTTTTCTACACCAATAATACTTGTTTCGTTTTCCATTATCTTAATAATAAGATTTAATCTTTTCTTAACGTCTTGGGTTTCAAAAATTTGCTGTTTTTCTGAAATAGACGCATTTAAATGAGATGCTATGTTGTCTGCAATTTTTGAAGGATCTTTTAAAACTTTAATATTATTAATCGTTTCACTCGAAATTTTTTTATTAATTACAGTAAGTTTTTCGAGTTTCTTTACAGCTGAAAGTGCTAACTGGATCAAATCTTCATCTTTATTTATTTGATCACCTACTTTTTCGTAAGAGCAAGTAATAAAATCCTTGTTGTCACTGTAATTAGATATTTTTACTCGATTCATTCCCTCAACAAGGACTTTAACCGTCCCGTCGGGTAATTTTAAAAGCTGTAGAATGTTACTTTCACATCCGTAAGTAAACACATCATTTTTAGATGGATCGTCAACTTCTGAATTTTTTTGAGTTACTAGAATAATCTTTTTTTCCTTTTTCATTACCTCATTGAGAGCATTAATTGATTTATCTCTACCAACAAATAATGGAATAACCATATTAGGAAAAACAACGATATCTCTTAAAGGTAACAGTGGTAAGTTAAATTTCATTTCCATTATCTAAATATGGATATTAAATTAAAATTTGCAATACTTATTTATCGTTTGTTAACCGTATTTATGCGGCAGAGGTTTTAGATTTTTCTTTATCTTTATCTTTATCTGCATTTTTAGAGTGGACAATAATTGGTTGACTTTGCCCTTTGGCCGCACCTGAATCAACTATAACTTCGTTTACATTTTCCATACTTGGTAAATCAAACATTGTTTTTAGTAGAATACTTTCTAAAATAGATCTCAGACCTCTAGCCCCTGTTTTTTTATTAATTGCCTTTTGAGCTATCTCTTTTATTGCGGAGTCTTTGAACGAGAGTTTGGCTCCTTCCAGCTTAAATAATTCCTGATACTGTTTAATAAGCGAGTTTTTAGGTTCTTGTAAAATTTTTATTAAAGATTTTTCATCTAAATCCTCTAGAGTTGCAATTATTGGAAGTCTACCTATAAACTCCGGTATCAATCCATATTTTAATAGATCTTCCGGTTCCAAACTTTTCATCCACTCACCTGTTTTCTTATCCTCAGTATTTTTAACCTCTGCTCCAAACCCTATAGAAGATCCTTTATCTCTTTGTGAAATTATTTTGTCTAAACCTGCAAAAGCTCCCCCGCAAATAAACAAAATATTAGTAGTATCTACTTGTAAAAATTCTTGTTGTGGGTGTTTTCTTCCTCCTTGAGGAGGGACACTTGCAATAGTACCTTCCATTATTTTTAATAAAGCTTGTTGAACACCTTCTCCCGATACATCTCTTGTAATAGATGGGTTTTCTGATTTTCGACTTATTTTATCCACTTCATCTATATACACTATACCCCTTTGTGCTTTTTCAACGTTATAATCCGCAGCCTGTAAAAGTTTTAAAATAATATTTTCAACGTCCTCTCCTACATATCCGGCTTCAGTCAAAGTTGTTGCATCTGCCATTGTGAAAGGTACATCTAAAATTCTTGCCAATGTTTGAGCTAACAAAGTTTTTCCACATCCTGTAGGACCAATTAATAAGATGTTTGATTTTGCTAGTTCTACATTTTTACTAGTTTTGTTTTCATAATTTAATCTTTTGTAATGGTTGTGAACAGCTACAGATAAAACTTTTTTTGCAAGTTGCTGACCAATTACATAGTCATCTAAAACTGAACAAATTTGTTTTGGAGATGGTAAACCATCTTGGTGTTTTACGAATGTGTCTTTATTCTCCTCTTTAATTATATCCATACATAACTCGACGCATTCATCACAAATGAAAACTGTTGGACCAGCAATAAGTTTTCTTACTTCGTGCTGGCTTTTGCCACAAAATGAACAGTATAAAATGTTTTTGCTACCTGACATATATTTTTAAATTATTAAAACGAATCAATATAACTACTTTATTATAAAATGTGTTTATGAGGCAAGTGTAGTGTTAAGATTGAGCTATATCTTGTGGAATACTATGATCTTTTTTCAACAACTTGATCTATCAGACCAAATTCTTTAGCGTTTTCAGACGTCATAAAATTATCTCTCTCAAGTGCAATTTTAATTTCATCTTCACTCTTTCCAGTGTGTTTGGAATATATTTGATTCAACCTTTTTTTTAGAGAAAGAACTTCATTTGCATGTATCTCTATATCTGTTGCCTGGCCTTGAAATCCTGCAGATGGTTGATGAACCATTATTCTTGAATTGGGAAGAGAAAATCTTTTTCCTTTTTCGCCTGCAGCCAAAAGAAAAGATCCCATTGAAGCAGCTTGACCAATACATAATGTTGAAACATCAGGTTTGATATATTGCATAGTATCATAAATTCCTAAACCAGCCGTTACTAAACCACCAGGACTGTTTATATATAAAGATATTTCTTTTTTAGGATTTTCAGACTCTAAAAATAAAAGTTGTGCAGTTACTAAAGACGCAACATTATCATTTATTGGACCAACTAAAAAAACAATTCTCTCTTTTAATAATCTTGAGTAAATATCATAAGCTCTTTCGCCTCTACTAGATTGCTCAACAACCATCGGTATCAAAGTATTCATTTGTTCTAAGATTTTTTCAGTCATAATTTCGAATCATTCACTTATACAACTTGTGATTACTTTTTGCTAACTTTTTTTGTTTTTTTTTTAATTGGGGCTTTTTTAGGTTTCTTTTCAGAAGACTTTGTCTTTTTTTCTATGACATCATCAGATGATTGGGCTTTTAGATTTTTTTCATTTTCCTCTTTTAAAATTTTTTCTGCTTCTGATTTATCAATTTCTTTGACAGTTTTTTTAGCCTTTGATTTTATAAAATCAATTATCTTTTGTTCATAAAGGTTTCCTCTCAATGAGGCTGCTGCCTCTGGATTTTTTTGATAATAATCCATTACAAGTTTTTCTTGTCCAGGCATCATACCTATTTGTTTTTGAATTTCTGATTGAATCTCTAAATTTTCAACTTTTATATTATTTTCTTCACCAATTTGATTAAGGATTAAACCAAGTTTAATTCTTTTTTTTGCGTTTTTTAAATTTGTGCTTTTGTTTTTCTCTATTGCCTCTTTATCAAGACCTTGATTAAGAATATTTAATTCCTGATCAATTAATGTACTTGGGATCTCATCAATTTTAAAATTTTCAATCTCCTCTAAAATTTGATTTTTTGAAATTTGATCTAGAGAATTTTTATATTGATCATTTAATTGTTTTGAAACTAGATTTTTTAAATCATTTAAATCCTTAGCTCCAAGTTTTTTAGCAAATTCATCATCAATAGGTAAAGGTTTGTGTTTCTTTACTGAAATAATCTTACACATAAATATTGCTTTTTTTCCAACTAATTCTTTTTCTGGAAAAATTTCTGGTAAAACTGCCTCAACTTTTATTTCTTCATCTTTTTTTGCTTTCAATAATTGTTTATCAAAACCTTTTATAAATAAATCTTTTCCTAATTCTAATTGAGTGTTTTTACCCTCACTGCCTTTAAATTCTTTTCCGTCTACTGTTGCTTTATAATCAAATGTAACTAAATCACCTTCGTTAGCAACCTTTGCTGCATCAACTTCAACAAAATTTTTTTGATTTGATGCAATTTCTTTAATTCTTTTGTCTGTCTCCTCTTTAGATAAATTTACTTTATATTCTTTATATTTAATATTATCTAAAGTATTTAATTTTACTTTAGGCATCTCTGTAACACTAATTACATATTCAAGATCTTTTCCTTCGCCAAATTGTTTCAAATCTATTTTTGGCTGGAGCGCAGGTTTAATTTTCTTTTCATCTAAAGCTTTAGTGGTGGTTTCTTTTAAAATTTTATCTATAACCTCGCCATAAATCGCTTTACCAAATTGTCTTTTAATTAAATCTTTCGGAACTTTTCCAGGTCTGAAACCTTTTAGAACTACATCATTTTTTAATTGATCATACTTAACATCAAGTTCTTTATTGATAGTGTTTTTATCAACAAAAACTTTTAAATTTTTCTCAAGACCTTTTTTTGTTTCTACTGTTACTTTCATAAAATTATGGTAGGCGAGAAAGGACTCGAACCTTCACATGTTGCCATATTGGTTCCTAAGACCAACGCGTCTACCAATTCCGCCACTCGCCCAATTTAAAAAGGTTTATATCTTATAGAATGAATTTGTCCAATTAGAATAATTGTGTAATTATGAGAAAAATTAAAAAAAATTTATGATTGTTTCGCCTTGTATAAGTATTTGTAAAACAGATCCAGTATCAGGCTATTGCTATGGTTGTGCTAGGAAAACCGAAGAGAAAATTATCTGGAAAAACCCAGAGACTACTGATGAATGGAAAAAGAAAAATTTAGAAGAATTAAAAGGTAGGATGTCAGGTTGGCAATTAGATGCATTTTTAAAATCTTATGATAATAAGATTAAAGAAGGAGTTTCTTTACTTAAAAAGGGTTTAAAATGAGTAAGTCAACAACAGTTATTATCATTTATGTATTAGGTCTTGTAATTGGTGCATTATTCTTTGATCTGTGGGGCGCTGAAACTAGTATTAAAAAAGGGCTGATTGGTATTGGGTGGACCGCCTTATTTTTAATTTTTCTTTTTCTTGCTGAAAAAAAAGAGGATTAATTAATTTCTAATGATGAAAGAAATTTTAAGTTAGTGTCAGTAATTACAATTTCGCCAGAGCTTGTGGTTAAATCTAAAATTTCTGAAATTACAACATAATGAGTAACCAATACTAAATTTCCACTTTTATTCCAATTTCTGATAAATTTTTGAAAATCTAAAATTTGCTTGTCCTTATTTTCTGAAAATCTTTCATCATAAAAAGAGTTTAGAAAATTTTTTGTTTCGTAATTACCAAAAGCTATTTTCGCAGTATCTTTACATCTACACCATTCACTTGATAGTACTTTTGTAAGCTTTATGTCGTTTTCTATAAAAAACTTACCAATTTTCAGTGCTTGTAGTTCACCGTCTTTGCTGAGGTTTCTTTGAGTGGAACAATTTGAAATATCAAAATTCTGGGGATCGCCATTTCCTGGGGCAAGAGCATGACGAATGAATATTATATTCCCCCCTTTTTTCAAGATTTCCACAATATTTTCATTAGCAAAGCTTGCCTTATTTAATAAAAATAGAAAAAAGATTAATATTATTTTAAAATATTTCATATGAATTTTAATTTTCAAAAACTAAATCAATCTATTATCAAATGTGGCAAATGTCCAAGGTTGGTAAAGTTTAGAAAAAAAATTTCTGTTGAAAAAAGAAAACAATATGAAAATGAAATTTATTGGGGCAAACCGATCACTGGTTTTGGAGACACAAAGGGGAAAATTCTTTTTGTCGGATTAGCACCTGCAGCTCATGGAGGGACAAGAACTGGAAGGGTGTTTACTGGCGACAGGTCATCTGACTTTTTATACAAATGCTTACACGGTGTTAAAATTTCAAATCAGCCAAATTCAGACAGTGTAAATGATGGGTTAAAACTAAAAGATGCATATATAACTACTGCACTTAAGTGCGTTCCGCCTGGTGACAAACCTAACCGAGAGGAATTGGTAAACTGTTTTCAATTTTTCAATAATGAAATTGATAATTTAAAAAATCTTAAAACTATCATTGCTTTAGGAAAAATTGCTTTTGATAGTTGCGTTCTTTTTTTCAAACAAAATTATAATTACAAAGAGAAAATAGGCTTCTCGCATGGTAAAATTTACCAACTACCAAAAAATATCAAGTTGGTTGCTTGTTATCATCCAAGTCCGAGGAATGTTAATACAGGTCGAATAAATGAAAAAAAAATGAAAGGCCTTTTTAAGAGAGTATTAAAATTAAATTAGTTTTTCTAGCTCTACTTTTAATGTTTCGGGAATTTTGACAGGTTTGCCCTTTTTATCAATTGTAACTAAATGAATTGCCGCCTCTGTAATTTGATCATTACCTTTAAATACTTTTTGAGACATAAAAAAAGAGGTTTTTGTGATTTCTTTTATATTTGATTTTATCTCTAAACTATCTTCAAGTAAGGCAGATTTCATATAACTTATATTGCATGACTTAACTATTATATAAGTTCCGTTTTCATCGATTAGTTTTTTATTAGTAAAGCCTAAAGATTCTAAAGCATCACTTCTAGCTCTTTCCATAAATTTAAGGTAATTAGCATAGTATACGACACCACCAGCATCAGTATCTTCGTAGTAAACTTTTAATTTAAAAGTAAAAGTTTTCATTAGTTCATTAAAGTAACTTATTCTGAAGAAAAATATATATTTTTATAGTATGAAATAGCCTGAGATTTTGATTGATCAGTATCAACCATGATTGCAACACCATCTAAAATATCAACATTTAAATTGTGGAATCTTTTGTAGTCTTCCTTTACGTTTGTTTTGACTGTAACCCACTCATTGTTATTCTTATTAGTACTAGATAAAACATAATCAATCGAACTTTTGGTATATGGACTTGGCCAATTTTCTCCTATGGATGAATTACTTGAAAATACATAATTTATTGCCTTGTTCGATAATGGAGTCATGCCTGTTTTCTTGACAACAAAAAATCTTGCTGCGAAATCATGACCTTTTTTTGATTTTTCATCAATACCAGGTAGCCCCTTTTCAACCTTCCAAGTGATGTTTAAAAATGGTGTTTGATTGAGATCTATAGGCGCCTCCTTACCTAATCCTGAACCGCCATTTTCTACCTTAGCTTTTAATATATTTGCACCTTCTTCAGCTAAAATGCTGTATTCAGTCATATTTTTGGCTCCTCGAACTTTTCTGACTTTAAGATTACTTAACTCCTCATCAGTAAACTTAAACACTTCAATATTTTGGGAATAGCTAAAAGATATAGAGGATAGAAAGATTAGAATAGCAATAAATATTTTGGGCATGAAGTTCATATAAACTAAAAAAAAAAATTTTCAAATTTTTTTTTAAATCTTACTTTTGACAATTTTCAGTCATTCAAAATACATTTTTAAGGCATATAACTATAATATGAAAAAATATATCTCCTTAATCTTGTTGATTATGTTAACAAACTGTTCAACTCATACAGTAAAATTGGGTAAGAAATGTACAAAATTAGCTTCAGATAATACCTATGAAAAGTCATACGTTTGGATCATAAATAAAGGTAATCTTGAGACATTTGATGACAAAATAAATAAAGAAAATTGTGCCAATAATGGAGAGAAGCTTTGAAAACTTTATCCATTTTTATGCTCTTAATTTATTGGTCTGTTATAATCTTAGCTCCAGTTATAGCTAACGAAAAAAGCAAATATTTTGAAACAAATATTATAATTCCTGAAGAAAAGCCTAATAAGTAGATCTTCCGCCGCTAATATCAAATACAGCGGCGGTTGAAAAAGAATTTTCTGCTGAAGATAACCAGCAAACCATTGAGGTAAGTTCCTCTACCTCAAGAAATCTTGCCCTAGGTACTTTTGAAAGCATCCTTTGAACATGTTCTTTTGACATTTGGTCAAGAATTCTGGTTTTAGCTCCAGCTGGTGTTACTGCATTAACTGCAATATTCTTATCTGCAAGTTCTTTGCCCAAAGATTTTGTAAGCGCTATTACCCCTGCTTTAGATGAGCTATATGCGCTAGCTTTTGCGTTTCCATCTTTACCAGAGACAGATGCTATATTAACAATTCTTCCATAATTACTCTTAATCATGTGAGGTACAATAGACTTACAGCAATTAAAAGTTCCATGTAAATTTATATTTATAATTTTTTTCCATTCTTCATAATCATAATTCCATAATTCTGCTGTAGAGCCAGTAATCCCTGCATTATTTATAAGAATATCAATTTTTGTTTTAGAAATTATTTTGTTAACAGTGTCGTCAACATTTTTCGGATCTGATACGTCAACAACATCACTGGAAAGATTTTGATCATTAATTAATTTTGAAGCTTTTTTAAGTTCTTTTTCATCAGTGTCCCAAATAATTACTTTTGCCCCTGATTGAAGAAATCTTTTTGCAATATCAAGTCCAAAACCTTGTGCTCCACCAGTTATAATTGCGTTTTTGTTTTTTAAATCAAATTTATTCATCAATCACTTGCTAATAGATAATAGGTAATACCAGAGATAATAAAACCTATTATAAAAGAAAAAGTTTCTAAAAACATGAATTTTGAATTCCAAATGGATGCAGATGAAAATATGAATCCAATTACAAAAGAATAATATGCTTTAATATGCCATCCTGCAGAATAAAGGTATGCACTATCTTTCCTTGCTGAAAATAAGTCTTTATTTATCACGACTTTGTTTTTGACTATGTAATAATCGAAAATCATAACACCAAAAATTGGTCCAAAAAAAGCTGAAAGTGTATCGATTATTGACATGGATCCGTTTTGACTCAGTAACGGAGTCCAAAAAATTCCAACTAAAAAACCAAATAAAATTATCAGTAATCCAGAGCTCTTCAAGGTTAAATTATTTGGAAGTAAATTTAGTAGTATATTTTGTGAAGGGAAATAATTTGCAATTAAATTAGTTGATAATGATGCAAATAAAATAAAGATTAAAACTGTAACAGTGATATAGGTATTATTAATTTTACCCACAATATCTGTTGGATTTGTAAGTAAATTTTGAGTTGATATAAGGCTACTTTTAAAAAAAATATCAGCACCAATTACAATAACTAGTAGTAAAAATGAATAAATTATTGTGCTTAAAATTAAACTTAGATTTCCCTTCAGAAGTTCTTGCGAACTTTTTACATATCTTGAGTAGTCTCCGAAATTCATAATCAAAATAGAAAAATATGCAAATAAAGTTCCAGTGATACCAATCATATTTTTTAATTGAAAATTAGTAAATCCGCTCTCAAGATTTATTTTACTTATAAAAGTATCCATCACAAATAATTCTGGATCTGCTATTAGTACTACAAAAAATAGCAATAAACCTAAATAAACAAATATAGCTGAGAAGTTAATAAAACTCCTTATAAGTTTTTGTCCTCTGCTGAATAAAAAATATTGAATTAAGATCGTAAAAATAAAACTAACCCAATCTATTAAATTCATGGTCATAAAATAATTGAAAAATATATCGTTGTTTAATAGCTCACTGTCAATTTGAAACAAAGAAATTCTAATTAAATAACCAATAGATTTAGAAATAAAATATGTTTGAACACCAAAAAAGAATATACCAACTATGGCCCTTATTAGACTTATAAATTTTGCTCCTTGATATCCAGATGATACTCTTAAAAAAACTGGAAAAGGAATTCCATGCTTTTGAGAGGGTTTTCCAATTATATAGGATAGATAAATCACTAACAAAGAAGCCAACAAACTTCCAAATAAAACTTCATAAAAATTTAAATTATAAACAAAATATAATGAAGCTATTAAAGCAAAAGACATTATGCTTTGAAGTCCAACAGACCAAAAACAAAACATATCTTTCCAGTCCCAATTTTTATCAACAGGATTTACTGAAACTATTTCCCAGTTTGTAAGATTAAATTTTTCTTTTTCTGAGCTCACAGTTACATATTAAACAAATATGTATTACTGTCCATACAAGACAGTAGGTAACCAAAGAACAATTTTAGGAAATATAATAATAATGATTAATCCAATAATCTGTAGGACCATAAACTGCATCATTCCAAGATAAATATCCTTTAAATCCCACTCTGGAACGACCCCTTTTAAAAAATATGCTGAAAGAGCAACAGGTGGAGATAGCCAGGCGGTCTGTAAATTAACTGCTACAAGAATCGCAAACCAAGTTAGATTAAATCCTAAAGCTTCAACTAATGGTAGGATAATTGGAATTATTATCATTACTATTGGAACCCATTCTAACGGCCAACCTAATAAAAATATCATTACCATTATCATTGCAAGTATTAGGTATTTATTCATTTCTAAACCTAATAAAAATTCAGTGAGCAAAGTTGGAGTGCCCAGTCTTGCAAATACTGCTCCAAAGAAATTTGATGCAGCAACTAAAACCATTATTAAAGCTGTGATCTCTAAAGTTTTAACTAAAGCGTCTTGTAATTTTGGTAGTGTTAATTTTTTATATGCTAAAGATAATAAAAGTGCTCCCATTGCCCCACAACCTGCTGCCTCTGTAGGTGTTGCAAAACCAAGCAAAATACTTCCTAGCGCTGCAAAAACCAATGCTGCTGGAGGTACTAATCCCAAAAGAAATTCTATCCATACATCCTTTATGCTTGTTGCTCTCATGTCCTCCGGCAAAACTGGACCAAGATTTGGATTAATCATACACCTTACTGTCGTGTATGCTGCGTATAAAGTTGCAAGTAATATTCCAGGAAAAATAGCAGCTGCAAATAAATCGATAACAGGGATTTCCATAATAGGCCCCATAACTACAAGCATAATACTTGGTGGAATAAGAATTCCTAATGTTCCACCAGCGGTAATTGTTCCAGCCGCGAGTTTTACATCATAATTTGATCTGTTCATTGATTTAGCTGCCATAATTCCTAATATTGTTACAGAAGCTCCTACGATACCTGTCGCTGCAGCAAAAATTACTGAAACAAATAATACTGCGTAATAAAGGGCACCTCTTACTCTAGATAGCATCAGCTGGAATGCAGAAAATAATCTTTCCATTAATCCTGCTTGCTCCATCATTATCCCCATAAATACAAAGAGAGGTACAGCTGCTAAAGTTTGTTCGGTCATAACCATGGAAAATTGGAGTGTCATTAAATAAAAAACTAATTTTCCAAATCCTAAATAACCGAATACAAAACCTAAAAAAATTAAAGTAAATGAAATTGGGAAACCAACAAAAATTGCGAAAAGCATTACTCCAACCAAAATGAAACCTAAAATTGCTGGATCTATTAATTCAGAAATCATTTATTTTCTCCTGGCCATTCACCTTTTTTTGAAGCCCAATAGCTTTTGAGTAACTCTGAAACACCCTGAATTAATAAAAATATTATTCCCAATAATAAACAGGTTTTTATTGGCCACATAAAAGGCATCCAGGTAGTATCCATACCTCTTTCCCCTCTTCTAATTGACTCTTCAACAAAACCAATAGTCATATATAAAAAAACCAATAAACCTGGAAAATAAAATAATATGTATAACCAAAAGTCTATTAACCCCTGTGTTCTAGTTTTAAAATTTCTATATAAAAAATCGGCTCGTATATGCACACCTTTTGATAAAGCGTATGCAGCTCCAAGCATAAATAGAGCTCCATAAAGAAATCTGCTTATGTCATAAGCCCAAATCGTTGGTGCTAAAAAAAATTTTCTCATAATGACTTCATAAGTCATTGCGAATATAAGTGGTATTAATATCCAACAAACAATATTGCCAACAATTTTGCTAAATCTATCAATTTTTAAAATAGTTGAAGACATCCAATTGGGCATGTCCTCTGGCATTTTCTTTAAGAGATTTGTTGGATTTCTTACCTCGTCAGAAACATTTTTATGTATGGGGTCTTGATTCATAAAATAAATAAGTTCTTAATAAAGAAAGAGCGGACTGTAAAGTCCGCTCTTAATCAATTTGAAGTTTATACTTTTACTTCAATGTGGCTGCGTGAGCCATTCCTAGCTTAGCATTTGACATTTGAGCACCACTCCAGAATGGAACAGCAACATCAGCAAACTCTTTCATTGAATCATATACTTTTTTGAAGAACTTATTTTGTTCCGCATTTTTATTCAATGTAGCTTTTGCAGCTGCCATATACTCTTTAAAGTAATCTGAAGGTGTGTCTTCTAAAATAACTCCATGCTTTGTAGTTAATTCTTGTAAAGCTTTTCCATTTTCATAGATTCTGTAGCTTAAAGATTTAGCCAATGAAGCATTAGCAGCAACTTCAAGAGATTTTTTCTCATGAGCCGTCATTGCTTTGTAAGTTTTTCCAGTAATATAAAAGTCAGCATTAACTACTACTTGGTGTAATCCTTGTAAGTAGTAATGTTTTAAAACTTTTTGAAAACCAAATGTTAAATCTGGTTTTGGACAACACCACTCAGCAGCATCAATTGTACCTGCTTCTAGAGCTGGAAGAATATCTCCACCACCCATTGCAACAGATGCTATACCAATATCTTTGTAAGTTTGTCCTGGAATTCCTGGAGGAGTTCTGAATTTATATTTTCTAAAGTCAGCCATATCTTTAATTGGTTTTGGAAACCAACCTAAAGCCTCTGGACCAACTGGTTGAAGCATAAAACCTTTGATGTCTCTTCCCATTTCTTTCCACAATTGATCATACAACTCTTTACCACCTCCATATTGGAACCATGATAAAAACGCTAAGTTATCGATACCTACTCCACCTCCTGCTACTGGCGAACCAAATAACATAGCTGCAGGGTGATCACCTGACCAATAGTGTGTCCAAGCAAATCCACAGTCAATTAAACCTTTGTCAACTGCATCTAATGTTTCTTTTACTCCAACAACTGCACCTGCTGGCAAAATTTCAAATTTTAGTGAGCCATCAGTAAGAGCTGTTACAGTGTCAGTAAAGTCTTTTAACATTTTAACTTCATCAGCCTTAGTGTTAAGAACAGTCTGACATTTCAATGTTTTAGCATTAGCATTTGATATAAAACCAAGAACTAAGAATGCCGCAAACATTAATGAAATGATTTTTTTCATTATTTCCTCTCTTAAGTTAATTTAATATGCCTTATCCAACCAAAAAAAATGAGATTATACAAGTTGCATTTGACTTTATTGGTAATTAAAAAAGCTTTAATTAAGTGATAAATACTCAAAAATTTTGTTATAAAACTCAAAATGGAAAAATTTGATTTTATTATAATTGGTGCCGGTTCTGCAGGATGTGTCTTAGCTAATCGTATAGTGAGAACTGGTAAGTTTAAAGTTCTGTTAATTGAGGCAGGAGGTAAAGATAGTTATCCTTGGATACATATCCCAGTAGGTTATTACAAAACCATGCATAATCCTAAAACAGATTGGTGTTTTAAAACTGAGCCTGATGAAACTATGGAAAATGTTTCGATACCGTATCCGAGAGGAAAAACATTAGGTGGAAGCTCATCAATTAATGGACTTTTATATATAAGGGGTCAAGAACAGGATTATGATTTATGGCGACAACTTGGAAATGTGGGTTGGGCTTGGAAAGATGTCCTACCTTATTTTATTAAAGCAGAAGACCAAGAAAGAGGTAAAGATGAATTCCATGGTGTTGGTGGGCCATTAGCTGTATCAGATCAAAGAATCAAATTAGATATTTTAGATGTTTTTATGAATGCAGCTGAAGAAGTTGGTATTCCAAAGGTGAATGATTTTAATAAAGGAGATAATTTTGGATGCGGTTATTTTCAGGTAACTGAGAGGAATGGATTAAGATGCAGCACTGCGGTTGGATATCTAAATCCTGTAAAAAAAAATAAAAACTTAAAAATTGAAACAAACTGTCATGTTCAAAAAATTAATTTTGATGGAAATAATGCAGATAGTGTTACTTACTTAAAGGGAGATCAAACTTTCACCATGAGAGCTGAGAAGGAAATTTTACTTTGCGCGGGATCAATTGGAAGCCCGCATATACTTCAAACTTCAGGTGTTGGGGAAGCTTCAAAAATAAAAAATTTTGGGATTGATATTGTTAAAGATCTAAAAGGAGTTGGTAAAAACCTTCAAGATCACCTTATGTTTAGACCAGTTTATAAAGTAAAAAATATTAAAACTTTAAATAAAAAAATAAACAGTGTGTTTGGCAAACTGTTAATTGGACTTGAGTATGTCTTTCAAAGAAAAGGTCCAATGACCATGGGTGCTAGTCAACTTTGTGGATTTGCCAAAAGTGATCCAAGCAGAGAAACTCCTAACTTGCAATTTCACATTCAGCCAATTAGTACTGATAAATTAGGTGGTGCTAACCTACATGATTTCCATGCTTTCACTCCAACTGTTGCAAATATACGACCAACAAGTAGAGGTGAGATCATGATTAATAGTAGTGACACAAAAATAGACCCAAAAATAAAAATGAATTATTTGTCAACAGATGAAGATAGAAAAGTTGCAGCTGATGGAATTAAATTGATAAGGAAAATTGTAATGGAAACAAATGAGTTTAAAAAATATGAACCTGAGGAATTTAGGCCTGGTTCACACTTGAATGATAAAGAAGAAATAGTTAAAGCTTGTAGTCATTATGCCCAAACTATTTTTCATCCAGTTGGCACTTGTAAGATGGGAAATGATGAGTCGGCTGTGGTTTCTGATAAATTAAAAGTTCATGGTCTCAATAAACTTAGGGTAATTGATGCTTCCATCATGCCAAATATAACTTCTGGGAATACAAATGCACCTACTATTATGATTGCTGAGAAGGGTGCGGATATGATATTGAACCCATAATGTTATCAGAACAAATTTTAATCTTTTTTCAAATTATTTTTATTGATTTAGTTCTTGCTGGAGACAATGCAATTATTATTGGAATGGTTGCTTCACAATTTCCAGCTGAGCAAAGAAAAAAAATAATTTTTTGGGGGATTGGTGCAGCTGTAATTTTGAGGATTCTATTTACGCTTATCACAGCTTATCTTTTAC
The DNA here is from genome assembly GCA_902591755.1 of uncultured Pelagibacteraceae bacterium. GTDB lineage: Bacteria > Pseudomonadota > Alphaproteobacteria > Pelagibacterales > Pelagibacteraceae > Pelagibacter. Next base: position 70,822 of record CACJBX010000003.1, read on the forward strand.
AAATTTCTGGATTAAGATTAATTGGCGGAATTTTACTGTTATACATTTGCTATAAACTATATGTTGATGTCGTTAAACAAAATGAAAAAAAAGATGAAGTTAAAATAGATAACTCATCTTTTATGAAAGCTATTACAACAGTCATTCTTGCAGATATAACTATGAGTTTAGACAATGTTTTAGGAGTTGCTGGGGCCGCAAGAGATCACTATTACTTATTAGTTTTTGGGCTTGCACTATCAATTATATTAATGGCAACTGCTGCAACATTAATTTCTGGTTGGATAAAAAAATACAAATGGATTGCTTGGGTAGGTTTACTAGCAGTTCTAATAGTTGCAATAGAATTGATTTATACAGATATAAAAGTACTATTATTCTAAAATGTTTCTTAAAAAACAAAACTTAAAAAATAAAATTGCCCTAGTTACTGGAGCTGGGAAAGGCATAGGAAAAGCTTGCGCTATCGCTCTTGCCGAAGCTGGGGCAAGTTTAATTATTGTTAGTCGAACAAAAAAAGATTTAGATCAAGTTTCAAAAATCATTAAAAAATTTAGATCAAAGTGTAAATCGTATGTTTGCGATGTGACAAAATATTCTGAAATTAAATCAGTAATAGACTCTCAAAAAAGAATTGACATTTTAGTTAACAACGCAGGAACAAATATTCCAGAGCATTTTACTAAAGTAAAAAGAAAAGATATGGAATATGTTGTTAAGATTAACACAATGGCAACATTTAATATTGCTCAATTATCTGCTTTAAAAATGATCGAATCTAAGAATAGAAAAAAACTTGGAGGTGTGATTATTAATATGTCTTCACAAATGGGCCATGTAGGAGGCCCCATAAGAAGTGTTTATAATATGACTAAATTTGGGTTTGAGGGACTTACAAAGGGAATGTCTATTGACCTGGCAAAACATAATATAAGAGTAAACACAGTATGCCCTACTTTTGTTGTTACTCCAATGACAAGTAAATTTTTGAAAGACAAAAAATTTATGAGGGAGGTTCTAGGGAATATTCCACTAGGAAGATTTGCTGAGCTTTCTGATGTTGCAAGTGCTGTAGTATTTCTTGCTTCTGATCAGGCATCAATGATTACCGGTACCTCTTTATTGGTTGATGGTGGATGGACTTCAAAATAATTAAATACCTATTAATTTTTTTACTTATTCAATTTAATAGCCAAGCGATTGAATTTGAGGGAAAGTTCATTCAAGGACACTTTATATTAGGTAAAACTGATCCTGGAGCTAAAATACAAATAGATAAAAAAAACGTTAGAGTTTCAAAGGATGGTTTTTTTGCATTTGGCCTTGGAAGAGACAGAAAAAATGATGTTATTATAACTGAAACTCTTAATGGAGTAAAAAATCAATTTGTTAAGAAAGTTTTAAAAAGAGAATATAAAATACAAAGAATAGATGGTTTGCCTGAAAAAAAAGTTACACCACCCAAAGAGGTTTACGATAGAATTAGAAAAGAAAATAGACTTATTGGAAAAGCAAGAGCGATAGATACAAATCTTACTTTTTTTAAAGATGAATTTATAACCCCAGTGGATAATGCAATAATAACTGGCGTATACGGTAGTCAAAGAATTTTAAATGGAAAACCAAGGTGGCCGCACTATGGGTTAGATTACGCACAAAAAACGGGCACACCAATAAAAGCAATGTTAAGCGGAGTTGTTACTCTTGCTGAGGAAGATCTTTATTATACTGGGGCAACTTTAATATTTGATCATGGTCACGGAATTTCAACTCTATATATGCATATGAACGAAATTTTCGTTGAAATAGGTCAAGAAGTTAAAAAAGGTGATATAATTGGTACTGTTGGGAAATCAGGTCGCGCTACAGGACCACATTTAGATGTTAGATTGAATTGGTTTGAAACAAAGTTAGATCCAGGTAGTGTACTAAAGTAATGACAAAAGAAATTGAAAAATTTGCTCAAAAACTAGTTAACGCTTACAAAAAAAATAAATTGATAAGCCCACTTCCAATTAAATATACAAAAAATATTAAAAATGCGACAAGGCTTAGAAAAATTTGCGAGTCTAAAATTAAAACAAGAATCATTGGCTTTAAGGCTGGTGGGACTGCTTTACCAGTTTTAAAGAAGTTAAAAGAAAAAGAACCTTTTTACTCTGCAATTTTTAAAAATAACGTCTTAAAGAGTGGTAAAAGCGTTAAAACTAATAGTTCAACTTTAGGAATAGAGGTAGAGGTTGGATATTTAATAGATAAGAATTTTTTTAAAAACAAAAGTTTTATTACCATGCGGAATGTAAGCAATTACATTAGTCACATGATGCCATGTATTGAAGTAGTTGGTTACAGACAAAAAAAACAAGGAATAAAATTTTTAGGAGATCTAGCAAGTGATTTCGGTGCTAATGTAAAGTTTATTATTGGTCCAAAAAAGAAATTCAAAAGATTGAATATAGGTAATCTTAAGTGCAGTATTAAGAATGTAAAGACTGGGAATATTGAAAAGGGAAATACTAATACAGTATATATTAATCCACTAAATTCCTTGAGATTTGTTTTGAATAAAATGAGAAAAGATAAGGTAAAATTAAATTCAGATTTTTTTGTTTTTACTGGTTCTGCGGTAGGTGTTGTTCCACTTAAAAATAAAGGGATGTACGTAGCAAAAATTGATAAAATTGGAACTGTCAAATCAGCGATCCGTTAATGTCGGCAATTAAAAAATTTTTCAAAGAAAGTAAGGTTGGAAGATATATAGTAGCTGGAAGTTTTCTTTTCTTCCTAATTAAAGGATTAATTTGGGTAGTAATTATTGTTTTTGCCTGGTTTGGTTTAGAAAAAATATAGTAAAATTATCATTATGAACTTATTAAAAAAAATATTTTCACCATCAATTTTAGTATTTTCATTTTTATTATTGATTTACACTTTTTATAAATCAGAAATTGTTTGGAATGGTGATAATAGACTTTATTACAAAAATTATTATTTAATTTCCTCAATATTTATTTGTTTTTCAATTAGTACTTTTTTTGTAAATGACAAAATAAAACAATATTTAATTATTTTTGGGATTAGTTTAATTTCATCATTATATCTATTTGAAGGATATTTAACCTTCAAAGAACAACTTTCAAAAGAACAACTTATAAAAAAACAACTTTCAAAAAAAAAACAACTTTATGAAAAACAAACTGGAAAAAAATGGGATTCAAGAAATAAATTAGATATTTATAAAGAATTAAAAAAAAATAATGATAAAATTACAATCTCTGTTGCTCCATATTTATTTTTATACAAAAATTACTCTACTTTTCCCTTTTCTGGTGTGTCAAATTCAGAAACAATTTATTGTAATGAAAATGGTTATTATTCAATATATCAAAGTGATAGATATGGTTTTAATAATCCAAATGAAGAGTGGGATAAAAAAGAAATTGAGTATCTTTTGATTGGAGACTCTTTTACGCATGGTGCTTGTGTAAATAGACCAGATGATATTGGTTCTGTTTTAAGAAAAGTATCAAATAAACATGTTTTAAATTTAGGAATGAATGGTAACGGACCATTAATTGAATATGCTACTTTAAGAGAATATTTGGATACAAATGTAAAAAAAATTTTATGGATTTATTATGAAGAAAATGATTTGAGAAATTTGAAAAATGAGTTGAAAAATAATATTTTAATAAACTATCTTAATGATAATAACTTTACTCAAAATCTTAAAATAAAACAAGATTATATTGATAATTTGTTATCAAATCTAATTAAAGAAAAAGAAATAGAAAAAGAAGGAGAAAGAAACACTTCTAAATTCGAATTAATAAAATTTATCAAGATTTATAAAACAAGAATTTCAATTTTATCAAAACCAACACCAGCACTAGAACCATCGGCAGAATTTAAACAAATACTTCAATTAACCAAAAAACTTTCAAATAAAAATGACTCAAAATTATATTTTATATATTTGCCTGGATATAATCATTATAAAAACCATAACAATAAAACTTATATTTTAGTAAAAAAAATTGTAACTGAATTAAAAATTCCATTTATAGATATACATAAAGAAGTTTTTGAAAATGAACAAAATCCATTAAAATTATTTTCATTTGAACTTCCTGGGCACTATAATGTTGAGGGATATAAAAAGATTGCTGAAACTGTTTATAAATTTACTAAAGATTAAAACTTACTTTCTGCATGTCGTCTAAAAATATAATCTAAATAATAACATCAAAACCTTCAAAAATTGGGTGACCTAAGTACAATCCCTTGTGTTCTCCAGAGTTTTTATGGGCTAGTCTAAATGCTTCAGATTTAGTCCAGTTAATGAAATCATTTTTTGAGTTCCAAATACTATGTGACGCATACAATGTATGCTCGTCATTTGTTTCACCTTTAACTAAATGAAATTCTCTAAATCCAGGTACATTTTTCAAATGTGTATCTCTATTTTTCCAAACATCCTCGAATTCTTTTTCTTTGCCAAGAACAATTTTAAAACGGTTCATTGCTATAAACATTATTTAATATATTAATTCTATCTGGAGTTTAAAAGTAAAAATAGTGTGACACTCTGATGCTTAAATTAAAAAATTAAACTCATATAAAGGAAAAAACAAAAGGATAATTATGAAAAAAATAACTTTAATTTTATCTATTTTATTATTCACAAGTTCTTCATTTGCGGGTTCATGTCCAATGATGGCAAAGGGTGTTGATGCAAAAATTGCTGAAGCTAAAGAACTTAGGGATGCTGGAGTGAAAGCTCATGAAAGTGGTGATCACGCTAAGTCAGAGGAATTACTTAGCAAAGCACTAGGAATGTTTAAAGGATAAATTCAATTAGGGGGTTTTGGGCACCTGGCAACAGAACGCCCTTAAAAAAATTATATATCTTAATAAAATCTAATAGATTCTTTTGTGATAACCATATGAATCATTACTAAGCTTCTATATTTAGTGATAGTAATATCGGTATGAAAAAAATTTTTTCCTATCCTGTTTTTGTTGTCTTATTTATATCATTTATTGGAACAATGGGATTTGGTTCTTTGTTAAGACATCATTACCTTGATGGAGAAAGATTCCAATCATTACAAAAAATTGCAGTTATTATTGCTGAAGTTCCAAAAAATATAAAAATGATGATTAAACATAGATCCTTCAATCTAAGTGAACCGCCACCTTTAAGCAAACATAAAGACAAAAAAAGGTTTGAGCAGTTTATTCCAAATCAAAGGAATGCTCTGTTAGTGCTACCCAGATATGATAAAAGTTTAAGGAGATCATTAGTTGATATAATTGATTTAAATAACTTTAAAATTATTCACACTTACAAACATGATATAAATGAAATGCATAATCAAATTACTAATATTGAGGAATTTTCTAGAATTAAAATTGACGATGCACCTATAAGATTTGAATATCGTCATCCTTTAATATTGGATGATGGATCTTTAATAAGTGATAGTGACTATTCTGTTGAGTTCAAAATTGATTTTTGTTCAACTCTACAATGGATCAATGAAGAGGAGCAATTTCATCATAGCAAGATGTTAGATCATGAAGGTAATGTTTGGGTTGGTGGTATTTATAATCCTTACCCTGAATACATTAAAAAATATATTAATTTTAGTGATGACTCTTTAATTAAATTAAGTACTGATGGAGAAATTCTTTTTAATAAAAGTGTTACTAGCTTATTAATTGATAATGAAATATATTTAGATGATTTTCAAAATAGTAGAAATTTAGATCCAATACACTTAAATGATATTGAGCCAGTATTCAATGATAGTAATTATTGGAAAAAAGGAGATTTATTTTTGAGTATAAGATCTCAAAATGCAATTGTTCACTATCGACCAAGCTCTAATAAAGTAATAAATTATATTACTGGTCCTTTTAAATTACAACACGATGTTGATGTTATTTCAGATAAAGAAATTTCAATTTTTAATAACAATGGTTATAACCCAAATAATTATTCAGAAGTTGTAATTTATAACTTTGAAAATAAATTATTTACAAAATTATTTAATGAACAATTAAAAAAAAATAATTTCAAAACAAAATCACAAGGTCTTTCTCATATTTTTAAAGACGGTTCATTAATGGTTGAAGAACAAAATCATGGAAGAGTAATATTGTTTAATAACAAAGGCGAAAAAGAGTGGGAATTTATCAATAAAGATAAAAATGGAGATATTGGATTTATTTCTTGGAGTAGAATTATTGAAGATGAATTATTTATTGAAAAATTTAAATCCCTTGTTAAAAATAAAAAATGTTTAGATTAATTTCATGTTCAATTATTTTTTGTTTAATGACCTCATCATCTTTCGCGTATCTGGGACCAGGAATTGGAGGAGGTGCGATAGCAGCAACTATCGGGATAATTATAGCAATTTTTGCGGGACTTTTTGGTCTGATTTGGTTTCCAATAAAAAGAATTTTAAAAAAAAGAAAAAAAAGTAGAGAACAACAACAAAATAAAATTGATTAATCAAATATTATTAATTTGTTATTCAGTACTTATTTACGAGTTCATCAGGTATATCAAATTAAGTGAGATTACGAAATCAAACTTAAAAATCTACAAAAAACTAGTCAAGTTATTAAAATCTAAAAAAGGATCTGATTTTAGGATAGAAAAATTAGTAGTTAATTATTCAAAATTATTGTTATTGGTATCAATAAAGATATTTGCAATTCTAATATCAATTATTATTTTGTTATTAATTTTAAATTTACTGTCTAACTCATTTTTAAATCTAATCATGTCTATTTTTGGTATTATTGAAATAAGTATGGTTTTAATAATATATCATTTGTTACGAAAAAAGTTTTATGCAAAACTATAGCTATATACAAAAATTTCTGCACGACTTTATATTAAGCAAAAAAATAATTAATAAATCATTATTTGAACTTGAAAAAATTATCTTTTTAAAAACAAGAGACATTAAAAATCAATCACATATTTTTATAACTGGAATGCCAAGGTCTGGGACAACTAGTTTGTTAAATTTCTTATTTTCAACAGGTGAATACGCATCTTTAACTTATAATAATATGCCTTTTATTTTATCTCCAAGTTTTTCAAAATTATTTAATAAAAAAAATACTTTGAAAAAAGAAAGGCTGCACGGTGATGGTATTACTTTTGATATTAATAGTCCCGAAGCATTTGATGAAATATTTTTTGACAATAATGAAAAATATATAAAAAATGAATTAATTAACTATATTCAACTCATTTTAATTAATAAAGATAAAGATAAATATTTAAGCAAAAATAATCATAACTATAAAAGAATAGATCTAATACAATCACTACTTCCTAATTCTGTTTTTCTAATTCCAATTCGAGAACCATTACAACATGCAAATTCACTTTTAAATCAACATTTGCATTTTAGCCAATTACAAAAAGAGGATGACTTTATTAAACGGTATATGAATTATCTTGGTCATAATGAATTTGGATTAAATCACAGATCGTGGAATAACGCCTTAAATTGCCAAGACGTTAACAAGATAGATTATTGGATGGAGCAATGGAATTTATTCTATCAAAATATATTAGATAGATATCAACTTTATCAAAATTGTCATTTTGTAATATATGAAGAATTAACAAATAAAGATTACCTGAAAAACTTATTAGCAAAAATAAATTTTATTAGATTAGAAAATATTAATTTTAATTATTTTAGAAACTCTAACAAAAAAGAAATAAATAGAGATTATTCTTTAATTGAATATAAAAAAGCAATTGAAATTTATAATAAATTTAAAGATTAGTTAAAACTAAGTCATAACGAAGTTAAGGATTTTTAGATTTGATCCTTTATCGATTTAAAGTCGACTTATAACTAGTTTATTCCAAAACTTTGACCAAGAACAGAGGATATGCACTCCTATTTCAGTGACCATGGTTTTGTCAATTATTAAATCAAAATAAGGTTTTTTCGCATCAAAATGTCTTTTTAAAATTAGTATTTAACTAATTTTTTTACAATCAATAACAAAGGCAGATGCTAAGAAAAAACCCCTCCAATCTAACGGGTTTTCCATTTTCCATGATACTTTTCTAAAATAGTGTGCATCATAATTTTCAAACTCTGGTGGAAAAGCGTGAAAATGATAAAAGTATATACCCTCAACTGACAAACCTAATTTTGCCATTTCTTGATTTATAGTTAATGGGTTATGAGGAATATGATTATAAACACCTTTTTCATCAATATTTTTAAAATTAAATTTTTTTCTATCAGAAAAATTTTTTGTTAAACTTTTGTATCTTTTTTTCCATTGACTCTTTAACTTTTTGACTTCGTATATTTGATCCAAAAAAATTTTTGTATAATTATTTAAAGTGGCAATATCAAATAATCTGTTTCTTAAAGAAAAAATTAATCTACCGTTTTTTTTTAATTTTTTTTTTTGATTAAGAAGTGTTTTATTTACATTTTTAGCATAATAGAAAGCACCCATACCAAGTATACAGTCCACTGAGTTATTCTTAATTTTTTTCGGATTCTCAAAATCATCATGGAATACCAAGTCGGGCGATAATCTATTTTTTTTTAAATTTTCCTTAGCCTCTAAGACCATATTCTTCGCTTTATCATAGCCAATAATATTAAAACCTCTTTTTTTAATATCAATAAGCGGCATGCCTGAACCACAACCAGCATCTATAATTTTTTTTGGCTTATGTTTTTCTAATATTTTTACAAAAATTTGCTCTCTTTTGAAATCAGAGGGATATCTTATATCAAGTCTTAATTTTTTATATTCTTTAGTATATGTTTCAACTTCATAATCTTTATTAAAAAATTTAAAAGCGCTGGTTTTTTTCATTCATTAACCTATTAATTTATTTTTTAATAAAATACTATAAATTTTTTTTACTTGTCTAAGATCTAATTTTATTAATTTTGAAATTTTTTCTAAAGAGTTTGTTCCATCTGCATATTGAAGAAAATTCATATAACTTTTAGTTGTATCATTTTTATTTTTTGACGATAAGGTAGAATAAAGACCTCTTTTACTCATTTGTGGTTCACACATTATTTTGTATTTCGGATAAATTCTATTTAATAATATTTCTATTGATTTTCTAGCAACATTGAATCCCCCAGTGCAACCTTTCAAAGTGACGAGATTAAAATTATCTAATGAAGTATGATATTCAGGGTATTCTTCATATTTTGTTCTAAAAATTGATGAAATTTTTAAATCAATACCAGGAGAATTATATTGTCTTTCATCTGAACCTCTTTTTAGAAACGGATAGACTTTATAATTATTTATATTTAATAGTTTATATGCATCAATTATTGCTTCATCAGATGGTGAATTTTGATATTTAGAAAACATACAAGAATGTTGTCTTTCGTCACCAATACAAGATAAGTTATATCCACCTATGACATTCTCTTTTAAATATTTAAAATTTTTACTCAAATAAGAAATTGAACCAATCGTTTCAGGAATAAAAATAAACCTTAAAGTTTTATTCAATTTTTTTTTCTTAAAATAATTAATGAGACCCATAGATACGATAGGACCAGATAACTCATTATTTGCCATTGATGGATGACATATATATGTGGAAATTAAAATTTCTTTTTTTGATTTACCTTTTAGAATTAATTCACCATAATTTAAGTTACCTCTCTTATTTAATTTTGAATTTATAACAACTTTAAATTTATCTCTTGAAGAATATTTTTTTTCAAAAATTTTATATTCATTATAAGAAATACAAAAACCCCATCTTTTTTTATAATAAGAAGTTATAAATGGTATCGCATTTGGTTGTTTTTTTAAGAAATATAAATTTTTAAATAATTCTTTTTTTTTGATATCTTTTTTAATTGGTATTGAGTAACCAACCAAATGTAAATTATTTTTTTTAAAGTCTATAATCTTGTTGTTATATTTATCAATAACATACGCATCTTTTATGTTCCATTCTTCTGGAATATTCCAATCAAAAACTTTTGTTCCTGATTTAATTTTTTTAATTTTCAGTTTAGGTAATTCTTTTTGTATAATATTTAGAGTTTTTTTTACGCCATCACCAGTCAAGCTTCTTGTTAAAGGATAAAGTTTATTTTCAGCGATTTTATAATATTTCTTTATAGTCATATAAAATACTCATAAAAATTTGGGTTAGTTAGTTTTAAGCTCTATTTTTTCAATTTTTTTCATTATTAAATCGTTAATCATTTCGGCACCCTTGTCTGAAAAATGTATACTATCTCTATATAACAAGTCTTTACCATCGTAAACAATGCAGCGATTGGCAACCAAATTGTTACAGAATAATTTGTGTGGATATATTCTATAAATATTTTTATTTTTTAAATCATCAAAAATATCAAAAGAAATTTTATTTCTTTTTTGAAATAATTTGTATGATGTAGAGAAATCACTTGGAGTCAAAAAATCAATATTATTTTTTTGTTTTTTTATAATTTCTTCCTCAATATTCCATCCATTTTCTGGTACAGGATAAAGTAAAATAATTTTATTTTTTTTTGAAATTTCCATAATATTTTTTTTGAAAGACTTAATTAAATCATTTTTGTCATTTTCTTTATCTCTTGAATAAAAATACTCCCAGTTTAAATTTTTATTTTCTGCACCTCCTTCTTTATTATCAAATCTCTTATTTGTAAAAGCAAGTGTGCTTCTATTTAAAAAAATAATTATTTGATTATCTTTTTTATCTAGTCTTTTTTTGATTCTCATGAAATATTCTTTGTTACATTTTCTGTCTTTAATTTTTTTTTTTACAGTTAATCTATTAAATTCTGGAAAATAATGACAATCCCCTAAATAGTAAAAACTTGATTGATAATTTTTTTTATCTAATTTTTTCTTTAGTTCTGAAGCAATTGTATGAACATGACTATCTCCAATAATAATAACTTCTTTTTCGAAAGATTCATTGAAGTTGCAACCTTCCTTTCTAATAAAACATCTCCCTCCTTTTTCATGGTATAACGCATCAATTTCATTAGTCACTTTGATTAATTCTCTTGTTACTGTACTATCATACCTGCTTAAAAACCCATTATTAAATAAAACTAATAAATTTATAAAAATTAAAAATAATGTTGTCGATATTAATAATAATGAAAATCTTTTAATTTTGATTATTTTTTTTCTGAATGGTATCTCAATACAATAGTACGAAATGATTGAAAGCACAAAAACTAGTAAAATTAAGTATTCGTTTGATATTTGGTACAATGAAAAATATTTTTGTCTAATTAAATTAAATGCAAAAATTGGGTAGTGCCAAATATATAAAGAGTAAGAAATTAAACCTATTCCTACAAACAATTTTGTTGATAGTATTTTTGTTATTAATTCATTTTTATCTGAAAACCAAATGATTAAACAAACGCCTATAATTGGTGATAATGTATGTAGTGAGGGATGAAAAGTACTTTCATTGAAGAATAAGATAGAATGTCCAATTAATATTAGCCCAGTAAATGGTAATATTAAATTTAACATTCGATTTTGACTTCTATGACCATTGGTAATTTCAAAATATGCCAAAATTGAACCCGCCAATAGTTCCCAACCCCTCGTTGGTAAAATATAAAAATTAAATGATGGATAGTTTCTACTACCCCAATCTGCCAGTCCTAGACTAATAACAAATCCTAGGATTAGAATATGAATTAAATATTTTCTTAAATATTTATACGTAATCAATAAAATTATTGGAAATAAAATATAATATTGTTCCTCTACTGATAATGACCAAACGTGGAGAAAGGGTTTTTGTAATCCAGTTAGAGCAAAATACTGTTGTCCAGAATACCAAAAGTAAAAATTTGAATTAAATCCGAGGGAATAAAGTATAGACTTTGAAAAATCTATTAAACTATTTGGCAATAGATAATTCCAAGCAAATGGAAGAGATACTAACATTACAAATAATAATACTGGAATTATTCGTCTTATTCGTCGCTCGTAAAAATGTTTAAAAGAAAATGAACCGGTGGTTACTAATTCTTTTAGAATGATAGATGTAATTAAATAACCTGAAATTACAAAAAATATATCAACTCCAATATAACCGCCCTTAAAAGGTTGATGACCGAAAATAGTAATTTGAGCATGATAAAGAATAACAGCACCAACAGCAATTGCTCTTAAACCATCTATTTCTGGGCGGTATGTAAGTTTCATCCATTAATTATATACCACAGTCTATTCTAAAAAAATAGAACGCCAATTTATTTTTGGTTTTTCTTTTTTTCTCTTTTAATTTTTCTTCTTTCTTTCATAGATAATCTGGGTTTTTTCATGACACTAGAGTCTTTGAATGATTTTCCACTATACCTTTTTGACATAATTTAATTAAATAATTTGAATGATATTGTTTTTAGAAAAAAACGTACAGCATAAACTAAATGAACAGAAGATCTTTCTGTACCATAAAATGTTTTAATCGGTATTTCTTTAATTTCTTTTTTTTCAGAAAGTAATTTGAGTCTTAAATCGATATCAAAACAAAAACTATCATCTAAATTCTTAAAAATATTTTTTTTTATAGATCTTAAATTGTATGCCCAATAACCAGTATGACAATCTGTAAAATTGGTTCCATTCAATAAGTTAAATAAGCCTGTTAAAAAAATATTACCGATGAATTTATAAAATGGCATTTTACCTTTAATTGCACTCATTTTTTTTGTCATTCTCGAACCAACAGTCGCACTTAAACTCTTATTTTTAATTAAATTTTCAATCATTATTGACGAATATTTTGGGTCATACTGATTATCTCCGTGAATCATCACAGCATAAGTATAATTGTTTTTATAAGCGTAATTTATGCATTTTTTGATGTTCTTTCCGTAACCCATATTTAATTTGTTAAAATTAACAATAATTTTTGAGGAATATCTTTTTTTGATCTTTTTAATAAACTCGATTGTATTATCTCGAGAGTCATCATCACTTATCAAAATTTTGTAATTTTTGTTTTTAAGATATTTAAAAGGGATTTTTCTAATAACATCCAATACTCTAAAGGATGCTTTATATGTAATAATAAAAATTAAGATTTTATCTTTCATACTTAAATATGATATATAATTTGTGATGATAGGATTTAAAGAAAATAATTACAATAAAATTAATGGATAAATCAAAGAACATTTTTATTTTGGGAGCGGTACTCTTTTTAAGTATTATATTTTCATACATTATTTTAGAAGATACAATTGGTGGAGCAGAGAATGATTTCATATTTCATGAAAAATTTATAATTTTATTTGCGGAAGACTTTAAAAATACGCTTAGTGATTATGGGAAAGGTGAACTTCTTGCAAGGAATTCACCAGTTTTTTATATTTTTCTTTCTCTGATTTATAAAAGTGGGATTGATTTAAATAATTTAAAATACTTAAATATTATTTCAATTCCTTTATTAGTTTATTTATTTTACTCTTGTTTAAAAATTCAATTCAAAGATATCAACTCTAATTTATTAATTTTTTTGTCATTCGTAGTTCTTTTATCCCCTACTGTAAGAAGCTTGGTAGTTTGGCCCTATCCAATTTTATATGGTTTTATATTTTTTCTTTTATCAATAAAATTTTATTTAAAATTCATAAAAGTAAAAAAATTTAAAATTAATGAAGCCTTTAAAAATGTTTTTTTTCTAGCATTAGCTTCATATATTACTCCAAATTTAAGTGTATTCGCGATTTTTTTTTTATACAAATTTTTTTTAGAGTTCAAAAATTCAAAATACTTTTTTTATATAATTGCTCTTAATTGTTTTTTAGCAATCCCTGCTTTTTTACATTACTATATAAATGGTTTTTATCTATTTAGTGCTCCGGTTATTAATAATATTAATTTAAGTAATCAATTAAACATTTCAAACAAAATTATAATAATTTCATCCTTAATCTTTTTTTATTTTATGCCGTTTATTAAAAAGAAAATGCTTAAAAAAACTATAGATGTTTTGAAAGATTTAAAAAAGCAACTTGCTTTAATTATTTTTTTTATAATATCTATCTATTTTTTTTCTTTTCCCGCTGGAAATTTCGGAGGAGGTATTTTTTATCACTTGTCACAACATTTTTTAGGAAATAATATTTTTCTTTTTTTTATATTTGTGTTATCAATTCTTCTGTTCAAAGAGGCAAAACTATTTAATTTAAACAATTTTTTATTATTTTTGTGTTTAATATTGTATAATTTACAAGCCTCAATATATCACAAGTATTTTGATCCTCTTCTTTTGTTTATTTTCTTTTTTTTATTTGAAAAAATTCAAATTAAAAACCAAAAATCTTTTTTAGATATTACTAAAAATTATTATATTCTCTATTTGATTTTTTTAGGGATGAGTTTTTATAAAGTAAATTTTTTATAGGTTTTCTACTTTGAAAAAATGCCCAATAGTTTTAATTTTTCAACCACAGAGTTTGATGTGGTTTAAGCTCAAAAACATGGTTAATGTTTGGTTTATCTAACAAATTTTTGTATTTCTTAAACTTATCGTTAAAATTCAATTTTTGAGGTTTTGAGGATAAATTAGTAATGTTATAAATAATCTGTTTTTTGTCTAAGCTAGTTCTTTTAAAACAAAATATTTTTCTCCCCATATCTAGATTTTCTCTTTTTGCATTAGGATGAAACGCTTTATTTTTTTTTTTGATATAAATTAAATTCATTATTTTTTGATAAAATATATTTTGTTTAGAAGTCTTATCATTTAGTAATTTTTCTAATCTATTTTTATTCCATTTATATCTATTTAAATCTCTTTTGTTTCCAGAAATAATGTATTTGTATTCATCGTTTGAAGTTCCAAATATAGAATTAAAATAAATAGCTGGAATTCCCTCAAAAGCAATCATAATAGCATGTGCAGAAATATATCTTTCTAGGAAGTATTTTCCTTTTTTATCATAATCAGTTTTTTGAAAAGCATTAAAAAGTGTTATATTTGCTTCGTATACCTTTTTTGATGATCCTTGAACTTTTCTATAGGATAGTTGTCCACCATTTTTTTTTAAACGTTTAATAAACTTCGATAAATTGTCCTTATTTAAATATCCCTCGACAGGTCTCATGCCTATCCCGTCATGTGAAGCAATAAAGTTTAGATAGTTATTTCCGATCTTTGTCATTGGCAGATTTTTGCTCCATTTATTTAGGTGGGTGCTGTCCTCAAAAAGAAATGAATAGATCAATAAAGGTGGTAAGGAAAAATTATATATCCAATGAGATTCGTCATTTTTTAGTCCAAAATAACTCAAATTTTCTTTTTCTGGTAAATTAGTCTCTGTAATAATAATTGGTTTAGACTTAAGTGAGTTACAAACTATTCTAAACAATCTAATAATTTCATGTGTTTCTTTTAAATTAACGCACTTAGAACCACTTTTTTTCCACAAATAAGCAATAGCATCTAGTCTAAAAATAGTAACTCCATTATTTGCTAAATTTATAATTATTTTGATGAATCTTAATAAGACTTTTGGACTCTTGAAATTTAAATCAATTTGATCGTCACTAAAAGTTCTCCATAAAAGATTATTCTTTTTGAATATACTAATCCTTTTAAGTAGATTATTTTCTCGTGGTCGAATGACTTTAGAAATATCAAATTTTTTACTAACTGTTAAAAAATAATCTTTTCCCGGCGATTTATTGGCCAAAAAGTTTTTAAACCATAGGCCTTTTGAAGACGCATGATTTATTACAACGTCTGCCATTATATTTGTCCTTTTTGATTGTTTATAAATATCAGACCAATCACCCAATTTTTTATCTACTTGATAATGATCTTTAACTGCAAATCCACTGTCACTACTTGAAGGGTAGAAAGGAAGAAAGTGAATTATTTCAAAAAACTTATCTAGGTTTTTTTTATAAAACTTTCTAAAAATTTTAATTGTTTTTTCTTTGTTGTTATTTAATAGACTGTCACCATAACAAATCAGAGCTGAGGTCTTTTCTGACAGACTAAGTTTTTTTCCTTTTTTTCCAAGTTTATTATATTTATTTATTACTTGAAAAATTTCATCAGCATAAACTTTTAATTCTTTTTTTGATATATTTGATTTGTAAATTAAATTTAATTTTCTGTTTATATTTTTTTTACTTTGTTGAGATAACATTAAGAGTTGTCTTTGTTATCTTCACTAACAGCTTTGTTTAGTTTGGTAAGAAAATCTGGTATAGCACTTTTCACTCTACTCCATGTTGGTATAAATGGTGTATCCATGGGATTTACATAAAAATCGTCTCCTGCTTTCATTATATTGATTGCAAATAATTCAACTGCTTTTTCTTCGGTATGTGAATCAAATTTGAGACCGTTCATTGTTGCATCACTTCTATAAATATCTATCATATCTAAAGCGCATCTATAATAAGTAGCCTTCAAAGATCTAAATGTTTCTCTACTAAACGAATTTCCTTGTGTTGCTAATTTCTTAATAAATGTTTTAATAATATCTATAGACATTTTAGATAGGCCTTTTGTTTCATCATCTAAAGAAAGATCTTGATGTTTATGATCATAAGTGTCTGCTAAATCAACTTGACAAATGTTGTTTGGTGAAAAATTTCTCTGCATTTCAGATAAAACACCAACTTCTATACCCCAATCTGAAGAAATCCTTAATTCTGGTAAAACATTTCTTCTAAATGAAAATTCACCGGATAAAGGATACTTAAATGACTTCATAAATTTTAGATATTCACTGTTGCCAATTGTTTTTTCTAAAGCAATCAATAATGGCGCAACGAGTAGTCTTGCAACTCTTCCATTCATTTTTTCATTGGCAATTCTAGGGTAGAATCCTTTACAAAATTCAAAATTAAAAACTGGATTAACAACTGGATAAAAAAGTTTAGCAAGCATCCTTCTATCGTAAGTTTTTATATCACAATCATGAAGAGCAACAGATCTAGCAGTGTCTCTTGCAATCGATATCCCTAAACAATACCAAACATTTCTGCCTTTGCCTGGTTGATTTGGTGCTAAACTTTTTTCTTTTAGTTCTTCATCTAATTTTTGAAGTCTTGGTCCATCATTCCATAAAATAGTAAAATCAGTTTTAAGTTTTTTAAAAAATTTCCATGCATCTTTTGCCTGGTTCTTGTTTGCTTTATCAAGACCAATGATAATATGATTTAAATATTTTGTTTTACTTATTTCACTGACAATCTTTGGTAGGGCTTCCCCTTCTAATTCTGAGTAAAGACATGGTAATATCAATTCCATTTTTCTTTCTTTCGAAAATTCTAATAATTCTTTTTCAATTTCATCAGTAGATTTAGTCTTAAAATCATGAAGAGTAGAAACTATACCGTTTTGAGAAAAATCACCCATATCTTAGTTTAATAACATTATTGAATTTTTTCCAGCGCCATTTTGACAACCTCTTCCCACCCCTCTGGAGCGGGCTTTTTAGAAACTAAACAATTTTTTATATTCAAAGTATCTAACTTAAATTTTTCATTAAAAACCAAACATGCTATGTCACTATTTTTAAGCATATCTAGGTCATTAAAATTATCTCCGACTCCTATTATTTTTAATTCTTGTTTTTCAGTTTTATCAAAAATTCTTCTTACTTTTTTCATTGCAAATGACTTACCCACATTGTCAGAAAGATTGATAACACGACCACCCTCTTGCATTGTTAAACCAATATCAGAAGCTAATTTAAACAAATTATTTTTTTCTATCTTGTTTCCTTTAAATATAAGAGGTACTGAAAACTCTCTGTCAGATGCACAACTTAGCTGTTTCTCAGATAAACCAAAAATTTTAAGCTGTTCATCTTTTTTGAGTTTTAATACAAACTTACATTTTGAAATAAATTTTTTTGGGATCTTTTTTAAGAAGACATTTAATATTTCATCTTTATCTCTACTAAGTATAATTTTCTCAGGAAAATCTGAGTTAATTAAGTTCATCTTGTATATAGCAGCACCATTTTCAGCAATAAAAGGAAGTTCTTCCTTTAGCTCATGACAAAAATTTAAGATCTCAGCTTTTGTTTTACTTGAGTTAGGTATTATTGATATATTTTTAGATAGTAAATTTTGAATGTATTGCTTTATATTTTCAAATTCAAATGTTTCACTGTGTAATAAAGTTCCGTCCAAATCAGTAAATATAATTATTTTTTTAATCATTTAATATTTATGACTAAGTATTTATTTGCTTA
Organism: uncultured Pelagibacteraceae bacterium; assembly: GCA_902591755.1. GTDB lineage: Bacteria > Pseudomonadota > Alphaproteobacteria > Pelagibacterales > Pelagibacteraceae > Pelagibacter. Next base: position 89,088 of record CACJBX010000003.1, read on the forward strand.
AACCTAGATATCAACAATTAAAGTATCTTTTGAACCGCCGCCTTGTGAGCTATTTACAATCGTGCTGCCTTTTCTTAATGCAACTCTTGTCAAACCGCCAGTTGTTACATATGTAGATTTTCCACTAAGTACAAATGGTCTTAGGTCAAGATGCCTTGGTTCAATATCATTTTTAGTAATTGTTGGGGCAGTAGATAAAATTTCTAAAGGTTGAGCTATAAATTCTCTCGGATTTTTTTTTATTTTTGCAATTACTTCTTCTCTTTCTTTTTGAGGTGCCTTTGGACCAATCATTATTCCATATCCACCAGATGCATTTGCAGGTTTTACCACTAATTTTGATATGTTATCTATTACATAATCCATTTGGACTTTGTCATGACATAAATAAGTTTCAACTTGATTTAAAATTGGTTGTTCTCCTAAATAATAAACTATCATTTTATTGACGTATGAATAAACAACTTTATCATCTGCAACACCAGTTCCTATGGCATTTAAAATTCCTACATTTCCTTTTCTCCAGGCTTTGAATAAACCAGGAACACCTATAACTGATCCTTTATAGAATGCTTTTGGATCCAAAAAAGTATCATCCAAACGTCTATATATACAATCAACTCTTAAGGGACCTTTAACAGTCTTCATGTAAACTATGTCATTTTCCACAAAAAGATCTTTCCCCTCTACTAATGCAATACCCATTTGTTCAGCTAAATAGGAGTGCTCAAAGTATGCAGAATTATAAATGCCTGGAGTTAAAACAACCATGTGAGGGTCTTTTGTTTTTTTAGGAATACACTCTTTCATACAATTAAATAACTTATTTGTATAAATATTAATGGAAGCAACTTTATATCTTGTAAATAATTCTGGAAAAACATCTCTCATTACCATTCTATTCTCAAGCATATAAGATACACCTGAAGGAACTCTTAAATTATCTTCCAGAACTAAATAATCACCGGATTTATTTCTTATTAAATCTACTCCTGAAATATTTGACCATGCTTTATATTTTGGAGAAAAGCCTTCACATTCTTTAACATAATAAGGTGATTTAAATATTATTTCTTTAGGAATAACATTATCCTTAAATATTTTTTTCTGGTTGTAAACATCATCGATAAATAAATTAAGAGCTTTAACTCTTTGCTGCAATCCTCTTGAAACTTTATTCCATTGAGTTCTTGGAATTATTCTTGGTATAATATCGAGAGGCCATTTTTTTTCTTCAGCTCTATTATTTGCGGCGTATACTCTAAAATTAATTCCTCTTGCACTAATAGTACTTTGACAATTTTTTTCGATTTCTTGTAGTTTTTCTTTTCCATATCTTTCTAGAATATTTGAAATTATTGTTGCATGTTTACGAAGTTTGTTATCCTCTGTAAAATATCCATCGTAAGCATATTTAGCGTTATAATTTTTCCACAATTTATTGACCATTTTGACAGCTTTTAATAGTTAAACCTATTATGCAAATGCATTTTAGATATATCAGATATGATATAAATCGATTATAAATACATCGTTTAATTAAATAATACATATAGACATATGACTTACTGTATAGGAATTAAAACAAAAGAGGGCATAATAGTAGCATCAGACAGCCGAACCAATGCTGGTTTTGATAATGTAAATATTTACTCAAAAATGTTTACATATGATGTTGGTGATAGGACTATATTAATAGTAACTTCAGGAAATCTTGGAACGTCACAAGCAGTTTATAAATCTATAGAAAAAGATCTTAAAGATAATTCTGGAAAGAAAAATCTTAATTCATGTGAGGATTTTGATCAAATTGCAAAATATGTGGGATCTTTAAACCTTAAACATTCCTCTCCAAAAGGAATGAATACAGATACAGTATTGCTGGGTTCAACTTTTATTGTTGGAGGTCAAATCAAAGGTCAGCCTATGGAGTTATTTTTGATATACCCACAAGGAAATTATATAAAACCGGCAGACAGTAAACCTTACTTAGTAATTGGAGAAGTTAAATACGGAAAACCAATTTTAGATAGAGTAATAACTCCAGATGTAAAATTAGGTGATGCCTCTAGATGTGCACTTATTTCTATGGACTCAACTTTAAAAAGTGATTTGACAGTTGGTCCACCAATTGATTTTGTGGTGTATAAAAAAGACCAATTTAAAATTGCCTCTCAAAAATGTTTAAATTTAAATGATGAAGAATTTTCAAAAATGACAAATGAATGGTCTGAAGGAATTTTAAAAGTTTTTAAATCATTCCCAAGATTTGATTGGGAATAATTACTAGTTTATGTCAAAAAAAATATCCATCTTTGGTTATCTTATTTTATTTACGGTTATATTTTTCTTTATTTCAGGTTTTTTAAGAGAGCAATCAATTTATATTGAGGCGGGTCCAAAAGGTGGTTTTTTCGATACTTCAGCCCATGTCCTAAAAAAAAGGTTAAAGGAATATGATATTAATGCAGAAGTTATTAATCGTGAGGATACAATTAAAATAGTAGATGATATTAATGATAACAAAAAAAACATACATGTGGGTTTTGTAGCTCAGGATTTAAAAAATGCTCAATTCAAAAATGTAGAAGCTCTTGGTTCTTTGATATTGGAACCTCTGTTTATTTTTTACCGTAAAGATTTAGTCTTAAACTCTTTAGCTGATTTTAAGGGATTAAAGGTTGGTATTGGTCCAGAAAATTCTGGAACTAGGTTATTAGCAGAAACAATATTAAATCTTTACGGAGTGGATAGTAAAAATACTACATTTATTGACCAAACGCATTCTATTCACTTTGATATGATGGAAAAAGGAGAATTGGATGTAGGTTTTTTTTTGTTGCCAGCAAACAATCAATTTGTTTTTAAACTGGGTACAAATCCTAGTTTAAAGATCTTTTCACTTAAAAATTCAAAAGCAATTTCGAGAAGATTCGACTATTTGTATCCAGAAATAGTGCAGGCAGGTGGGTTTGATTTAAGAAATAATATTCCTAATGAAGATATACAAGTAGTGTCATTACCAGTTGATTTGGTGGCAAAAAAAAATTTGGATCCATCAATTGTGGTTGCAATTTCTTTAATATTAAAAGAAGAATTTAAGGAACCTAATATAATTTCTGATGCATCATCGTTTCCATCAATGGAATACATAAAAAATCTTGAAGTTAACAAACGTGCTAAGGAAATCATTGAGATGCCTTTTGGATCATTACCTTTTTTATATAAATACTTACCTTTTAAATTTGCAGCTTTTATTGATAAATTTGGAGTTAATTTATCCTACATATTCACAATTGTACTTATATTGAGATATATAGGATTTCCTACACCATTTGATTATTACAAGAAACTTATGGCACATGTTTACTTCAAAAAAATTGAAAAAATATATAATAAATCATTAAATAGTAAACTATCAGCACAAGACATTAAAACTCTGAAAGAAACAGAAAAACGTTTTGAAGAATTTATCGAAAATGAACAAGCGTCCAAGATAATTAGAGAAATAAAAAAAAGAATTTAGTTTATTTAATCTTATTATAAAGGTCTTTTGCACTCAACCATCCATTTTCCAACCTTGGACCACCAAACCAGTCTCCACAAATACCTAGACCAATTCTTTTATCCCAGTAACTTTGTGTTTTCAATGGTGTTGAATTAGAAGAATATTTCCATCCATGTATATGGGTAAAATATATCTTCCTGATTTTAATTTTTGTTAGTTTTTTAAACTTATTAATTAAAACATTTGTGTAAAATTTTTTTTTATCTCTGTAGTTATCAGTATGTTTTTTTCCGTACTCAAAGGTACTTTGAAGCACCCATAAATCTTTATTGTAATTAAATCTTTTTTTTGAATTTTCATTAGAGACCCAACCTAAAACTTTATCATTGGTAAAAAAACTACTTGATTTATTCCCTGTTTTATTGGTCATTAATAAAACAGTGAGACTTGAATTCATTATTACTTTATTTTTAAAAAGTTTTGTTTTAACAAACCTAGATGAAAGTTTTTTTGCTTGTGGAAAAGGAATTGATAAGATTAAATTTTTTGAATAAAAATACTTATTATCATTAAATCTGAGATACCAATAATCTTTTTGTCTCTTTATTTCAGATAGCTCTGATTGGAAATTACAACTAATATTTTTTAGTAAAAATTTACTTATATCGTTATTTCCTTTAACACCAATTAATTTAACATGTTTTTTGTCTCTTTTGACCTTTTGATTTAAAAATTCATGGTTTCCTTTCCAATGTTTGAGAATTTTTTTTTTGATAAGTTTATTGGTAAAAGATTTAAATTCCTTAGATCTTGGAGATAAATATTGAAGACCGTGATCAAAACCTATCTTGCCTTGATATCTTTTAAAAGAACTTCTGCCACCAGCACCTCTAGCTTTGTCAAAAACTTTTACTGAATTATTTTTCTTTAAGTAGTTAGCAATAGTCGATCCAGAGATACCAGATCCTATTATACAAAAATCTAACATTATTGAGATGGGTTAAAAATTAAACAAAGACCGTTATTACAGAATCTTTTACCAGTTTTTCCCGGCCCATCAGCAAATACATGCCCATGGTGTGCTCCACAATTTGCACAATGGTATTCAATTCTTTTCATTCCAAAAGAATAATCTACTTTTGTATTAAAAGCTCCTGGAACTGCTTCTGTAAAAGATGGCCAACCGGTTCCACTGTCATATTTTGCAGTTGAGTCAAAAAGTAAGGCTCCACAATTAGCGCAATGGTAAGTACCTTTTCTTTTTTCGTTTAGTAAAGAGCTGGTAAATGCTTTTTCAGTTCCTTGATTAAACATTATATCTTTTTGTTGATTTGTAAGATTTTGATTTATAATTTTTTTTGTAGCAGCAAATAAATATTTAAAATTTGTTAAAACAAATAAAGTACTTAAACTAAAGACTCTTATAAAGTTTCTTTTGGAAATGTTCATAAAGTTATTTTAATTGAAAAAAAAATTTTTGAAATGTACAAATTTGTCTCTAATCTTGTTCAAATTCCTTTGTATAATCTTTTCTTAATTTTGGATTCTGTTTTTTTTTATCTAAAATACAATTTCCAATTACAAGGTAATCTAATTCCGTTCCCATAAAACAGTTAAATGCATCGGTTGGTGTGCATACAATTGGTTCTCCTCTCACATTAAATGAAGTATTTACAACAACCGGACATCCTGTCTTTTCCTTAAATTTAGATATTAAATCATAATATCTTTTATTATTTTTTTCATTTACTGTTTGAACTCTTGCAGAATAATCAACATGTGTAACAGCTGGAATGTCAGATCTCCTCAAGTTTAGTTTATCTATACCAAAAAGTTTTTTTTGTTCTCTTGTCATTTCAATTTTTTTGTCTGAATCTATAAAGCCGACAAGTAACATGTAGGGGCTATCAACATTCATATCAAACCATTCTTTTAAATCTTCTCTTAAAACTGAGGGAGCAAAAGGTCTAAAGCTTTCTCTGTATTTTACTTTTAAATTTAAATTTTTTTGCATCTTATCAGATCTTGCGTCACCTAATATAGATCTGCCACCCAATGCTCTTGGGCCAAATTCCATTCTCCCCTGAAACCATCCAATAGCTTTTTCATTTGAAAGAAATTCTGAAGTTTTGTTTATTAAATCCTCATAATTCAACTTTTCGTAATTAGCACCAATTAAATTAAGTTCTTTTTCAATCTCTTCTTCAGTAAACTCTGGTCCCAAATAAGAACCTTTCATATCATCATTTAAATTTATATATCTTTTATTGCCCTGTTCGATATAACAAAGTGCTAATGCTGCTCCTAAAGAGCCTCCGGCATCCCCTGCTGCAGGCTGAATCCAAATATTATCAAAAATCTTTTCTTTAAGAATTTTGCCGTTAGCTACACAATTTAATGCTACACCTCCAGCTAAACACAAATTTTTAATACCATAATCTTTACGTATAGATTTAGCTAATTTTATCATTATCTCTTCTGTTATTTTTTGAATGGAGGCAGCTATATCCATATGGAATTGAGTAATTTTTTCATTTCGAGGATCTCGAGGTTTTTGACCAAATAAATCATCAAATTTATTATTAGTCATTGTAAGACCAGTTGCATAATTAAAATACTTTTGATCCAATCTAAAAGTTCCGTCTTCTTTAATATCAACTAACTTTTTAATCTTATCTTCATAAACAGGTTTTCCATATGGTGCTAATCCCATTAACTTATACTCTCCACTATTAACTTTAAAACCTGTGTAATAAGTAAATGCAGAATAGAGTAGTCCAAGAGAATGTGGAAAATGAATTTCCTTTTTTATTTCTAAGTTGTTTTCTTTTCCAACTGCTACAGTGGTAGTTGCCCACTCACCAACACCATCTGCGGTTAGAACCACCGCCTCTTTAAAGGGAGATGGAAAAAAAGCACTTGCAGCATGGCTTAGATGATGATCAGAAAAAAAAATATTTTGATCTGATTTATAATCTTTGTCATGAACTTTTAGTTTATTAAATAAGAAATTTTTTTGAAAAAGTTTTTCTTTGATCCATAGTGGCATAGCCTTGGCGAATGAAATAAAACCGCGCGGCGCAAAAGCAACATAAGTTTCCAATAATCTCTCAAATTTTAAAAATGGTTTTTCAAAAAAAACAATTTGGTCTACTTCACTTAATTTCAGGTTTGCATATTTCAAAACAAATTCTATTGCATGATAGGGGTAGCTTGGGTCATGTTTTTTTCTAGTAAATCTCTCTTCTTGAGCTGCTGCTATAATTTTCCCATCTTTTAAAAGACAAGCTGCACTATCATGGTAAAATGCAGAGATACCTAAAATTGATTTCACTTTAAAAAATTGTATAAATAAACGGTGCTACCGCCGAACCTTGTGTTAATACAATTAATCCTCCAAATAAAACAAGAACTAATATAATTGGTAAAAGCCAGTACTTTTTTCTAACACTTAAAAATTCCCAAAACTCTTTTATAAAACTCATATTAAAATTGATTTTTCATTTTACTCTTTGGACCTGTTTTTTCAATCCAATAAGATTTTTTATTATTAAATTTTAAGTTTAGTAGATCTTTGCCAATTATTCTCATTATTAAAGCGGTAGGAGTGACTACCAAAAAAAAAATTATACCCATTATTAGTGGTGATATTACTTTTCCTAACAGTAATCCTAACTTAAACCAAAGTTTGTTTAAAGGTGTCAAAACTTTAGAGTTTATCAGTCCTAAAATCAAAAAAATTATTGCAATAATAAAGGACCATATCCTTAAGTCACCATTATTTATTAAAGGGTAAAGTGCAACTAATAAAAAGACTATAAAAAAAACTATTCCAAAACTTTTATTAGAACCAATTTTTATTTCTGTATTTCTCAAATTAAATTAATGATTTTTGAGGTTTCATATCTTTCTTTTGAATACCAGCAACCTCAACTGGTTTTTTCATTGCATCTCTTCTAAACGGCTCGCCTAATTCTTGATTTAAAATAATTTCTATGAAAGTGGTAATTCCTTTTTTTTGATCCTCGCAAGATTGTTTAATCGCTTTAGTTGTTTCTTCCATTGTTTTACATGTAACACCTTTTAAGCCACATGCGTTAGCAACTTTTGCATAACTCAGTTCTGGATCAAGCTCAGTTCCAACAAAATTATCGTCAAACCACAATATAGAATTTCTTTTTTCAGCACCCCATTGATAATTTCTAAATATAACCATGGTAATAGCTGGCCACTCTTCTCTTGCACAAGAGCTCATTTCATTCATGCTTATTCCAAAGGCCCCATCACCAGCAAAACCAATAACTGGTGTTTCTGGACATCCAATTTTTGCACCTAAAATTGCTGGAAATCCATAACCACACGGTCCAAATAAACCTGGTGCTAAATACTTTCGACCTTTTTCAAAAGTTGGATAAGCATTTCCAATCGCACAGTTGTTCCCAATATCACTTGAAATTATTGCATCTTTAGGAAGCGCATCCTGTATGGCTCTCCATGCTTGTCTTGGGGACATTCTATCTTTATCTCTTTCTCTTGCTTCTTTATTCCAAACTGTTCCAGGATCATCTTCTTCATGATCGAGCCCGGCTAAAGTTTGTATCCAAGCGGATTTAGTTTTGTGAATTAAATTTTTTCTCTCATCTCGACCTGAGTTACCAGCGTCAGATGAGAGTTTATCTAAAATTTGTTGTGCAACTTGTTTTGCATCACCACATATACCAACAGTAACTTTTTTTGTTAAACCTATTCTGTCTGCGTTCATATCAACTTGAATTATCGTTGCGTTTTTTGGCCAATAGTCGATACCATAACCTGGTAAAGTTGAAAAAGGGTTTAATCTAGTTCCTAATGCAAGAACAACGTCAGCTTTTGAAATAAGTTCCATAGCTGCTTTTGAACCGTTGTAACCCAAAGGTCCGACAGCCAGTGGATGGCTTCCAGGAAAACTATCATTGTGTTGATAACCATTGCAAACTGGCGCATCTAGTTTTTCTGCTAACTTTTTGCATTCCTCTATTGCTCCACCAATAACCACTCCTGCGCCTGATAAGATTACAGGAAATTTTGCTTTTGATAATAAACTTGAAGCTTTTTCAATTGCATCTTTTCCACCACCTTGTCTTTCAAATCTAACAATAGGAGGAAGATCGATGTCTACAACTTGTGTCCAATAATCTCTTGGCACATTTATTTGTGCCGGTGCTGATCCTCTAAAAGCTTTTTCAATTACTCTATTTAAAACTTCAGCCATTCTAGATGGATCTCTAACTTCTTCTTGGTAACAAACCATATCTTTAAATAAATTCATTTGCTCTACTTCTTGAAAACCACCCTGACCCATTGTTTTATTTGCAGCTTGGGGAGTTACAAGTAATAAAGGTGTGTGATTCCAATAAGCTGTTTTAATAGGTGTAACTAGACCTGTAATACCTGGACCATTTTGAGCGATCACCATTGACATTTTTCCGGTTGCTCGTGTGTAACCGTCAGCGATTAGCCCTCCATTAGTCTCATGCGCTACATCCCAAAAAGTTATACCTGCTTTTGGAAATAAATCCGAAATAGGCATAAAGGCAGAACCAATTATTCCAAACGCGTGTTCAACTCCGTGCATTTGAAGAACTTTAATGAAAGCTTCCTCTGTGGTCATTTTGGTCATAAATATTCTCTACAATTTTGTTTGCAATCGCATGATTAATATATAAATTCTTAGCAAGTTTCTACTAAGAAATCGTCACAATGGCAAAAACAGATATAATTATACACGATAAAAAAGATAATGTTGGAGTAATTGTCATCGAAAAAGTCACCAAAGGACAAGATTGTGGTTGTTGGATAATGGAAGACGACTCCTCATCTAAAGTAAAATCTGAGGCTGAAATACCTTTGGGTCATAAAATAGCATTACAGGATCTTAAAGAAGGCGATACTATAATTAAATACGGACATGATATAGGAAAGGTAGTCAAGTCTATTAAAAAAGGTGACCATGTTCACGTCCATAACGTAAAAACGAAAAAGTGGTAAAATGCAAATTCCGAAAAGTTTTTTAGGTTTTAAAAGAGAAAACGGGAGAGCGGGAACAAGAAATCACGTGATTATTCTTCCAGTAGATGATATTTCGAATGCATGTGCTGAGGCAGTGGCCAATAATATTAAGGGCACAATTGCACTTCCTCATTCATACGGTAGATTACAATTTGGGGCGGACTTAGAACTTCATTTTAGAACAATGATAGGAACGGGACGAAATCCGAATGTAGCTGCAGTAATTGTTATTGGCATTGAGCCTAAGTGGACAAAAAGAATTGTTGATGCAATCGCAAAAACTGGAAAACCTGTTGAAGGTTTTAGTATAGAGGGCGTTGGGGATATCGACACAATTGCAAAAGTTTCAAAAAAAGCTCAAGAATTTTCAATGTGGGCATCTGAAAAACAAAGAGAAGAATGTCCCATAAGTGATTTGTGGATATCAGTAAAATGTGGAGAGTCTGATACAACATCAGGTCTTGCATCTAATCCTACGGTTGGGAACTTAATGGATAAACTTGAGCCACTTGGAGTTCACTTATGTTTTGGCGAAACATCAGAGCTAACTGGTGCTGAAACTGTATGTGCAAAAAGAGGGAAAACAAAAGAAGCACAAGATAAATTTATGAAAACTTGGAGTTCATACAATGATTTTATTTTAAAGGAAGCAACGAATGATTTGTCAGAAAGTCAACCAACAGCTGGAAACATTGCAGGAGGCCTTACCACAATTGAAGAAAAAGCTTTTGGAAATTTTCAAAAAATAGGTTCAAGAAAATTTATAGATGTATTAGAACCGGCTGAGGAGCCAACAAAAGGGAAAGGTTTATATTTCATGGACACCTCATCAGCTGCTGCTGAGTGTGTCACTTTACAAGCTGCGGGGGGGTTTAACATTCATTTATTTCCGACAGGTCAAGGAAATATAATTGGCAATCCCATTGAGCCTGTGATTAAGCTTACAGCTAATCCATTAACAGCGAAAACTATGAGTGAACATATTGATGTCGATGTTTCAAAAATATTATCAAGGGAAATGAATCTCGATCAGGCTGGTGATGAATTGATTAAATCTACAATTAAAGTTGCAAATGGGAGACTAACTTGCGCAGAAGCACTAGGCCATAAAGAATTTGTGATGACTAAGTTGTACAGAAGTGCCTAATTAAATTACGGAATTTATAGCTTTATAAATTTTATCTTTAGTTAACTCGCCAAGACTTCGATAGACTTCTTTATTGTTTTTATAAATTACAAGCGTAGTTTGAAACTGAATATTTAGTTGTTTGGCAATTTCCCTATTTGTAACATCAAATGTAAGATAAATTAAGTTATCAAAATCTTTTTCAACATCTTTTAATGCTTTCATTTGGCTGGCACATGACGTGCAATATTTTATCCATGAACTTACAACTACAGTCTTTCCATCTGACTGGGCTTTATCAAAAACATCGTTATCGAATGTTGTTTGTTTTTCAGCAACAGCTAAATTGAAAGGCAATATAATTAATAATAAGAAAAATAATTTTTTCATCTTACGGACATTACAATCAATTTTATAAAATTAAACTACTTTTGTGAAGCAGGTGGAGCTGTGTATACAAACTTCTTTTTAAGATTTGATAAAAACCTTCTCAAAATTGCCGCACCAACACCCAATACAAGGGCTAAAACAATTGAGAACAATCCATAAAGAACTGGAACATTTTTAGATAGATCTCTTACAAATTGAGAGATTGGTCCTAATGTTTTAGATCCTTTATTTGATGTCTCTTTAATTACCTCTTCTACAAAGAAAGTATCGTATGCTATCGCTATCCCGACTAATAGCAAAAGCATTGCCAAAATAGTTTTAAACTGAGAGCTATCAACTTTTTCACCAATCTTTTGGCCTATTTGAACCCCCAGTATAGAACCTAAAATTAAAACTGTTACTAATATCAAGTCAATAGTACCGTAATTAAACGCATGTAGGATAGTAACTATTGCACTTATAAATATTGTTACAAATAAAGAAGTTCCAGGAATTAATTTAGTGGGCATTCCTATAATATAAATCATCGCAGGAACAAGTATAAAAGCTCCACCAACACCAAGTATAGCTGCTATATAACCCACAATAAATCCCATGATAATTGGAGTAAAAGCACTTTCGTAAAGTTTAGATTTTTTAAACCTCATTCTAAAAGGCAAACCTTGTAGCCAATTATGATCGTGTAATTTTTTTTTAACAATAATTTTTTTTCTAGCTCTATCGATTTCTGTAACACCTTGAACCAGCATCATAGTCCCGATGATAGCTAGTATGTACATATATGCTAATGAAATAACGATATTAATTTTTCCAATGTCTTGAAAGTAAGTAAAAGTTAAAATACCTAGGATAGTTCCCATAGCACCACCAACTACAATCATTAAACCCATTTTATAATCAAGAGTTCCTTTCAAATAATGAGTGGTGGAACCCGATATGGATGTGCCAAGAATATTATTCGCCTCATTTGGTACTGCATAAGCTGGGGGAATTCCTAAAAAAATTAAGAAAGGAGTCATTAAAAAACCACCGCCAACACCAAATAAACCTGATAAAATTCCTACGACTAAACTTAAAAAAAAGATAAAAGGTAAGCTTACATTTACTTCTGCAATAGGAAGAAAGAACTCCATCAGGATTAATTATTCCTCAAAATTAATAAAGTCAACTGTTTGAAATTTAGAATCCAAAAAAAGTACTAGATAACATTACTACCCAGTATGCTGCTAAACCTATATAAAGAGTAATTTTAGTATTTATATTTGATATAATTTTTAAGTTAAATATGTGCTTGAAAGAATTTGAGTGTTTTTGAAAATATTCAAGCATACTTATCAAGTACACCTTAATAAGGATCTTTGCAAGAATTTTTTAAAAAATAGTTGCTCCAAATACCTTTACGGCACCACCCTCTTCTCCAAGAACAAGTCTTCCTAAGAACTCGCCCTCTTCTGTAGTACTTGTCTGTTTAAACAATACCGTTACGTGCATCCCTCGTCTTAAACAACCAAAAGCTTGGAAATTATCAGTCAAACTTGAGATTAATTTATTACTAGCCCATTGTTTACCTAGCTCTACCTCGTTAGCCCCGTAAAGCATTTGTGAAGAAAAATCCCTGGTAAAACCACCATAATCTTTCATATTTGAGGACCTAATAAGGTTTGACCATATTGGATTAGCCAATTTTATAATTTCATCATCAGTCTTTGATGTGAAGCTCATATTTTTGAAGTCCTTTTAAGATGCCTTTTTTTTCTCTTTGTCGTCAACTATGTGATATACAGGTTTTTTTTCCATTGTGAACTTACCTGTTTCAGGATCTCTTCTTGATACTGTCAAACAATGCCAATTTTCATCATCTAATTTCATATGATCGCCTCTATAATAGTATCCTGGCCAACGAGTTTCTTCCCTAAATAAAGTATGCTCAGTAACGCATTGAGATGTTAAAGCCCTATGTTTCAACTCCCAGGCTCTCATCAACTGGTGATAATCCTCGGCCCCGACATTTTCTAGGTCCTCTTGAAGCCAATCTAATAGTTCTAAACCTTTTTTAAGAAGATTATCATTTGTCATATAGTTGTTAGTAATACCACCACAATATTCATCCATAATTTTTTGAAGTCTTTGTAGACCTTGTATAGGAGAAATATAACTTGGTGAAACTGTACCTCCAGTTATCTCATTTCTTCCAACTGTATAGTTTTCCAAAGGTTTATATATTACCTCTTTTAAATCATTATACTGTTTCTCGCTTACTTTTATATTATTGGCTTTTTTATCTTCGATGTATTTAACAGCAGCTTTTGCAGCTAGTCTTCCCTCAGTAAAAGAACCTGATGAAAATTTGTGGGCACTTCCTCCAACAGTGTCTCCTGCTCCAAATAAACCCTCTACAGACATCATTCTGTTATATCCCCAGAAATAATCATCTGGTGCAATGTCCTCTGGACCACTTACCCATGCTCCTGAACAAGTTGCGTGTGAACCCATAACGTAAGGCTCTGAGGTTGTTAATTCTGGATTAGTATACTTTGGATCTATGTTTTGTGATGCCCAAACTACGGCTTGACCTACTGTCATACCTAAAAAGTTTTCCCAGCCAACAGTTTCTAAATGAGGATCCTGAAAAGCTTCTTTTGTTACCATGTGGATTGGTCCGCCACCTGCTGCTACTTCTTGGATAAATGCATGATTTCTTAAACAAGTTGGAGTTGGATGATGATCTATATATTCTCCGACGAGTTTTTTGGTAGCATCATACCATTTCTTTTCATAGTTCTCCCCATTAGCATTCTGGGTATAAGTTTTTAAATGTAAAAAATAAGCTCCAACTGGACCGTAACCATCCTTAAATCTACAAAGTACAATTCTATTTTCCATTTGTGTCATCTTGGCACCAGCTGCTATCGGTAATGCGTAAGCTGAACCATTGCTCCATGGTGCATACCAAGTTCTTCCCATACCTTCACCAACTGCTCTAGGTTTAAATATATGTGATGCCCCTCCTGCAGCTATTATTACTGCTTTAGCTTTAAATACGTGGTAGTCACCAGTTCTCATATTAAATCCAACTGCTCCGGCAACTCTGTTTTCATTTTCTTCATCTTTGAGAAGATGAGTTATCATTATTCTATTATAAATTTTATCAGCTGACTTTTTTGCAGCTTCAGCAACGATCGGCTTATAACTTTCACCGTGAATCATTATTTGCCATTTTCCTTCTCTTTGATATCTGCCTGTCTCTTTGTTTTTCATCATAGGCAATCCCCACTCATCAAACATATGTACAGTTGAGTCTACGTGTCTTGCCATGTCGTAACCTAAGTCTTCTCTAACTAATCCCATTAGATCGTTTCTAGCATATCTTACATGATCCTCGGGCTGGTTTTCTCCCCACTGCATTCCCATGTAACAGTTAATTGCATAAAGTCCTTGAGCTACTGCACCACTTCTATCGATGTTTGCTTTTTCAACACAAATGATTTTTAAATTTCTTCCCCAGTGTCTAGCTTCAAACGTAGCACCAGTACCGGCCATACCACCGCCGACAACTAATACATCACAATCTTCAAAGACAGTTTTATTTTTAGGCATTAATAATAAACTCCTTTTTTAAAGGAGTTCTTATCTAAAGTTGGAAGATCTTTGTCAGTATTTAAACCGTGAGGTTCATTATAAAGTATTTGAGAATTAATTTCTCCTTGATTAGGTTTGTCACCATCAGCAAGTTTAGGAATAAATTTTCCCCATGGCTTTGTTGTTATCGGAGATACAAAATCTTTTTCTGTTCCATTTCTAAATTTTATTTTCCAAGAAATCGTTCCTTTTTCTTCTTCTCTTCTAACTCTTACACTATGTCCCATTGGAGCAAAGTCAGCATAGCCTCTTACATCTATTGCGTGATTAGGACAAGCTTTAACGCAAGAGTAACACTCCCAACAAAAATTTGGCTCAATATTTTTGGCTCTTCTAATATTTTTATCGATGTGCATGATATCTGAAGGACAGATATCTACGCAGTGACCACAACCATCGCACCTAGTCATGTATACAAATGTTGACATTATTTATTTTATCTCCTTTTTAAATTCTAACATATTAATAGTGTTTTGGCTCTTCTCTTTTTATGCCAAGCCCAAACTGTTCTGGCACATCTGCTGGTGGGGGAAGATTATCTCTTGAACCATCAGCTTCGGCTAAATTTTTTTGTATCGCTGCTCCAGGTTTGTAGAACATGTGAGCAAACTTAGACCAGTAAACGCCTCCAAATAAAACTATATTTGAAACCCCAAAAAGCACTAGAAATAAAGTGTCCCATCCTGCTATTTGATTAAACTGTAAGTAAGACCAGATTAAACCAAAAGTAGCAGACGCTAAGAGTGCTAACACAAATAAATCTGCAGTAATTATTCTAAATACTGAATTTGCTTCAGCTGCAACATCTACTCTTAAAAAAAGCCAAAACCAATATCCGCCCAAACAAGTCATTATTGCTCCAACATGCCAAAGAATTGGCCATACGTTTGGAGTTTGAGAATCGGTATAAAAAAATATCATTGCAGCAGAACCAATCCAAAAAAGGATTGTACCATACATTCCTAGGACATGTGCAATTCTTCTTTTACCCCAGCCGAGTTCAGCTGTAGTTCCGATATCATGAATTATTGTTTTACCAATAACCGCTAGCCTTTCACCCGTTCCCAATTCTCTTTTGGCTGATTTTTTCGCTTTTTTAGCATTATTGAAAAAATATTTTACATTTTTTTTGTGTATCATATCCAATACTGTACCTAGAATAACTAGCCCAACCATTACAATTACAAAAGATTGGATTGCTATTATTGGAATTGTTTCAGCTAAAATTGCAAATGGATTGGTTGTAAACATATTTTTATAAAAATTTTATTATTACTAGTATACTTAAAAAAAGAGTTCAACAGTGATTAAAGCGCACTATTTGCCCAATAAGAACATTATTTTTTAATTTTTCGAGTATAATGTTGTTTTGAAGGTATAACGCTTCTTACGCCACCTTGTGGATTATCAACATCCCCCTTTCTTCTTGGAATCACATGTATATGGCAATGAAAAATGGATTGACCTGCAACCTTTCCGGCATTTGTTCCTATATTAAATCCCTCTACTGATTTATCCTCTAACATTATTCTTTTTTTTAATTTTTTAATAAGGTCATTACAAGCTAATATTTCATTTTCGTCTAATTCAAAATAATTTTCTATGCATCTCTTTGGGACAACTAGAGAGTGTAACTTTGAAACGGGATAACTATCGGAAGAAGCATATGCGTAATCATTTTCGAATATTAATTCTTTCTTATTAATTTTACAGAATATACAAGGATTATTTGGATTATTCATAATGATTAAAAATTTAAATATTTGTTCACTTTTTTATATCCGAAATTATTTTTACTCTTCCAATTCATTTGTTTGATATATTTGACAGATGTCACACCTTTTCCTGAGCCTATTAACATTATTTCATCAAATTTTTTCAAATCTCTATAATAAATATCTTTAAATGAAATTTTAATCTTACCTTTTAAATAGTTAATTGTGTTTCCAATATAGCAATTATTTTTTGGTGAAAAATACTCTCTATTTTTGAAAAATAAAATATTTGAGGTGCAGGTTTCTAAAATTTTTCCCCTATAAACTAAAGCTATGTCGGTTTTAGTTGGGTCGTATTTATTCAATTCTTTTAAAATTTTTTTATAATAAAGATTTTTTGTTTCAGGATCAATTCTTCTGTAGTTTATTAATTTAAGCTCAAAATCTTTTTTAGGTTTAAGTCTTTTACGGATAGAAATTGATATAAATTTTTTTGTTAGAGCAATTCGAAATAAGTGGTCGTAATTAATATTTTTATTAATGTTTGAATAAATTAAACGTTTAATATTTGTCTCAATATTTTTTGAATAAATTTTATATTTTTTAAGAGATTTGATTAATCCCTTAAAGTGACTTTTAAACAAAATAAGTTTACCAGGTTTTCCGATAAGTCTAATAGTTGTAAATACTCCATGAGATCCCCATAAATCTTTAAATCCTATTTCTTTTTGATTACTTGCTTGATAAGATTTTTTTAATAAAAAAATTGCCATTTTCAGTTAAGAATGAGTCAGGATGAAATTGAAATCCATAAATTTGATTTATACTATCCTCAAAAGCCATCGCTGTATTTGTTTTTGTACAACGCATTGTAATATTGAGATTTTTTGAAAAATATGGCTCATGTAACTTTAGCGAATGATATCTTCCGACATTAAACACTTTATTTTTTTTAAAAATTTTGCTTTTTCCATTTACTTTAATTTTTGATTGATACCCGTGATAAATTTTATTTTGTTGTCTAATTTTTCCACCTTCGTTGTACAAAATCAACTGAAATCCTAAACATACACCAATCATTTTTTTTTTACCCTTGTATTTATTATAAATTTTTGAGGTTTCTGGATAATCTTTTGGAGAACCAGGGCCGGGGGAAAAAACTATCACATCTGATTTATTTAATAATTTTTTATTTATATCAAAATAATCAGAGCAATAAACTTTATCAAATTGAGAAAATTGATGAACCACATTCCATGTAAAAGAATCTTGATGGTCAATAATATATATCATTTAAACAACTCCAATAATGATTTTGCTTTAATGTAATTTTCGCTAAATTCTTTTTTTGATGAACTATCCAATACAACACCTGAGGCTGCTGATATCTCTGAAACATTTTTGAAATTTAGAATTGACCTTATTATTATGTTAAATCGCATATCCATATTAAACTTAATAAATCCGAAACTTCCTGTGAAAATATTTCGTCCCTCTTTTTCTTGACTATTTAATAGTTGAAGTGTTCTTATTTTTGGACAACCTATAACAGACCCACCAGGCATCATCGATTTAATAATGTTTTTAAGATTGATATTGTTTTTTAATTTACCCTCTATTGTAGATACGTAGTGATACAAATGTTTATATTCCTCTACATATTTTTTTCTTTTGATTACTACACTTCCAGGTTTACAAATTTTTGATAAATCGTTTCTCTCCATATCTACAATCATATTATGTTCTTTTGTCTCTTTATTGTTATTCTTAAAGAAATTGAGAGCTTTAGATTTGTTTAATTTTTGATTTTTTTTTAGTGTTCCGGCTATTGGTTTCGTTGTTACCTTTAATCCCTTTTTTTCTATTAAAGTTTCAGGAGAGCAACTAACAACAGAGTAATTCTTATCTCTAATCATAAAGGCCTCTGGAGAAGAGTTTGCCTTCATTAATTTCCAAAAAAAACTGACCGGATCTATCTCAGATTTATTTTTATACTTTGTGCAAATTTTTATCTGATAAGTCTCACCTGCTCTGATTTTTTTTGAAAAAAGATTGAATATTCTTTTATACTTTTCAAAGTTAATGTTGACTTTAAATGGTTTTAATATTTTGGTTTGATGAAAGTGGTAATTAAAACCCTGTTTCTTTAATTTTGAAGATATTTTAATTTTTTTTGATAAAGTAATTATAGTTTCTGGTTTATAGAAAAGACCCTTATAAAATCCATTCTTTTTTTGATTTTTAATTCTAATATTTAGCAAGTTACATAATATTTCATAACCAAAAAAACCAATATAAAGGTCTTGTTCCCTTTTAAATTTTTTTTTTTTTATATTATTTAAAAAATTTTCTATGTTTGAGTTGTTAAGCACTATCCTCCTCGAAAAATCTGTAAATATTTTATATCCATCTTTATGTTTATAGATGATCATGGGTTTATCTGATTGATATAATTTCTCCAGATAAGGACTAAAATTCGATTTATGCTTTTTGTAATCTATCAATTGCTTGCTCTTTAATTGGTAAGTGTATTAAGCCTGCAAAAACAGATAATGCAATTGCTAAATACCACGCATAGTTATAAGAGCCATATATGTCATAGAAAAGTCCGCCAAGATATGCTCCAAAGAAAGATCCAAATTGATGACTTAAAAAAACTAAACCATATAAAAGGCCAAGATACTTAGTCCCAAAAATATGAGCTACAATTCCACTTGTAGCTGGAACAGTGGATAACCATAAAAAACCAAAGCTAGCACCAAATATTATTGATGAAAGAGTGCTTGGAGGTAAAAAAATAAAAAAACAAATTGAGATACCTCTTAAAAAATAGATAGAACTTAAGATAATTTTTTTACTCATCTTTGTAGATAAATAGCCACTTAACAAAGAACCAATGATATTAAAAAAACCTATTAAAGATAAAATCATCGCTGCAGTCCAATCATCTAGACCTCTGTCTGCTACATATTTTGGCACATGAGTTCCAACTAAAGTAATATGAAAACCACATACGAAGAATCCTGAAACCAACAAAACATAACTTTTGTTTCGAAATGCTTCTTTAAGAGCATCTAAAGATCCTTGATCATTGTGAGCATCATTCGTTTTATCTAGCTGTGGCGATCTAACAAAATAAGCAAATATTAATCCTATAGATAAAAATATCATGAAATAAAAAAGGGTATTTACCCACCCATTACTTTGTAAGGAATAATTTGTAAAAAGTGGTGAAAGGAAATAACCAAAAGAACCGACAGCTGTAACCATGCTCATCGCAATTGTTCTATTAGATAATGGAAAGTGTTTACCAACAATTGACATTGGGATACTAATTGCTGTACCTCCACAACCAATACCAATTAAAACTCCTAAACTGATTTGAAAGTAAATCCCAGTATTGGGACCTGCATATAAAAAATAAACTCCAAGGATGTAAAAAAGAAATGCAAGGATAATTGATTTGTGGCCTCCATATTTGTCTGCGAGAACTCCGAAAATTGGGCCAGATAGTCCCCAACCTAGCATTTGAATACCTATAGCTAAACCAAATTCAGTATTTGAAATTCCTAAATCATTATTAAAGTCAATGAAAAACATTCCAAAAACTTGTCTTACACTCAAAGACATTAAAACTACTACACACGCACAAATCAATGTCGTTAGAGCTAGTTTATTTTGAATAAATTTTTCTGAACTCATTTGATGAATTTAAGAGATCTTCTTAAATCTTCAATCAAATCTTTTGGATCCTCTAATCCAATATGTAATCTTACTATATGCTCATCTTTTGATAAATTTAAGTAAGATCTATCTCCTTGTTCTTTAATTTCTTGATGTAATGCCAAACTTTCAAAACCTCCCCAACTATATCCATATCCAAATAATTTTAGAGAATTGACAAACTTTATAACTTTTTTTTTTGATGCTTTAATTCTTAAACCCATTAAGCCAGATGCTCCTTTATAATATTTTTTCCAAAGGTTGTAGTTTAAGGAACCTTTTTTAAATGGATATAAAAGTTTAATTTTTTTGTGCTTAGACAAGAAACTTGCAACTTTCATAGCATTCGATTCATGTCTATCCAATCTCACATCTAGAGTTCTTAAACCTCTAGTTACTAAATAAGCATCGTCGGGTCCCATTCTAAGTCCTGTAATTTTTTCAGCTAATTGGACCTTTTTGAAAACTTTTTTGTTTACTGCTAAACTGCCACCCATTACATCAGAGTGTCCAGAATAATATTTGGTAGCTGAGACAATGGACATGTCGAAACCTAACTTTATTGGCTTAAGAAAATATGGAGTTCCCCACGTATTATCAATTGCTGTAAAAATCTTTTTTTTATTTGCTATAGAGATTATTTTTGATAGGTCTTGAAACTCAAAGGAATTACTGCCAGGACACTCAACAAATATAAGTTTTGTTTTTTTACTTATATTTTTTTTGATCGTATTTAGGTCATGAGGATTATAAAATTTCGTATTAATATTAAATTCTTTTAAATAATCTTTAGTTAACAATCGTGTAGGGCCGTAAACAGGGTCAGCGACTATTATTTCATCCCCGGGTCTTACAACACTGAATATTGCTAAAAAAACAGAGCCAAAACCAGTTGGTGTTAAAAAAACATGATATGACTCTTCCAATTTTGTTAAAATTTTTGAAAGTGTGTGTGTTGTTGATGTTCCTTGCCTTCCATAATCATAATGGCCACCAGTTGGGTCTTTGATATTTTTCTTTTGAGTTTTTCTAATGTCTTGCATGGATTTAAAAATAATAGTTGATGCCCGCACTACAGGCGGATTTACCGACTGATTATGAAAATCTTTGGCTGTATGTTTTAAAAATGTTTTAAATGAGTAGCCCATAAAAAAATTGAATACTTATGGGGACAATGCTATATCCCTTATATAAGTCAATAAAATAATTAATAGGAGATAAAGATGGGTTACCCAAAGAAGCACAGAGGTCGTAGAAAAATGGGCTCAAAAAAAAGAAGAGCAAGAAAAAAAAATAAAAAAAAATAAATTTTTAAATAATGCTGATTCATAAAAGTATTAGTTTTTTAAGAATAACCGCTTTATTATTATTTGTAGTGCCTTTAATAGGTTTAATTGGCTCTTTATTAGTTCATAATTATTTAGTTTCATATAGTTATTCATACAACGAGGAAATAATTCCCTTTAAAAAAGTTAGTCCGGGTTCGACTTATGAGATTTTGTGTACAAATGAAAATAAGTTTTGTTCTGAGAACAAAAAAATCTCAAAACTTAGTCAATGTAATAAATTTGAAATAATAATTGATCATTTTTCAAAAGATGGATTGCTTAAATTAAGTGAAGAAGAAGCCTTTAATGTAATGAAGAACAAAAAAATGTATATGACAAAATATACTATAAGCGATCAATTTAGCAAGTCTTGTATTCTTAATGGTAAGACTTATTACCTTTATAAAATATTTCCAAGTTTTTTTGAATATATAGCAAGCAATAAAAAAAATTTTTCCTTCGGTACATCTGGTTCAGTTAATCCATTAATTTATGGAGAGACCTCTATAAGCAATATAGTAAAACGTTACCCAGTGAAATTTATTTTTAAACCACTTATGTTTTTAAGTGTATTCTTAATGATTATTTATTGGCTATTATACAACAAAGTGTTGAGCAATATATTTAATAGTAAAAGTATAAATATATTTTTGATCTTTGGTGTTTTATCGGCAATCTTTTTATTTTTGCATGTCTATTTCCTTGGTAAAAAATATGAAATTGAAATATTCAACCAAATAAGAAGATCTTATATTGTTTTTTTTATTTTATTTGAAATACTTGCTCAAGCTTATTTGCTCAAATTGATATGGAAACAAAGAAATAATTTAAAAGATTATTTTTACGAAAAAGTTTTAATATCCAAATTAACTTTCGTCCTTTTTATTTGTATAGGTAGTTTAATATTATTATTAATTCTTGTTTTTTACGACTTAGCTGCAAAAGTTGACTATATTTTAGAGTGGAACTACTTTTTAATATTATTGATTTATTATTTTTTATCTTTTTTAATATGGAAAAAATCATTATTTAGAGATCCATCCTCCGCCTAAGACTTTATAACCATTTTTATTTTTTTGATAAAAAACACAAGCTTGACCTGGGGAAACGCCAAATTCATCCTCCATCAAATTTACTTGAGCTTTTGAACCTGATAACTCAACTTTTGAAGGAATCAACTTCCCTGTTGATCTTATCTTTACATAAACTTTTTCATTCAATTCGCTACCATCACATAAAATATTAAGATTATCTAAATTAATAATTCTTTTTGCTAAGTATTTTTTTGGCCCAACAATTATTTCATTCCTCTTTGGATCAATTTCTAAAACATAGAATGGATCTTTATCAGAAACCTTAATGCCTCTTCTTTGTCCGATTGTAAAATTTACTATTCCATCATGGACCCCTATTACCTTTCCCTCAATATTTTTGATATTTCCTTTTACAAACGCTTTAGGTTCAAATTTTTTAATTACAGATGAATAGTCACCGTTAGGAACAAAACAAATATCCTGACTATCTGGTTTATCTGCTACATTTAAATCAAGTTTTTTTGCAATTTCTCTTGTCTCATCTTTCAGTAAGTTTCCTAGAGGAAATCTTAAAAAATTAAGCTGATCCCTTTTTGTATTAAATAGAAAATAGCTTTGATCCCTATTATGATCCTCTGCACGATACATTTCATTTTTTTTTCCATCAAATATCGATCTTACATAATGGCCAGTTATCAAGGCATCTGCTTTTAAATCTTTTGCTTCCATAAAAAGATCTTTGAATTTTACTGTTTGATTACACTGAACACACGGTATTGGAGTTTCACCTTTTAAGTAGCTCTCAACAAAATTATCAATAACTCCCTCTTTAAATTTATTTTGGTAATAAAGAATTTTATGATCGATATCCAATTTATGGGCTACTCTTTTTGCATCTAATATATCTTGTCCAGCGCAACATTGTTTCGATTGTGAGACTTGTTTGGTATCATCATAAAGTTTAAGTGTAATACCAATAACTTTGTAACCTTCTTTTTTCATTAATCCAGCAACTGTTGAAGAGTCTACTCCTCCTGACATTGCAACAACTACGACTGTATCTTTTGTCTTTTTGTCAATTCCTATTGAGTTTAAATTGTTTTTCATAAACTTTGAATTTATACTATTTTTATTTAAAAAACTAAATTAAATGATTTTAGATTATGAACCAGGTGACAAAGTGATTAATCCTAAAAATAAAGATTGGGGAATCGGCCAAGTACAATCAATTATAAAAGAAAAAGTTACTGTAAATTTTGAAAATGTTGGTAAAAAAGTAATCAACGCTTATTTAATTGAATTAATAAAAATTTGATAAAAAATGAATTTAGAAGAAAAAAAAAAAATTGTACTAGATTTAATTGGTACTTTTCAAACAGCAAGTAAATTATCTTTGTCATTAAGAAAGAAAGGTCTTAAAGAAACTATTAAGGAAGATAATACCCCTGTAACAAATGGGGATCTTGAGGTAAATAATTTATTGATAGATAAAATTAGCAAATTAACACCAGATATTCTTATAGTTTCGGAGGAAACTTCCTCAAACAAAAATTTAGATGACTTATCAACTTTTTGGCTTATCGATCCAATAGATGGCACTTATGATTATATTAATGATAAAGACGAATTTACTTTAAATGCTGCCCTAATTATTAATAAAGTTCCTGAAATAGGTATTATCAGCGCTCCAGCGAAAAATAGATTATTTTATACATATGGCGATGGAAATTCATTCGAAATAATTAATGATAAAGCTCAGTTGTTAAACATTAAAATAAATACCAGTGACAAAGAAAATATTAAGGCTGTAAGTTATTCAGATAAACTTAAAAATGAAATTAAAGATATCCATGACAAATTTAAAGTAACTAGTTACACAAAAATGAAAAGTTCTCTTAAGTTTTGTGTAATTGCAGCAGGTGAGTTTGATCTTTATGTAGCTGAACCAAGAGCATCTGAGTGGGACATCGCAGCAGGTGATGCAATCTTAAGTAATTCTGGTGGGTCTATTACTGACATGAATGGAGAAAAAATTTATTATGGAAAAAAGGATTTTAAAAACCCAGGTATAATTTTGAAAAGTGCAAGATTAAATAATGGATGAACAATTAAGAATTATATTAATTATTATAGTATCAGTTTCTATTTTTGGCTTGATAGTTTTCGTAGTAGTAAAAAACTATATCAAATCCAAGATAGATTATTATTTGAAAAAAAAAAACGAGAAAACTACAAAAGACGAATAATTTTCTCATATTCATCTTTTGATAAATCCATTATTCTTTTTGATGTTTCAAAACTAAATCCATTTCTAGCCAATATGCCAATATCTTTTTTAAAAAAAATGGGCCTATTATCTTCGGATCTATGCGGGCCAATTTTTTTCTTTTTACAAAGTTTTATTGCAGAAAAAAAATCTTGATCATCGTTATTTTCTTTAATTTTATCTAAAGTTTCCTTAACAAATTTATCATTAATTCCTTTTGACATCAGGTAGCTTCTAATTTTGTTAATTGAGCTACCTCTTTGAATCAAATTTTTCGCTTTGCTCTCAGAATAAAACTTATCATTAATAAACTTGGATTGTTCCAAATCTGACAATACAATATCTATCAGGTTTTGATAATTGCCCTTTTTCATGTTTGTGGAACCAGACTTTAAATATTTCTTCAATAAATACGTTCTAAGTTGTTGTTTAGACGGAGCATATTTTTCAATGTATTTTAAGGAAAAATCTCGTATCTCAGATACAGTAAATTCTAAATTTTTTTTTTTATTTTTTAAGGGAATCATTATAATTTTTATTATATTATAACCTTAAATGATTGAACAAATTAATAATTTCTTTACGATTGAAATGATCTATCTTTGGTTGAATTTAGGTGTTCTACCCTTTTGGATTATTCTATTTTTTTTTCCTCATTCATTTATGAGTAAATATTTAGTAAGATCAATTTTTCCCTTTATGATCTTCTCCTTCGTTTACATTTATCTGTTATACTATTTTTTTATATCAGATTACAATTTTCAGAATAATTTTACACTTTATTTAAGCTTTGAAAACTTATCAGATCTTTTTTCAGAAAATGGTTTTTTAATAATGTTTTGGTGTCATTTTTTAGCAGTAAACTTATTTTGTGGAGCATGGATTGTGTCTGACAGTATTAAGCTCTCAATTTCAAAATTTTTAACTTTATTCCCTTTGTTAATTACTTATTTTATAGGTCCTCTTGGATTATTCATTTATTGGTTAATCAGGATTTTTTTCGCAAGAAGAATGTCATTGTATGACTAAATCTATTCAATTTTATTATGATTTTTCAAGCCCCTACACTTATATAGCTCATAAAAAAATCAGAGAAATTCAAAAAAAAAATTCTATAAAATTTATTTATTGTCCTATGCTTTTAGGAGGATTGCATAAGTTAGCAGGAATTACGGCAAATGCCTTTATAAAAAATAAAAATGAATTTATGAGACGAGACTGTGAAATGGTTTCAAAAAAACTCAAGATCGATTTCAAATTTAATGATTATTTTCCAATAAGCTCTCTTAATCTAATGAGAGGATCGTTAGTTACGAATAAAGATATATCAGATAAGTATATCGATTGTTTTTTTGATGCATATTGGAGAGACAATATAAATCTCTCTGATGATAAGAATTTTAAAGAAAAACTGAAAGATCTTCAAATTGATGTAGATAATTTTTTAAAAAGTATTAGTAAAAAAGAGACAAAAGAAAAATTGATCAAACTAACACAAGATGCTTTCGATAAGAAAATCTTTGGCGCACCAACATTTATTTGTAATGATAAAATATTTTGGGGTCAGGACAGATTAGATTATGCTATAGAGGAATTTTCTAACTAATTTCAAAGTCACCATCTTTAATAGCACTGAAACCTCCGTCAACATGAGATACATTTTTAAAACCCATATCTTGAAGTGATTTTGCTGCCAATGCAGATCTTAATCCTCCTGCACAAAAAAGAACTATTTCTTTAGATGGATCGATTTTTCCTTGTTTATAATATGCGCTGTTTGGATCAATCCAAAATTCAAGCATTCCTCTTGGTATGTGTAATGAACCTTCTACTCTTCCCTCTTTTTCAAGTTCTCTTACATCCCTTATATCAATCAAATTACAGCTACCATCTTTATGTAATTTTGAAGCCGCGGTGTGAGAAATCGTTTTGATTTCTTTCAATGCATCATTTAC
This sequence comes from uncultured Pelagibacteraceae bacterium, assembly GCA_902591755.1. Lineage (GTDB taxonomy): Bacteria > Pseudomonadota > Alphaproteobacteria > Pelagibacterales > Pelagibacteraceae > Pelagibacter. The sequence continues at coordinate 115,820 of CACJBX010000003.1, forward strand.
AAGTTCTTTGGATGATTTAATTGTCATAATTATATATATTGTAATACCAGATTAAATGAAAAAAAACATCTTTAAAAAAATATTCATTAAGTTTTCTAAATTATTAGGTTTTGAAATTATTGATCAAAGTGAATTTAATTCTCCTACTTTGAATAAGGAATTAAATGAAGAACTCTCAAATATTAAAAAGTCGATAGTATTACCTTTGGGTGAAGTAAAATTAACTAGAAAAATTCAAAGTTTAAGCATTATTTTTAGAACAAATACCAATATCGAAATTTGGGATCAAAACAAAAAAAGAATATTTGAAAAACCTAAAATTGAGTATGCTTTAAGATGTTTAAATTCTGTAATTAAATCGATTAAAAAAACTAAGGAACTTAAACCAAATACTTTGATAAAATTTCAAGTTATTGATGACAATTCAAGAGATGAAAATCTAAAAAAATTAAAAGACCTAATAAACACCCATAGTATAGACTGTGAAATTATTAATCACGATAAAAGTGAACATAAAGAAAAAATAGCGGCTGAAAAAAATCAAGAAACGTTTGGAAATCTCTCAAGTTTATTAAAATGCTTCGAAGTTGCAAAAAAAGATCAATCTGATCTCATATATTTTGTAGAGGATGACTATCTTCATTATGAGCATTCATTGGTTGATATGTTGAATACCTATGAAAGAGTAAGCTCTCAACATAAGGATGAAATTATAGTTTGTCCAAGCGATTATCCCTTTAATTATATGAATAATGAAAAAACAAACATATTAATTGGAAGTCAACAACATTGGCGAACGATCACAAAAATGCTTTGCACATTTATGATCTCAAAGAAAATGTTTCAAAAATATATAGATAACTTTGAAAAAACTTGCGAGAAAAGACACGAACCTTTTGAAAAATATTTAAATGAAATTTTGGAGAGTGAAATTGGTATTTCACCTATGAAATCATTAGCGGTACATATGACTAACGTTAATTCAAGTTACGGTTTATCCCCATTTATAGACATAAAAAAACTTTGGGAAGAAAATAAAATTGACAAATGACCATAAAAGCACCAAATTTTAAGTTAATAAGCACCTCTAATAAAATTGTAGAATTAAACAAAATTAAATCAAAACTTATTGTTTTATATTTTTACCCAAAAGATGATACCCCTGGGTGTACATTAGAAACAAAGGATTTCAATAGTCTTATAGGAAAATTTTCAAAAAATAATTGTAATGTGTACGGGATATCAAAAGATAGTTTGGAAAGTCATAAAAAATTTAAAAAAAAATATAAAATTAAATTTGATTTACTTTCTGATGAAAAAAAAATTGCAATAAAGTCATATAAAGTTTGGGGAAAGAAGCAATTTATGGGTAAAGAATTTATGGGATTAATAAGAAGTAGTTTCTTGATCAAAAACAAAAAGATTATTAAAGAATGGAGATCTGTCCGGGTAAAAAATCATGCTCAAGAAGTTTTGAATTATATTTTGAATAAATAAAAAAGGCCTCCTATTTCTAGGAGGCCTTTTAATCGTCTAACCAAGAGGGAGAGATGATTAATCTCTTATTGCGTAACCGATTACGCCTGTTTCTACGACGTCGGTTCCTTTAAGTTCAGCTTCTTTACTTAACCTTATACCAATCGTACTCTTCATAATTCCCCATACTGCGAGGGCTACTATAAACACAAATACGTTGATTGAGATTACACCTAAAAACTGAGCTCCAAAAGTTGTGTCTGGATTTGTTATTGGAACAGCTAATGTACCCCAAATACCAGCGAATAAGTGTGCAGGAACTGCACCTACTACATCGTCAATTTTTAGAGAAAAAAGTAATTTTGTTCCGTAAACAACTATTACACCCCCGACTGCACCAATTAAAATTGCTGCAAGTGGTGATGGCATTAATGGTTCTGCTGTAATTGCAACTAGACCACCAATACATCCATTTAACATTTGAATTACATCTGTTTTACCAAATGCTAATCTTGTAACCGTAGCAGCAGCCATTACACCACCAGCTCCAGCTAAAAATGTATTCATAAAGATTGTTGAAACAGCAATTGCATCATCAGCAGTACCCATAGCTAATTGAGAACCACCATTAAATCCAAACCAACCCAGCCATAAAATAAATATACCAACTGTGATTAATGGAATTGATGAAGCAGCAAATGGTTTCATCGGAGCAGGTGCACCAGATTTTGTAAATCTACCTAATCTAGGACCTAATAATAATGCTCCTGCTAAAGCCGCTGCACCACCTGTTGAGTGTACTAATGTCGAACCTGCAAAATCTGAGAATCCAGCAGCTGCTAACCAGCCACCACCCCATTGCCAACCCATTACGATTGGATAGATAATTCCAGATAAAATTGCTGCAAATAAAAAGAAAGGCCATAGTTTGATTCTTTCAGCTAATGTTCCTGAAACAATCGAAACTGTTGTTGCGCAAAATACCATTTGGAAATACCAATCTGATCCATCAGAATAACCAGTATCTACTTTACTAGCATCTGACCATGGTAAAAAACTACCAATATATCCACCTTCTGGTATTCCATATGCTAAATTATAACCAAATAACCAGAACATCATTCCAGCTATAGAAAATAATCCAATATTTTTTGCACAAATTACAGATACACTTTTAGATGTTACACTTCCTGCTTCTAACATTGCAAATCCTGCAGCCATAAACATGACTAAAAATCCACAAACTAGAAAAAGGAAAGTATTAAAAATGAATCCTACTTCTGCTGAAACAGTTGAATCCGCATAACTCGTACTCGTCATGTTTAGTAAGAAAAATAAACTTACTGCGGGACCCACTAGTTTCTTTAAATGTTTTTTCATAATATTCTCCCTTGTTAAAGAAACCTTTTTATAAAATGGATATTTAAAAACTAATGTTTATTGGATAAAATAGGTATGCAGTATTTGCATATAGAAACAGCCTTTATTAACTTTTATATTAATAAAGGCTGTTCAGAGGAAATATTTATTTGTTGAATATTTCTTTAAGTGCTTTTGCAGGTAAAAACTTGACTTTTTGAGATGCAGCAATTTGGATTTGTTCCCCAGTTCTTGGGTTTCTTCCAATTCTAGCTTTTCTCTTAGCAACTTTGTATGTTCCAAAACCAGCGATTTTCACTGAGTCATCATTTTTCAACGCATCTAATATCGTATTTGTGATGGTATCAAAAGTTCGCTCAGCATCAGCTTTACTTTGGTTTAAAGAACCTGCCAATTTAGCAACTAATTGTTTTTTGTTCATTTTAGCTCCGGTTTTAAGGGTTAATTAACATAGTTTACAAAATGCCTTTAAAATCAAGCTTTTTTTTAGTGTTTAATTTGGTTTTTAACACAAGATATTGTGTATAAAAAAACCTTGTTTTTGCTGGTTTTTTTGATGCTCTTTATATATAAGTTAAAAAAGGCCTAAATCTCTTAAGTCATTCATAGTTGCAAAAAACATTAAAGATAAAAGCAAAAACATTCCGATTCGAAAAAAACCTTCCTGTGTTTTTTGACTTAATGGCTTACCTAAAACTTTTTCAAAACCATAAAACATTAAATGACCCCCATCTAATAATGGTATTGGGAATAAATTAATTAAACCTAAACTTATAGATATATAAGCCATCATACTTAAAAATGGTAATATCCCAAATTCAGCAACTTGGCCTGAAATTTTTGCTATTCTAATAGGACCACCTAATTGAGAACTATCCCCTGAACCCGCAATTATAGATCCTAAGTACTTTAAAGTTGAGGTGGTGACATAATATACTTCAGAAACTGAATAATAAATGGCTTTGGCTGGGCCCAGCTTTTGATGATTAATTGTATTTTGATATGGAATAATTTTTATTCCAACTGTTCTTTTTTTAACCTTATTACCAAGATTATCTTCGCCATCTAAAGTCTGAGGTTTTACCTTTATTAAAATCTCTTTATCATACCTTGAGACTTTAAAGTCAATAAATTCTGAAGTGGACATTGTTATAAATTTTGAAACATCCAAAATGCTTTTTACTTCGTTTTTATCAATTGATAAAATTACATCATTTTTCTCCAGTCCAGCAACATAAGCGGGACTTTCCTTAGTAACTTCACTAATCATTGGTGGGGTAAAGTCTTTACCGACAAAAATGTTGATCATGAAAAATATGAGTATTGCTAACAAAAAGTTAGCTATTGGACCTGCAGCAACTATTATAGCTCTTTGATAAAGAGGTTTTAAAACAAAAAGTTTTTGCCTTTCGTTTCCATCATACTTTTTAATTAATTCCTCTTGGTCAGCTTGTGAAAAAACATTTCTATCACCAAAAAATTTTACATAGCCGCCTAATGGAATCCAGCATATCTTCCATCTTGTACCTGAGCTATCGTTCCAACCAAATATTTCCTTTCCAAATCCAATTGAAAAATCAGTAACCTTAACACCATATTTTTTTGCAAAATAATAATGTCCATATTCGTGAATAAAAACAACAACAAGAATAAGAATTAGAAATGGTAATATAAAATTAAGCATTAGGTTTATAATACTGATTTTACTTTATTTTCCAAGATATCATTGGTCCTAGTGTTGCGGCAATAAATGACCAAAAAAGTAAATTTTGGACTAAAAACGATGGAAAAAATTCAGTAGGTGCTATAATTCCAACTAATAAACTTTTTGAAAAGTCTGGTGTTGGAAATAATAAAAATCCCAAAATCAAACCTAAAACAATTGAAATATACGCCGTATTCTCATTAATTTTTTTATTGTAAAAACTATAAAAAACTGTGAGTACAAACGCACAACAAAATAAATCGGCTAACAAAAATAAATACAAAATATCATATCCTTTAGATGCAACTATAAAAGAGATAAAAGATAAAAATAAGATGATATATGTAGACAAGTTAAAGTAATTTATCTTTTTATTAAATTTGAATAATGCTTTACCGTCAACTACTATTAGACTTGATATTGCATTCACTAAAGTATCAACGGTAGAAATTGTTAAAGCTAAACCTAATACAATTATTAATAGCGATAACAATTCTTTTTGCTCTTTGAGTAATAACATAAAAAATCCAAGATCAGGCCTAGTAGTTGGATCTAATGAAAAGGCGACCATTCCCGTAAAACCCATATAAAAAACTACAGGTATAATTATAAAAAAAGATATAATTAGACTTTTTCTTAAAGTTTCAGAATTTTTTGCTGCATATACCCTTTGCCAATTACCTTGATGAAATAGATTGGTTGCTGCAACTGCTATAAAAAAAGTCAAACCTGCAGTATAACTAGGAATGTATGAGGAACTTAAAAGCTGAGGATTTTTTTTATTTATAAATTCAAAGGAAAATTCAGATCCAATAAAACTTTTTATATAAAATAAGGAAATTAATAAAAGGACTCCTATGACGATCATTTGAATATTATCAGTAAATATAGAGGCTCTTAAACCTCCATATAAAGTATATGCAAGTGTAGATAATAAGACAATTAAAGCAGTTATCCAAAGCTTTGTACCTGAAATATAATTTATTAAGACAGCAACTGCTGTTACCTCAGCACACAAAAAAATGAACATATAAAAAATTGTCATCAATAAAATAAGTTTGAATAAGCTTTTTCCAAACTTCTTACGCATAAATTCAATTAAAGAAGAGCCTTTAGGGAATTCTTTTCTAATTTTTTTTCCAAGATAAACTAAGAAAAACATTGGAAAAGCTGTTCCAAGTGAATATCCAATAACAGCTCCTATTCCTCCCCAAGTAGCCGCCGAAACTGGACCAAATAAAATCCATGCACCTAGCGCTGAGGCTGTTAAGCTTGTTGTTAAAGAAAATAATCCAATATTTCTGTTTGCAGTTAAATAATTATTAAGTCCTTGATGTTTTTTTGAATTATATAGGCCCAAAAAAACAAACATCAGACTTATTACAATAACGAGCGTTAGTGATGAAGTTTGAGTTAAAAAATAAGTTTTATCCAATGTTTTCCCTTTCTGAATTACCGGACAGGTTCTATGGGTATAATCTCAGTCTTTAAAGACACCCCATGTTTTAATTATAGTTGAAAAATAAATTTTCGCTAGTTAAAATAAGTAATGCCAACATATACTGTTATCACATCAAATATTGAATTAGATGAGAGTAAAAAAAAGTCAATCGCAGAGGGTATAACAAAAATTCACAGCAAAACTACTGGAGCAAATACATATTTTGCACAAGTCATTTTTAATGAAACTAAAAAGAATTGTCATTTTATGGGGGGGAAAGTTATTAAGGATAAACAAATTTATCTTAATGGTCAAATAAGAGCAGGACGTTCTAAAGAGGTCAAAGACGATCTTATTGATCAATTAAAAAAGTTATTAGCGAAAGAAACCAAATTAGATCAATCAAATGTTTGGGTTTATATTGTTGATTTAGAACCATCCCAAATGGTTGAGTACGGAGAGGTGCTACCTATATCAGGTCAAGAAAAGGTATGGTTCGAAAATCTACCAGATAAACTGAAGAAAAAATTAAAATCTTTGGAAAGTTAGTTTAAAAACAAACTAAATGTTCAATGTGAATTGGTCTTTTTATTCCAAACTTTTCATTTATTTCATGTTGATGCACATGATGAGAGTGTACAAAAACAGGTAAAATAAAATTTTTGTCAGTTTTTAGGGAGTAAATAAAATTTGTACCTCTAAATTTTTTATCAACTACATCAAATTTTAAATTACTTTTATCGTCATGGTGTAAATCTTCCGGTTGTAATAACAATTTAACTGTAGATCCAATTTCGAAAGGTTTTGAGAAGTTTCCAGTAATAGTTCCTAGTTCCTCGTTTTCTAAACTTTTAGGACTTGTAACTTTTGCTGGTACCAAAACTCCCCTATTCAAAAATTTTACCACCTCAATTGAATTAGGTATGTGATAAACATTATAGGGAGTATCAAATTGTTTTAATTTTTGATCTAATAATATTCCACACATGTCTGCTAAATAAAAAGCTTCATAGGAGTCGTGAGTAACAATAATAGTTGTAATCTTAAAATCTTTAATAATTTTTTTAAGTTTTGTTTGAATTTCTTCCTTAAAATTTTGATCGATATTAGACAATGGTTCATCTAATAAAAGCAAATCAGGTTCAACACATAAAGATCTTGCTAATGATACTCTTTGAGCTTCACCTGCACTTATTTGGTGAGGGAATTTATCTAATACATGATCAATATTTAAAAACTTTGTAATTTCTTCAACATTAATTTTTTTGGGACCTGATTTTGGTATTCCTAAAATTATATTTTTATAAATTGAATGATGTGGAAAAAGACTATTTTCTTGAAATGATAAAGCAATTTTTCTTTTTTCTGGTTCCAAATGTTCATTTGTTGACGAGATAACTTTATCCTTTAAAATAATTTCACCATTTTCCAATTGTTCTAAGCCAGCAATCGTTCTAAGTATTGTGGTTTTACCTATTCCTGAGGGTCCTAATAAACAAACAATGTCTCCTTCATTTTTAATCTCGATTGATAAATTCTTAATCTTTTCTTTACCACCAACTTTAAAAGTTGCGTTTTTAATTTCAAAAAAATTATTCATCATTATCTCTTAAGATATATTTTGAACTAAGTAAAATAAAGAAACTTGCAATTAAAATCAAAAATAAAGATGGTGCAGCAGCTGCCTCTAAAAGGTCCTCAGATGCGTAAATATATGCAGTTGTTGCAAAAGTCTCGAAATTGAAAGGTCTTAATATTAAAGTAATTGGAAGCTCTCTTATTATTTCTAATGAAATTAAAATCCCGACGAATAGAACTGAATTTTTTAGATACGGAACATGAATTTTTGCGAAAGTTTTTAGTTTTGAATAACCTAATAAATAAGCATTTTCATCAACAGAAATATTAATTTTCTCGTATCCTGATTTTATTCCATTACATGCTAGCGAATAAAACCTAATAAAGTAAATAATGATTAGTCCTAAAATAGAACCAAAGAAAACTTTCTTTACCGATGTAAAACCCATCGCTTTTATAATGCTGTTATCAAGCCATGCTATAAAAGTAATAAAAGCGACTGCTAAAATAACACCAGGTATTGCATACCCAGAAATTGATAAAGTTGTTAAACTATTTAAAAATTTACTCTTAGAAATTCTATTTCCATAGTTTGAGACAAAAGATAGGATTATTAAAACGAAAAACGATAAGAAGACCAAGTATAGCGTATTCCATAAAAGCTCGTAAATTTTTATATCAAATAAATTATCTGAAAACTTTAACGTCCAGTAAAACATCTGGCTTAATGGAAATAGAAAACTCATGAAAAAAATCACAAAACAGAAGGTAAATGCTAATATTGCTGAGCCTCCCGAAAGGTCCTGTTTTTCCTTCTTCTTAAAGCCACCCTTCATGTTGGAGTGGTATTTAGCTTTTTTTCTTGAAAGATTTTCTAAGAAAAAAAGGGCAAAAATAAATAATAATAAAAAAAATGAAATTTGATTTGCGAAAGCAAGATCATCAAAAGTTATCCATGAATTATAAATGCCTGTTGTAAGAGTATTTATCGAAAAAAAATCAACAGCACCAAACTCTGCTAAAGTCTCCATCGCGACCAATGATAAACCTGCGATAATTGCTGGTCTAGCCGAAGGTAAAATTATTCTTAGAAAAACTTTAAATTTTGAAAATCCTAGGTTTCTTCCTAAATCAATAAGATTTTGTGACTGATATAAAAAGGATGCTCTTGTTAAAATATAAACATAAGCGAATAAAGAAAAAGATATTGAAAGTATAGCTCCAGCTATTCCATCAAATTTTGGTATATGACTATTATAATTAGCGTCTCCAAAAATATTTTTTAATATTGTGTAGGCTGTTCCATAATTTTCAAAAAAAGATGTTAATGAATATGCATAGATATATGGTGGAACAGCAAAAGATAATATTAAAGTCCACTTAAAAAAATTACTTCCAGGAAAATTGTAAAAGGAAACTAAGTAAGCAGAGCCGGTACCCATTAAAAAAGTTAAGATTAAAACACCAATTAATAAAACTGCAGAATTGAATATATACTCCAATAGAAAAGTATCTTTTAATATTTGATAGTAATTACTTGTTTCTTCAAAAAAACTTACTGAAACAGTTATGATAGGAATAATAACAACAAATGAGATTATAAACGAGCTTAGAGACCAAACATTAAATTTATTCATATTATAATCCGCCTTATAATCATGAAAATAAAAATGCCCGTGAAAAGGAGATCTTAATCACGAGCATATTTTCAAAGAATTATCTAAAAATCAAAAACCTTTAGGATGTGCGGAACCTCCTGTTCATTAATATCAGATAAATTTCTTTTATTTATTCTTTGATTGATTTTTTTACACTCTGAGACACACGGAGAGCATCCCTCAGAAGATTTATTTAAATCAATTTCAGTAATAAATTCTTTTTTATCTTCCATGTTATTTCCAACCAGCAGCTGTCATTACTTCTAATGCATCAGCTTGTTTAGCACCATAACTAGAAACTTTTGTTTTTAGATCTTGTTTAAAATCTAAACCAATGTTGTTAACTACTAATGGATTTGCTGAAACGCCACCGATCATCGGGAATTCAAATGTATTATTAACAAAGTGTTCTTGAGACTCTGGTGTTAATAAAAATTCCACAAGTTTGATTGCGTTATCTTTGTTTGGAGCACCTTTAACTAAAGCAGCGCAGCTTATGTTCATGTGCGTTCCTCTATCATTTTGATTAGGAAAAAACGCTTTAACTTTTTTTGCTGCTGTTTGTTGTTCAGCACCTTTTTTTCCAGATAACATCAAAGCTAAATAATAAGTATTAGCTACAGCGATATCTGCTTCACCTGCTGCAACTGCCATTATTTGTGCTCTGTCATTTCCTTTTGGTGTTCTAGCCATGTTAGATACAACTCCTTTAGCCCATTCAGCTGTTGCTGCTTTTCCATTGTTTTTAACCAATGAAGCTACTAAAGATTTATTGTATATATTACTAGATTTTCTAATTACTAATCTACCTTTCCATTTCGGATCAGCTAAACTTTCATAAGTTAAACCAGCTAGCTCTGCACCACTTACTCTCTCTGGAGCGTAATAAACTATTCTCGCTCTTTTAGCGATACCAGTCCAGTGCGAAGTTCTGAAGTTTGAAGGCACTGCCGCTTTAATTGCTGCAGAAGTTAAACCACCTTGTGTCATTCCTTTTGCCTTAAACACTCCACATCTTCCAGCGTCAGCAGTAATATAAAGATCAGCAGATGAGTCTGCTCCCTCTTCGATCATTCTTTTTTCTAAAGCCCCTGCTTTGCCATTGATTAAATTTACTTTGATACCAGTTTTTGCCGTGAACTTGTTGTAAAGTTCAGCATCTGCTTTGTAATGTCTTGCATTAAAAACATTAACTTCCGAAGAAATTGTAAAACCAGCGATTAAAGTAAATAGTATTGTTAGTATACTTACTTTTTTCATTGTTATTTCCTTCCTCCGCACTAATGAGAATGAGAATTATTCTCATTGATAATGATTATCAATCGCATAAAATGACGCAGGGGTCAAGGAAATATTAAAATTTCCACTCTGATATTTTGCTGTATAGAAAGTTTCTGAAAGCTTGAACTCTAGCTACATTTTTTAAAGATTGAGGATATACAAAATGAGCTTCAGTAATAGGTCCTTCAATTTTTGGCAATATCTTTACAATATTTGGTTGGTTGACTGTTATATAATCTGGCAAAGCGGCTAATCCCACTCCACTTTGAACCGCTAAAAGTAAGCCATAAACACTATTAACTTTCATGACTGTTTTTCTTTTTTTAGCTCCATCTTTCAATCCAAGTTTGAGGGCCCAATCTGGATTAAATACAGGTGAAGGAGCTCCTCTTCCAAAAGAAATAAATTTATGGTTATTTAGATCATTTACACTTTTCGGGTAACCATTTTTTTCAAGATATTTGGGCGAACCATAAATGTGGTAATTAATATCAATTAATTTTTTCTGAATATAGTTCAGCTGCTTTGGTCTACGCATAAAAATCCCTATATCAGCTTGTCTGGTACTTAAATCTAATTCTTTATCATCAAAAATTAGTTCAACCTCTATCTCAGGATTAAGCTGCATAAATTCTTGAATTCTCGGAGTTAACCAAGTTGTGCCAAAACTTACAACGGTAGTTACAGTAAGTTTTCCTGATGGTTTGTTTTTTTTATCTCCTAATGAGGTCTCTACTTCTCTCAATTTACTTATAACTTCATGAGCTGTTTTAAAAACATACTCACCATTTTCTGTTAAAGTCAAACCTCTTGCGTGTCTTTCAAATAATTTTACATTTAAATCATCTTCAAGTGACTGAATTTGACGGCTTATAGCAGATTGGCTTAAGTTTAAATTGACTGTGGCGCTGGTAAAACTTCCAGCTTCTGCAACTGCATGGAAAATTTTGAGTTTATCCCAATCCATTATTTATTAAGATTTATTATATATCTCCCCGATGTTTTGCCTTCTAGCATCTTTGGATATTCTTCCAAAAGTTGGTTTAAATTTATTTCTTTAATTGATTTATCTAACAAATCAAAATCAACAAGCTTATGCATTTCACCCCATAAGAAGTTTCTTCTTTTAATTGATACACTTACAGAGTCTATTCCCCAAAGTTTAACACCTCTAATGATAAATGGCATTACAGTCGTATTCAATTTAATACTTGAAGCGTTACCGCAAGCTGCAACAATACCGCTAGGCTTAACATGTGAAAGAATATTTGCTAAAATATTTCCTCCAACTGTATCTACTGCCCCATCATATAATCCTTTATCTAAAGGTCTTGCATCTTTATCTAAGTCACCTGATTTTATTATGTTTTTTGCGCCTAAAGATTTCAAATATTCCTCGTTCGGTTTCGTAGTTGCTGCAGTTACATTGCAACCAAGTTTACTTAAAATCATAACTGCAATACTTCCAACTCCACCTGAGGCACCAGTTACAATTACATCATTTACTTTTTCGCCTAATAATAAAATTTCTCTAGTTTGTTTTGTGGTAAAAGCACACTGAATTGCAGTCAAGCCAGCTGTACCTAACATCATAGCTTGTCGAGATGTAATTTCTTTTGGTTTTTTTACTAAAAAGTTTGAATCAACTTTTGCATATTGAGAATAGCCGCCATAAAATATTTCACCAACCCTCCAGCCAGTTTGAATTATTTCGTCACCTTCTTTGAATTTATCACTTTTGCTTTCAACGACTGTTCCTGCAAAATCAATGCCTGGGATGTGTGGAAACTCTTTTACTAACCTTGCACCATTTTTAAGTATCAATGCATCTTTGAAATTCAAAGTTGAGTAATCTACTTTTACTAAAACATCTCCATGCTTTAAAAAGGATTTATCAATTTTTTTTATTTCTCTTGAAAACTTTTCACCTTCTTGGTTTATGACCAATGCATTAAAATTATCAGACATGTTATGTAGTAAATATTATTTCGCAATAAATCGCAAATATCTATTTTGATAGCTCAAGTCGTCTTTAAACTGACCTAAATAAAAATTTGTTACAGTTGTTGCCTGTTCTTTCTTAATTCCCCTCATTGTCATACAATGGTGGGTTGAATCTATCGTTACTGCAACTCCTTTTGCATCTAAACTTTCCATCAACGTTTTTGCTATTTGAACTGTAAGTCTTTCTTGAGTTTGCAATCTTTTTGAAAAAATCTCTACAACTCTAGCAATTTTACTTAGCCCAACTACTCTTTGGTTTGGAATGTATGCTACATGCGCTTTACCAATGATTGGAGCCATGTGATGTTCACAATGACTCTGAATAGATATATTTTTTTGAACGACCATGTCACTGTAACCTTCTACGTCTCCAAAAGTTTTTTCTAATACAAGATTTGGATCTTGTGAATATCCCTTAAAATATTCTTTAAATGCTTTGACTACTCTTTTGGGAGTTTCTAATAAACCCTCTCTATTTGGGTCTTCTCCCATCCATTCTAGTATAGTTTTGATAGCCTCTTCGGCCTCTTTATCACTAATTTTTGAGCTAGATTGTTGTTTTTGAATATCTTTAACAATTTTCATAGAAACCTTATACCTATTAATTAAGTTTTTTAAAATATTTATTATACTGTTTATTATGTTAAATAATTGAAAATATATGTTTAAAAAAAGAGAAAGTGTCACAGAGATCGAAGAAGGTAGCCTATTATCACCCAAGTTTGATAATGACGGTTTAATTCCTGTTGTTACTACATGTGTTAATACAAAAGAAATTTTAATGCTTGGCTTTATGAATGTTGAAGCGTTAAAAAAGACAATTGAAACTAAGGAAGCACATTATTGGAGCCGATCAAGGAAACAAGTTTGGCACAAAGGTAAAACAAGTGGTTTTATTCAAAAAATAAAAGAAATAAGAATTGATGATGACCAGGATGCGGTTTGGTTAAGTGTTGATATAGGAAATGGTTCGAGTTGCCATGTAGGATACAGATCTTGTTTTTACAGATCAATACCCCTAGGAAAAATTGAAAATGCAAGAGAAATCAAAATGAAATTTGAAGAAAAGGAAAAAAAATTTGACCCCAAAAATGTTTACAAAGGCCAGCCAAACCCTACGAAGATTTAGTATATGGAAAAAGAAGATTTAAAAGTATTAAGACCATTTGGTCCCACGATAGCAAAAGTAAAAATTCCCGATAATTTAGTAAAAGAACTTAATGATTATACAGACGACATTATTAAAAATGACCAAAAGAAAAAAGATCTCGATTGGGGAAAAAACTTAGTAGGTAATGTCAAACAAGAATTTATGATTGAGAAAGATGTTATGGAAAAAATCGGGTGGGGGAAATTTTTAGCATCAAATGTCCGTGAGTGGATACGTCAAACTAATAAAAAAGAAATAACAAGATTTAATATTATGAATAGCTGGATAGTAAGACAATTTAAAAATGAGTATAATCCCTCACATTGGCATAACGGCCATGTATCTGGAGTTGGTTATTTGAAAGTACCTTCAAATTTAGGAGGAACACTGCAAAAAGATAAAACAATTAATAATAACGGAAAACTAGAAATGGTCCATGGTTCAAAAGCTTTTTTATGTAAACCAACATTTAGAGTGACACCAAAAGTTGGTGATTTTTATTTTTTTCCTCATTATTTAATGCATGCCGTTTACCCTTTTTTTGATAGTGACGAGGAAAGAAGATCGGTTTCATTTAATGCTACTGTAGATCAATCTTTATTCAATGAGTAAAAAACAAAAAAATGTTTTAGGTGGAGATTTAGAGTTGTGCTCATCAAATCCTTTAACGGGATGGTACAGAGACGGTTGCTGTAATACAGATGATAATGATAACGGATTACACACAGTTTGTGCAAAGGTAAATAGTGGTTTTCTTGAGTAGTGTAAGTCTGCTGGGAATGATTTAGTTACACCTCATCCTGAATTTGGTTTTCCAGGTTTAAAAGACGGCGATAATTGGTGCGTATGTGCTTCTTGGTTTGCAAGAGCTTTGGAAGCTGGAAAAGAGTGCAAAATATATTTAAAAAAAACAAACGAGAAAACTTTAAAGATCATTCCATTAGAAATTTTAAAAAAACACGCAATAGATTTATCTTAATTACATATTTCCATATCTTGGTCCACCACTTCCCTCTGGTGTAACCCAAGTAATGTTTTGGGAAGGTTCTTTAATATCGCAAGTCTTGCAATGAATACAGTTTTGAGAGTTAATTACAAATTTAGGTATATCATTTTCGACTTGTACTTCATACACACCTGCAGGACAATATCTTTGAGCAGGCTCATCAAATCTATCTAAGGTATACCCTATCGGTAAATCTTTATCTTTCAATTTTAAGTGAACTGGTTGATTATCTGTATGATTAGTCCCTGTTAGAAAAACTGAACTTGTTTTATCAAATGTAATTATATTATCGGGTTTTGGGTAGTCTATTACTGGCATCTCATTTGCTGGTTTTAAAGTTTCATGATCTGCGTGTTTATGTTTAAGTGTCAAGGGTAATTTCCCTCTGAAGATTATTTGATCTATACCTGTAAAAATAATTCCTAAGACTAATCCCCAGCTGAAGCTTGGTTTTACATTTCTTGCTTCATATAATTCTTTGAAAGCCCAGCTTTTCTTAAATTTTTCCTCATAAATAGAGAGATCTTTAGACTCATTAAGATGTTCTACTATAGTTTCTGCAGCAACTAATCCACTTTTCATTGCTGTATGGGAGCCTTTGATTTTTGGCATATTAAGAGTACCCGCATCGCAACCAATTAAAAGGGCACCAGGCATGAACATTTTCGGTAAACTTTGAAAACCTCCCTCAATTAAAGCTCTCGCCCCATAAGATATTCTCTTTCCTCCTTCTAGCATTTTTCTGATTGCTGGATGAGTTTTAAATCTTTGAAATTCGTCAAAAGGAGATAGGTGAGGATTTTTATAATCTAAACCAATAACATAACCTAAATAAACTTCTTTATTTTCAGCATGATAAACAAAGCTTCCGCCATAAGTATTTTTATCTAGTGGCCAGCCAGCTGTATGCATCACTAAACCTTCTTGGTGATTTTTTTCATCAATCTTCCAAATTTCTTTAAAACCAATTCCGTATTGTTGAGGATCTTTCCCGCTATCTAAGTCAAACTTTTTAATTAACTGTTTTCCTAAATGACCTCTGCAGCCCTCTGCAAATACTGTAACTTTAGCATGTAATTCCATTCCGGGCTCATAACCATCTTTTTTATTTCCCTCTTTATCTAAACCCATATCTTGAGTTATGACGCCTTTAACGGATCCATCTTCGTTGTATAAAATTTCTGATGCTGGGAATCCTGGAAAAATTTCTACACCTAATACTTCCGCTTGCTCAGCTAGCCATCTACATAAATTAGCAAGACTTATTATATAATTTTTATGGTTTTGTTGGACTTTTGGTAATAACCAAGTCGGCCAGCTGAATGAACTTTTTTTTCCTAAAAAAAGAAATTTTTCTTTTGTTACTTTAGTCTTAATTGGAGCATTGAGATCTTTCCAACTAGGAATTAATTCATCTAATGCCCTAGTCTCGAAAACGTTACCTGACAAAATATGTGAACCTATTTCAGCACCTTTTTCTAATACACATACGTTTACATCAGCATTTAGTTGTTTTAATTTAATGGCTGTAGCGAGACCAGATGGACCTCCGCCAACAATAACAACATCATATTCCATAACTTCTCTAGTCATGAACTATTTTTGAATAGTATTAAGTTTATTTAATTCTTCTAAAAATTGCGGAAGAGCCTCAAACAAGTCTGCCTCAAGACCATAATCGGCTACGCTAAAAATTGGTGCTTCGCCATCTTTATTTATCGCAACAATAATTTTACTTTCTTTCATTCCAGCTAAATGTTGAATAGCGCCAGAAATTCCAACGGCTATATACAAATCAGGTACAACAACTTTTCCTGTTTGCCCGACTTGATGATCATTAGTAATGTAACCAGCATCTACTGCTGCTCTTGATGCTCCAATAGCAGCGTTTAACTTATCCGCAATTGCTGTAATTAGTTTGAAATTTTCTGAATTTTGCATCCCTCTTCCACCTGAAATTACAATTCTTGCTGTTCCCAATTCAGGTCTATCTGATTTTATTTCTTCTCTTTTAACAAATTTAGAATTTTTAAAAGCTTCACCTGGTTCTGATTTTACGATCTCAGCAGAACCTCCGCTCGCTGGTGCAGGTTCAAAAGATGTTGGTCTTATAGTGATGCATTTTTTTTTATCATTACTTTTTACTGTCGCAAAAGCATTTCCGGCATAAATGGGACGTAAAAAAGTATCGGCCGAAATAACTTTAATGATATCACTCACCTGAGATGTATCTAAAAGGGCTGCTATTCTAGGCATCAAATTTTTCCCAAACGTATTTGCTGAGCAAACTATATGTGAATAAGCATCAGCATGCTTTATTATTGCTGAAGTGTAATTTTCCGCAATAAAATTTTCATAAATTTCGTTATCAACATGAATAATCTTTTTTACATTTGGTATTTTAGACGCAGACTTTGCAACAACCTCTGATTTATTACCCAAAATTAAAATATGTAAGTCCTCATCTATTTTGCTAGCAGCTGATACCGCATTATAAGTGAAGGGTCTTAATTCTTTATTGTTGTGTTCTGCAATTAGTAAAACTGACATTATATTACTTTAGCCTCATTTTTTAATTTTTGAACCAATTCTGATACATTTGCGACTTTTATTCCAGCTTTTCTTTTTGGTGGTTCTTCAACCTTAATTTGCTCGATTCTTGCTTTGGTATCAACCCCTAAATCTGAAGCATTTATCTGCTCTAATGGTTTTTTCTTTGCTTTCATTATATTAGGTAATGAAGCATATCTAGGCTCATTTAATCTAAGATCACAAGTTACAATTGCAGGTATGTTCACTTCTATTGTTTCTAAACCTTCATCAACTTCTCGAGTAACTTCAAGTGATGAATCTTTAACATTAATTTTAGATGCAAAAGTTGCCTGTGGCCAATTGAGTAAAGCCGCCAACATTTGACCTGTTTGATTACAATCATCATCAATTGCTTGTTTACCCATAAAAACTAAATCAGGTTTTTCTTTATCTACTATCTTTTGTAATATTTTTGAAACTGCTAAAGGCTCAACTACACCATCAACTTTTACATGTATTCCTCTGTCAGCACCAACTGCAAGTGCCTTTCTCACAGTTTCTTGAGCTTTTTCTTCACCAATAGTTATCGCTACAATTTCTTTTGCTTTACCTGACTCTTTTATTTTTACTGCCTCTTCAACTGCATTATCGTCTGGGGGATTGGTTGACATTTTAACATTATCAGTAACAACTCCAGTTCCATCTTCTTTTACTCTTACCTGAACGTTGTAATCTATAACTCTTTTTACTGCTACTAAGATTTTCATTATGCTCTTAACAATTCATTTTTTGGATCATAAGGGCTTTCTTCAAGAATAGTTGCCTCATGTGTTTTTCCCAATATATCAATTTTAAGTTTCTGACCAACATTAGCTAATTCTGGTTTAACCATTCCAAGTGCTATAGATTTTCCTAATCTAAAACCAAAATCTCCACCAGTTGCTCTTCCAATGCAAGTTCCATTTTCATAAATTGGATTATTTCCAAGCACATCAGCGTCTGAAACATTATGAACTTCTAGTGTCACCAATTTATTATTAAATCCTTTTTCTCTCCATTTGTTCAGCGCATCTAAGCCAATAAAATTACCTTTATTTGGATGTATAAATCTATCTAAACCACTTTCGTATGGAGAATACTCTATAGATAATTCTGTTCCAACTAGTTTATAAGATTTTTCAACTCTTAAACTATTCATCGCTCTTATGCCGTATGGTTTTAAATTTAAATCTTTGCCTGCATCCATTAATTTATCAAAAATATGATTTTGATATTCAATTGGATGATGTAATTCCCAACCTAATTCTCCAACAAAATTTACTCTCATTGCATTTACAGGAGCATAACCTACGTCAACATTCTTAGCACTTAGCCATTTAAAATTTTCGTTTGAAAAATCGTCTTTTGATACTTTTGTCATTAAGTCTCTTGCTTTTGGTCCAGAGACAACTAGCACACCCATGCTATTAGTTAAATTTTCAAACTGAACAGATCCATCACTTGGCATCCATCTTAAAATCCAATCGTGATCAAGTCTTTGAAAAGTACCTGCAGATACTAAGTAAAAGCTATCTTCGGCTTCTCTCATTATTGTAAATTCTGAATGAACACCACCTTTAGTATTTAAAGCATGACATAAATTTATCCTTCCAATTTTTTTTGGAAGTTTGTTTGCAACGAGTTTATCCAAGAACTCTTCTGCTTTAGGTCCTTTTATTCTGCACTTTGCAAATGCACTCATGTCTAGTAAACCTACATTCTCTCTTACATTTTTGCATTCTTTCTCAATAGCTTGAAACCATTTTGATCTTCTAAAAGACCAATCATCTTTTTGCTCCATTCCATCAGTTGCAAAAAAATTTGGTCTTTCCCAGCCAAATTTTTGACCAAAAACTGCTCCGAGTTTTTTCATTCTGTCATAACATGGTGCTGTTCTGAGTGGTCTTGCTGCTGGTCTCTCTTCATCCGGAAAATGTGTTATAAAAACATGACTGTATGCCTCTTCATTTTTTTCTTTAAGATATGCTTTCGAACAATAGTCTCCGTATCTTCTTGGTTCTACTCCAAGCATGTCAATTGTTGGTTCTCCATCCACTATCCATTCTGCTAGCTGCCAACCAGCACCACCAGCCGCAGTTATTCCAAAACTGTGTCCTTCGTTTATCCAAAAATTTTTAAGTCCCCATGCTGGGCCTACAATTGGATTTCCATCTGGAGTATAACAAATTGCACCATTGTAAACTTTTTTAACTCCTACCTCACCAAAAGCTGGTACTCTATGAATTGCACCTTCTATATGTGGAGCGAGTCTATCCAAATCTTCTTGGAATAATTCATATTCAGAATCTTTTGAAGGTCCATCAACATAACATGCGGGAGCTCCATCCTCATAAGGACCTAATATTAAACCTCCAGCTTCTTCTCTCATATACCATCGACTATCACTGTCTCTTAAAACCCCCATTTCAGGTAAACCCTCTTTTTTTCTTTTTTGAATTTCAGGATGTGGTTCTGTAACAATATATTGATGTTCTACGGGAATAACTGGAATGTCTAGACCAACCATTTTTCCCGTTTGTCTTGCAAAATTTCCTGAACAAGAAATTATATGTTCGCACTCAATGGTACCTTTGTCTGTTTCTACTACCCATCCATCTTTAGTTTGTTTCATACCTACTACTGTGGTGTTTCTGTAAATCTCTGCACCTTTATTTCTCGCACCTGTAGCTAAAGCTTGCGTTAAATCAGCGGGCTGAATGTATCCATCCTCTGGGTGTTGAATTGCACCAACTAAATCTGAAGTATTACATAAAGGCCAAATTTCTTTTACTTGATCAGGTGTCAAAAATTTCACATCAACACCTATAGTTTTTGCAACTCCTGCATATTGAAAATACTCATCCATTCTGTCTTTATTATTTGCAAGTCTAATATTTGAAACAACACTGAAACCAACGTTCTTACCCGTTTCTTCCTCTAATTTTTTATATAAATTGACTGCATATTTATGAAGTTGTCCGACGGAATAACTCATATTAAAAAGAGGTAACAAACCTGCGGCGTGCCAAGTTGATCCAGACGTAAGTTCTTTTCTTTCAACTAAAACAACATCTGACCAGCCTTTTTTAGCAAGATGATAAAGGGCACTAACTCCTACAACACCTCCACCGACTATTACGACTTTTGCTTTAGATTTCATCAATAGATTTCTACAAGATTTTTAAATCGAACGAAACAAAATTCTCTTAGTCGTCGTCTGGTTCTCTCCAATCTAATTGAAACAACAAATACGCTGCGACACTCACGCTAATTATGCCTACAACAATTCCACAGTTGAGACCAATCTCCTGACCAAAGTAATACCAAGTTATTTGGGTGGTCAAAATAGGTGGAACACAAAGTATGAGCATAAGAATAAGAATACGGTTTTCATATTTCGGTTTTTTCATAATCTAAATTGATGCTCCGAGAGAAACTGGGTTAGATACTGCAGTAGTCAACCAACAATTGTTAAGTGATCCTTGACCTTCATATCTTTCTACTTGCCACTTGAACTCATAGTAAAAATTATCTGATCCCAAAATAATTACATCATAAATTGCAATCTTCTTATTATTATAGATCTCGTCAATTTTATGATCTTTATGGTTTAACAAAATTGAGTAAATTTCATTTTTTAACATTTTTTTAAATCTATTCAGTGGACCAGTTTTAATTTTATTTTCTGGATGTGCAAATTCCCACGTTTGTTCTATACCAGAGTCTTTATCTGGTTTATCATTATTTTTTAAGCTGATCAGTTGAATTTCAACAACGCTATAAGGTTCGATTTTTGTGTTTGGTTTAATAATATCAGAATAAACATTCGCTACATGAAGATAAAATAGTAAAAAGAAAAATAATAATTTATTCATAATAGATCTTTAATTTTACAATATTATAATATAAATTTTATAAATAAAATGTCGCTTTATCTAAATTCTAAGAAAATAATAAAAGATTGGACTGACTATAACGGGCATATGAATGTTGCTTATTATGTATTGATTTTTGATTTGTTTGGCGCTGAGGTATTAATGGATAGATTTAAGATGGGTGAAGAGTCGGCTAAAAAAACAAAAAAAAGTACCATGGTTGTTGAGTCACATATTACTTATAACCAAGAAGTAAAAGAGGGTGACGAGGTAAATATAAATTTACTATATTTCGACCACGACAAAAAAAGGTTGCAGTATAAACTTGAAATGATTCATAAAGAAAAAAAATTTTTAGCATCCACTATAGAAATTTTATCTCTTTATGTTGATTTAGATCAAAGAAAAGTTTCAGAATTTGAAAATGAAAAAACTCAATTAATGAAAGAGTTTATTGATAAACATAATAAGAGTTTCAATAAAATAAATTTAAAATTCTCCTCCAAGCTGAAAAAAATTAAATAATTTATGTCAAAGTTTACTATAAGTGAAAGACTTACAATTGGAGTTGCATCTTTTGGGAACCTAAAAACTACAGAAAGCTGTGTAAACAATATACTTAATTCTATAGAAGGTAATTTTGAACTTATTTTAGTTGAAGACTTTTCGCACGAAAGAGTCGAAATAATAAATTTTTACCAATCAATTAAAAAAAAAATTCCAAACACAAAGGTATTTAATTTTGATAGGAACCTTAGTTATTCAAATAGTGTAAATTGTATACTTTCTCATGCCACTGGTAAAAAAGTTCTCTTTGTTTCTAATGATGTATTTATAAATCCATATTATATTGAGGAAGTACTGAAGATTTCTAATCTATCAAAAAAAATAGGGGTAGTAAGAGGTGTATCAAATTTTGTTGATAATGGCTTACAAACACACAACACAATAATCGAAGGAAGTCCAAACACAATCACAAAGGAAGATATTATTATTACAGCAAAAAAAATATTTGAGACAAACTCAGGAAAATATTTAGAGGATAAATACTTAACTGGAGATATTTTTTTGGTAAATAGAGAGATTCTAGATAATGTTGGATATTATGATACAAATACATTTACTGGGTATTTTTCTGATCACGATTTTAGTTCAAGAGTGATTTCTAATGGATATTTATGTGTGTTAGCACAAGGTGCTTTTGCTTTTCATCAACAGGAAATAAATTTTAATTATTTAGAAGATCCTAAAAAATTACAAAATAAAAAACTTCGAAGATTTCAACAATTATATGAAAATTGGGCTAGATTTAAAATTAAGTATTCTTTACCACATGACCTTAGTTACCCTGGAGTAAATGATATTCCTTGGGAAAAAACTTTTAATAAAAAATCAAAGTATATAGACAAATTAGATTACTCTAAGTACTTACAATAATTATATTTGAGAAGCTGTACGTTTTACTTCTTCTAAAAATTTTTTTCTTTTTTTTTCTGATACAAATGGAACTGCAAAGAATCTTTTATAAACAACGTCTGTTATTCCACAAATATTAAAAACCCCTCTTCTCAATCTTTTTGTTGGCATATTCAAAAAGAATGTTCTTATTGCAAATTGAGGTGATCCATAAGTACAAAATACTACTGCCTTTTTTCCTTTTAAATTTCCAATAGGATATCCATAATTTCCAAATAATTTTTTAAAACTAAAAGCCCATGGTGGAGAAAGAACTTTATCAATCCACCCCTCGACCATCGCAGGCATCCTAAAATTCCATATAGGAGCAACAAGAACAATTACATCGCTCTTCTCAATTCTTTTTCTGTGATCCAAAACAGTGTTATCTGGTTCTTCTCCTGCAAAAATTGGATTGAATTTTTCTTTATAAAGATCAACACAATCAACTTTATTACCTTTATCTTCTGAAGATTTTATAAAAGTATCCCTTATTGCTGCGTTGAATGATTTATCGTTATAGTGCCCGTATATTAAAAAAATTTGTTTCATTGTTGCCAGATATTTTTTAACCTACTCTCTCTACCACACCCTTTTTTATAAAGTAAGTAATTTATAAAATTTGTTTGATAATAATTCTGGTGATAATCCTCTGCTGGATAAAATTTTTCAAATTTTTTAACAAAAGTTACAACTTTATTATTAAAATTGTTTTCTATATCTTTAATACTTTTTTCTATTAGTTTCTTTTGATTGTCATTCATATAGAATGCAACGGATTTATAACTATAACCTTTGTCACAAAATTGGCCTGCTGCATCAAATGGATCAATATTTTTCCAAAAAACAATTAGCAATTCCTCATAACTGATCTTGTTTTTATCGTATGTTATTTCAACTACTTCAATATGACCAGTATCACCATAAGTTACCTCTTTATAAGTTGGGTTAGGTTTTGCTCCCCCCGAATAACCAGAGACAACATTGGTGACACCTTCCACCTTATCAAAAGATTCCTCCATGCACCAAAAGCATCCCCCACCAAAATAAGTTTTTTTCAATTCTTGTGAATATAATTGATTATTAACAAAAAAAATAAAAATGAAAATGACAATAAAATTACGCATTTATTTTTAAAATGTTTAGCTTTTTAAAGCTGGAAAAACAGGATTTACTTTTTGAAATATATTTTGATAGTCCTGTTTAATACAACGATTTGATATATATTTCATTTTTGCATTTAAAGCTATTTTTTCTGCTGCGTCATTTTTAATTCCGTATTGAAGCCATAAAACCTTTGCATTTATTTTTACAGCATCGTTTGCTAAGTCAGGAGTTTCATTTGAAGGTCTAAAAATATTTACAATATCTATTGGTATTTCAATATCCTCTAATTTTGAGAAAACCTTTTCACCATGGATAATTTCACCTTCTGCAAAAGGATTTACTGGAATTACCCTATAACCAAATTCCTGCATGTATTTCATTACAATGGTTGATGGTTTTCTTTTTAAGTTTTTTGGATCCTCTTTTTTTTTAAGAGAGCTTACACCTACCATAGCAATAGTTTTTGAATTTTTTAAAATATCTTCAATTAATTTTGTCATTTATTTTTCCAATTAGGTTTCCTTTTTTCTAAAAATGCTGAAATTCCCTCTCTTGCATCCATTGACATCATATTCAATGTCATCATTTTACTTGTGTATGCGTAAGCTTTTTTTAGAGGCATTTCTAATTGTTTATAAAATGCTTTTTTTCCAATTTTGATTGATAAATTTGATTTTGCTGAAATTACTTTTGCGACTTCTAATACTTTTGAATTTAATTTATTTTTTGGAAAACAGTCATTTATTAAACCAATCTCCTTAGCATATCTTGCATTAATGGGTTCACCTGTTAACAACATTTTCATCATCCTTTTTTTTCCAATTTTTCTACTTACGGCCACCATTGGTGTGCTACAAAATAAACCTATATTTACTCCTGGTGTAGCAAATTTTGCATCTGCTGATGCATAAGCTAAGTCACAACTTGCTGCAAGCTGACATCCTGCTGCAAATGCAGAACCATGAACTTTAGCAATTACAGGTTTTCTTCCTTCAACAATGTTAAGCATTAATTTTGAGCAAAGATTAAATAATTTTAAATATTTGGATCTTATCTTTAAATTTTTTACTTCTTTAAGATTGTGACCCGCGCTAAAACCTTTACCATTTCCACTTAAAATTATTACACGAGTTTTATTATCCTTTTCTAATCTTTTAAAAGTATCTATCAACATTTTTAATGTTTTAAAGGATAAGGAATTATAAGTTTTGGGTTCGTTAATAATTACATTTTTAATTCCAAAACCTTTATCTTTAACAACAACTGCCATTTTATTTAAGCTCTCCATCTTCTCGCATTTTTGCTCTAATCTTAGTTGCTGATATTTTTTGGGTTTCTTCGTCTAATACTATCTCTTCAATTTTATAACCTACTCCTCTTCCATAACATATATTTGTAATATTGGGGACAAGTACTATCTTAAACCTTCCCTCGTATTTTGGATTTAATCTTTCTTCAATTTTTTTTTTTACTGTTTCAAAATCAAATGGGTTATCATCTACGCCCTGAACATCTCGTATTTGAATACAAACTTGACCTGTCTTTTTAAGTATTTCTTCAAACAGAGCATAATGCCCATCGTGGAAAGGCTGCCATCTTCCTAGCATTTGTGCCGTTGGTTTCTTATTATCCCATTTATACATTTTTATTTAGGTCTGTTAAAATTTTTTTAGACCATTCCTTAGCATTTTGTGACGTAACATGAAAATCAAATTTTTCAGGTTTAACAAACATTTTATTTGTATCGTCAAATCTTCCGAACTTTATTGTATCAACCCAAACTATGTAATCTGCTGGAAACAATTTACGTGCCTCAGGAGTAGGACATATAAAGTCAGCAATAACATTATTGCCTTGATTTTTTAGTTTAAGTGCAAAATCTGACATTCTTTTTGCTTGTCTCTTTCTCCCTTCCTCAGAAAAATCCCAATCATTTGCATCTTTTCTTACCTCATCAGCATTAAGTCTTTTTGCTTGTATTTTTTTAGCAAGTGCATCAGCAAGTGTTGTTTTGCCTGCACCAGGTAAACCCATTATTAAAATTATTTTTAAATTCATATTAATTACTTTGCAACTTTATATATCCCAAGCCAAGCATTTACATCTTTGCTAGATAAATAGTTTGATTTAAAAAATTCAAGTTTTTCCCATTTATTTTTATCTATTAAATCATTGATCTTTTTATCAAAACCATAGTCCTCAAAGACACCGACATTAATTGTAAAACAAATTAAACCATTATTTTTTGTAATTCTTATAAATTCATCTAAAGCATCGGGTTTTACATGGCCAAATGTAAATGTGCCAACGCAAAATACTGAATCAAATTTATCATTCTCGAACATCAATTTTTTGTTTAAATCGACTCTTTCTAAAGATTTGTAAAGACCTTGAGGTACTAAATCTAATAATTTTTGTGATATATCAGCTCCATAAAAATTTTGGTAGCCCATTTTTTTAAGCTCAATTGCAACTAAACCAGTTCCACAACCAGCATCAAATATTTCAATGTTCTTATTCTTTTGATATTTATTGAATGTTTCGGAAGTTTCTTTCGGTCCAGTATAATTCCAAGCTTCCATATCTTTGTCATACTTGTTATTTAGTGCCCACTCATCATAATAAGCCGCTACATCCTCGACTTTCTTTAGAGTGTGCAAAGGGACTTTATTTCCGATGTCTTTTTGGGCCATTTTTTAAATTAATAAATTTATTTTTGTTAATTATATTTTATAGACACACAAATTAAAAATAGATAATAATTCAGTAAATGAATTTTTCTTTAGAAATTGGGCCTAAATCAGATCTATCAACTCTGCCGGAACTAAAAGATATCTACATTACAATGTTGCCAGGTGGGGATTTTAAAGAGACTGCAAATCAAGCTATCCAACTAGTAAAGAAAGGCTTCAACCCTATCCCTCATTTTCCAGCAAGATCAATAGAGAATGAGCACCAGTTAAAAGAATATGTAAGTATCTGTAAAGATGGGGGGGTTAAACAGGCTTTAATAATTGGAGGGGGGCGTGAACCAGCTGGTAAATTTGATAGCTCATTTCAACTTTTAGAGACTGGTTATTTTGAGAAGATGAAGATAGGAATTGCTGGACATCCAGAGGGGAGTCCTGATATATCCGATTCAGATTTGGAAAAAGCTATGAAAGATAAAAAGCCTTACGCTGATTATATAGTAACTCAGTGGTTACTTGATCCTCAGCCAATCATAGATTTTATTTCAAAACAAACAGTGCCAGTGCATGTTGGAATTACTGGGCCCCTTAAGATATCAAGCTTGATTAAATTTGCTAATATAGTGGGTACAAAAAATTCCTTAAATTTTCTTAAATCTAATTTTGGTAAGGCTCTAGATTTATTAAAACCTAAAGACCCAAATGATCTGATTAATAAATTAAAAGATCATACAGAACACTTTCATATTTATACATTTGGAGGACTTAAGGAAACAAATAAATGGTTAAAGGATAATAACTATGCCTAAGAAAAAAAAGAAAAAGAAAGTAAGTTCGAAAAAAAGAAAGCCCAAAAAAGTTGCTAAAATAAAATCTAAAAAAGTAAGTAAGCCAAAATCTAAAGGTAGAATAATTGAGAAGGTTGATTATTCAAAAGTTTCTCACTCTACTGCTGTTGATCAATCTGATAGACATGTTCCTTACAATTTAAGACAAAGTGGTCCAACTCAAGTTGAAATGTTAATTTCTACAAGAGTTAGAAAATCTCCTTACTGGCATTTGTCTATGAAAGCTGGATGCTGGAGAGCAACTGTTTACAATAGAATTTATCATCCACGAGGTTATGTCAAACCAGAAAAAGGTGGAGCGATGGTTGAATATGAAGCTATTAAAAAACACGTAACTATGTGGAATGTAGCAGTTGAAAGACAAATAAGAGTAAAAGGTCCAGATGCTGAAAAATTTACCGACTACGTTATTACAAGAGATGCAACGAAAATTTCTCCAATGCGTGCGAGATATGTAATTTTATGTAATTACAAAGGTGGTGTTTTAAATGATCCAATTTTATTAAGAATATCTGAAGATGAATTCTGGTTTAGTTTGTCTGATAGTGACATTGGTCTTTATCTACAAGGTGTTAATGCTGATAAAAGATTTAATGTAGAAATAGATGAAATTGATGCATGTCCAGTTCAAATTCAAGGTCCTAAGTCAAAGGCCTTGATGAATGATTTAATTGGAGATCAAGTAAATTTAGATGACATGCCTTATTACGGATTAGCTGAAGCAAAAGTTGGTGGAAGAAGTTGTGTGATTTCACAATCAGGTTTTTCAGGTGAAGCCGGATATGAAATCTATTTAAGAAATGCAACTTTATATGCAGAGGACATGTGGAATGCAGTTTTAAAAGCTGGGAAAAAACACAATCTTATGGTTATTGCTCCTGCACACCACAGAAGAATACAAGCAGGTATTTTGTCTTGGGGTCAAGATATGGATAACGAACATAATCCATTTCAATGTAACTTAGGTTATCAAGTTTCATTATCTGGAAAAGGTGTTTGGGAAAAACAAGGAGATTATGTTGGTAAAGAAGCCTTAGAAAAAATGAAAAGTGAGGTATCTTCTGGTGGAAAACCTTACAAGCTACAATTAGTAGGTATGGAACTAGGTGGAAAACCAATTGAAGAATATGCGCCAGATTTTTGGTTAATCTCAGAAGATGGTAAAAATCCAGTAGGATTTATTACATCACCTTGGTACCATCCTGAAAAAAGAACTAATATTGCAATGGGTTACGTGCCGTTCGATGGAACTTTAAATAAAAATGGATTTCCTATAGGTAAAGTTGGTAGAAAATTTAAAATTCATCTTCCAAAAAAATACTGTGAAAAAGGAAATGAACCAGTTGATGCTGTGATTGTTGATATACCTTTCACAGAGTCATACAATCCTAACACAAGAGAAGCTAAATAAATTATATAAGGGGGCTGATACCCCCTTTTATGTCTTTTTTTAATTAGTTTAATGTCGAAATATTTTTTATTAATAATATGTATTATTATAGGTATTATTTTAATCATTTTTCCTTTATTAATTTCCTATTATGCCCAAAAAAAAAATAAAAAATAAATGTTTGGATTTTTTTTAGAATTAGTTTTTAGATCAATAAAACTTGACAAAAAACTTTATAGTGAAGTAAAGACTTACTCCGAAGTCTCAATTTACTTTGCTGCTATTATAATGATACTAGATGGCGTTGCAGGAGCAATTGCTACTAATAATTTTTACAAAACTTCATTAAGTCTCTCAGCATTAACTGCAATTTTAACATGGTTTTTTTGGGCAGTTTTGATATTTACAATTGGTGCAAAAATTTTTCCTGAAAAAAATACCAAGGTTACTTTTAAAAAAATATTAATTGCAGTAGGTATAGCTCATGCCCCTGGATTGTTGAGATTTATAGCATTGACACCTGACTTAGTAATGCCAATAATTTTTTTAACTCAATTTTGGATATTTGCCTCACTAATAATTTCAACTAAAGAGGTATTAAATTTTAAATCAAATATTAAAGCTTTTGGAATAGTCTTTTTATCATTTTTGATATTAGCAATTTTATCTGTTTCTTTTGTGATGAGTAGGTTAAATAGTTTGCCTATCAGTAATATAACTTAAATAGGAAATATAGTTTTAGAGATTTTACAGGAAGCACAAATTTTATAACCAAACATCAACAAATTTTGTGAAACACTTTCATCCTCAGACCCACATTCCTCACAAAAATCATCAAGGTATTCCACATTATTTTTGTTCTCGATCATTAATAGTTTTGTAAGTTACAAATTTTGAAATTCATAAGTTTAGTTATATAATACTTATTATATATCTGATAATAAATACGTAAATGAAACTTAAAAAGCATCATAAAATAGCGATAGTTATGGGTAGTCAATCTGACTATTCAACTATGAAAGATTGTGTCAAAATCCTAAGGAGTTTAAAAATTAGTTTTGATGTAAAAATTGTATCAGCACACAGAACACCAAAAAGACTTTATGAATTTGCAGAAAAATCAGAGAAGAGTTTCTCAGTTATAATTGCTGGTGCTGGTGGATCTGCTCATTTGCCTGGCATGATTGCCTCTTTAACGACTGTCCCAGTTATTGGAGTCCCAGTTGAAAGTAAAAAATTAAAAGGTCTTGATAGTTTATTGTCAATAGTTCAAATGCCAAAAGGTATTCCTGTTGGAACTGTTGCAATAGGAAAAGATGGTGCAATAAATGCTGCACTATATGCTGCGTCTATACTAGGGATAGCAGATAAAAAAGTAAAAAATTCCTTGCTTAAATTAAGAATTAAACAATCGAAATCTGTAAAAAAAAAACCAAAATAATTAATGAAGAAAATTAACCTCGGTATTTTGGGCGGTGGTCAATTAGGCAGTATGCTTTGTATGGCTGCAAGAAAGTTAAATATCTATACAATAGTATGGAGTGATGACCCAATGTCTCCTGCAAAAGGATTTTCAAATGAATTCATTTTTTCAAATTATAACGATAAAGAAAAATTTAATTATTTTACTAAAAAAGTAGACAAAATTACTTTCGAGTTTGAAAATATCCCTTTTGATATTTTGGATAAACTTAATTCGATAAAAGAAGTTTTGCCAAAACCTCAAATAAATAGGATCATTCAAAATAGATTTTTGGAGAAGAATTTTGTAAATGATCAAAATATTAAAACCACACAATACAAAAAGATTAATAATAAAGATGATTTGATATCAAATGCCGATCTTTTACCAGCGATGTTGAAGACAGCTACTCTTGGTTATGATGGAAAGGGACAATTTAAATTAAATAATCTTGAGGATTGTAAGAATATTAGCATTTCTAAAGATAGCGACTATATATTGGAAAAAATGGTAAATTTAAAAAAAGAAATCTCTGTAATAGTCACAAGATTTAAAAAAAATGAATATGAAATTTATGAACCATTTGAAAATAAACATGAAGATCAAATATTAAAAGTCTCAAAAATTCCAGCTAACATAAGTAAAGAACATTTTTCTCAATCCGCTGAAAATGCAAAAAAAATTAGTGAAAAGTTAGATTATGTGGGAACTTTATGTGTCGAATTTTTTATAGATGATGAAGACAATTTGCTAGTAAATGAAATCGCACCCAGAGTTCATAATTCCGGTCACATGACAATCAACTCACACAATATCAGTCAATTCGAAAACCATATTCGTGCAGTTTGTGGTCTCAAAAAGGTAAAAACATTAAAACTTTACAATGCCAAAATGACAAATATTCTAGGTAATGAAATAACTAAATTTAAAGGAAAAAAATTTCAAGATAACGAATTTTTTTTCGATTATTTAAAAAAGGAAATTAAAGAAAAAAGAAAAATGGGACATTTTACGGAAATCAATAAGATCAATGATTAAGAAGCTTATTGTTTTAGTTTTCTGTTTTTCTTTTTTTACAAATTTAAATTCTATGGATAGTAAACCGTATCATCATTTGCCTGATAACACCTTTAGAAATCCCGAGGGTTCTCCTGTGAGGGATGATAAAATTAAATGGTCTTACTCTACTTTTAACAAAGAGAAAAAGAAATTAGACATGACAATTCCAGATGATCATGTTTTAAAAAAAGAGTATGTCTTAAAAGATTTAGCTTCAAAACAAAACAGTGATTATATTGGCTGGATTGGACATGCTACATTTTTAATAAAACTCGGAGAAACAACTATTATAACAGATCCAGTTTTCTCGAAAAATGCTGGACCATTAATTTTTGGACCCAAAAGATATGTTGCACCAGCTTTAAATTTAAATGAAATTCCAAAAATTGATTTATTTTTACTGACACATAATCACTATGATCATCAAGACATGGGTACAATTAGAAAATTTCCTTACAAAGATGCTAATGTAATTGTTCCCCTTAAGCTTGGTAAATATTTTACAAAAAATAATTTTAAGAAGGTAAGCGAGATTGATTGGTATCAATCAATCGAAAAAAACGATTTAAAAATAACTATGCTACCTGCAGTCCATTGGTCGAAAAGAAGTCTAACAGATACTAATAAAACTCTTTGGGGAAGTTATTTAATTGAATATAAAAGAAAAAAAATTTTGTTTGCTTGCGATACTGGATACGGAGAAATTTATAAAGAAATTGGAAAAAAATTTGGACCTATTGATCTCACTATTATAAATATTGGCGCTTATAATTTTAAGCCAATGTTTGATAAATCTATTTACCATACTAATCCTGAGGAAGCATTGCAGATTGCTAAAGACTTAAACAGCAAAAGAGTTATTGGAATGCATTGGGGAACTTTTGTATTATCATTAGAGCCTATAATGGAGCCTCCAAAAAGATTTTTAGAAAATGCAAAAAAATATGGTTTTAAAAATGACGAAGCTATTATCTTTAAAATCGGAGAATTCAAAAATTTAGATGATATTTTATAGATGTCAATGAAAGCTATTGAAAATAATTTTGATGATTTGAAAGTAAATGAGCTTTTAAAAAAACACTTTATTGAATTAAGATCTGTCTCTCCAGCGGGCAGTACTCATGTCCTCGATATAGATGGACTTAAGGATAAAACAATAAAATTCTGGAGCATTTGGGATAATGAGGACCTCATTGGATGTGGAGCAATAAAAGTCCTAAATCAAAATCATGGTGAGTTCAAATCTATCAGAGTGCATGATAAATTTAGAGAAAAAGGTTTTGGTAAAAAAATAATTTCTATTTTATTATCTAAATCGAGAGATATTGGATTAAAAAATATTTTTATTGAGACTGGATCAGGTAAATTTTTTGAGCCTGCAAGAAAACTATTTAGGTCTTGTGGTTTTGAAGAGTGTAATCCTTTTGGTCACTATAAGAATGATCCAAATTCATGTTATATGAAAATAAAAGTTTGATTTTTTAATTTTTAAATCTTTTTTTAAAGTGTTCTGCGGGGTATTCTCCAGTAGCTTTTTTAACTGACTCATTTATGGAATAAGAAATACCAGATTGAACTATATTTCCAGATGTGCCTAATGTAACTGTCGGGCCAATTAACGAGGCGGTTGATTGGTAACAACCAGTGAGCACTAAAAACAAACCAATTAGAAATAATGTTTTTTTAAACATTGCTTCTCTTACAGTTTATGAAAATTTTAACAACAAATTAAAATTTTAATTGGTGATCAATTTGAGTATCAAAAATAGTTTTAGTTACAAACAGTGGTTGAAAAAATTAATTATTTTTTTTCTATTACGAACAATTCGTTTTTAAAGTGTAATCCTTTATATTTATTTACAATGTTTTGAACGATTTTTTGATAATTCTTATGTTTTTCTGCCTTCATTATTTGTTCATCCGATATTTGGTTCACATAGACTGCGGCATTCCATGCAGAAAATATTAATGAAGTTGCTATTCCACCACTAATTTCATTTGGCAGTGCTCTTAGAACATAACTAATTTTTTTCACTTTATGAAATTTTAATGTTTTTAAGAAAGATTTATCTGTATTTGACTTAATATATTTTTCGATAGAGGAATACAAATATGGAAATGGATTCTCTTTTGGCCATATTTTTTTAACTATCTTATTTGCTGGATCTCCACCACATGCATGTACTACAACCAGCTTTCCTTTTTTTGATAAGGATTTGATCATAGGTTCAATTACATATTTTACTTTTTTTTCAGCAGTAACTCTTGATCTATAGGGTTGAGATGCAATAATTAAGTCATAATCTGTTTTTCCGTTATTTTTTTTTGGTATTACATCTTGTAGGACAAATTCTTGATCTTTTCTAAAAATAACAATTACAGATGGTTCTTTGTATGTTGATGTTCCTGTTTTTGGATTTGTTTCTACCTGCCACTTTTTTGCTAAAAATTCTTGATTAAGATTTCTTAATTGATTTGAAAAATCTAAAGAGGAATTTCCTTTTAGTTTTACGACTTTCCAATTCATTTTTTTTTGTTTTTTAAAATTTCTTGATTTTAAGGATGTTGACTCCACATAATTTAAATTTGAAATGACAAAAACAGTATTTTTATGCTCAGCAAATCTATCAGGAAGTTTTTCTAGACCTAGCCTTACATCTTCCATGCTTATTTCTTTTGTTGAAACAAGTAATGGTATATTAGGCATTTTTTGATGACACTGCCTCATTACATTCATTAAAAGAGACCCATCTCCCATTCCAGCATCAAAAATTTTTAAAGCAGGGTTTTTAGGTTTTAAATTTTGAACAATCGGTTTCAAAGCATCTGCAATTTTGTTTTTTTCGTTAGTAGTGGTTACAAAAAGAAGATATTTTTGTCTGTTATCAAAAAATCTGAAATTTTTTTTCATACTTCAAGATATGTATTAAATAATTAAATGTCCATTGTAATTTATTTCTTTCAAAGTGAACAAATAAAGTATAAATACGCAGAAAAACGACCTAAATGAAAAAATTTAAATCTGACATAGAAATAGCTAGAGGTTGTAAGCTCAAACCAATTTCAAAAATTTTAAAAAAAATTAATGTACCTGATAACCCAAGTGCTTTTAGTCCAATGGGAAGGCACATAGCAAAAATAAATTTTGATTTTTTAAATAAATTAAAAAAGAAAAAGGATGGTTATCTTATACTTGTTACAGCCATTACTCCGACACCAGCTGGGGAAGGGAAAACGACTACCTCTGTTGGTTTAAATGACGGTCTAAATAAAATTGGAAAAAAATCTATTGTTTGTCTTAGGGAACCCAGTCTTGGGCCTTCATTTGGTATGAAAGGTGGGGCAGCAGGTGGTGGGTATGCTCAAGTTGTTCCTATGGAACAGATAAATCTTCATTTCACTGGAGATTTTCACGCGATTACATCAGCACACAATTTGTTATCTGCAATGATTGACAATCATATTTATTGGGGAAACAAACTTAATATTGATGAAAAAAAAATAGTTTGGAAAAGAGTGATGGACATGAACGATCGTGCTCTTAGATTTATTGATATTAATACAAGAGGTGTGGCGAAAGATTTTAGAAGAATAGATGGCTTTGACATAACTGTTGCATCGGAAGTCATGGCTATTTTTTGTTTAGCTAAAGACTTAAATGATTTAGAAAAAAAAATTGGAAATATAACAATAGCTTACAATAAAGAAGGTCAGTCGATTTTTGCAAAAGATTTAAATGCTCAGGGACCAATGACTGTTCTTTTAAAAGAAGCAATAAGACCGAATGTTACTCAAAGTTTGGAACATAACCCAGCTATTATTCATGGAGGTCCATTTGCTAATATTGCTCATGGCTGTAATTCTGTAATCGCTACAACAGCAGCTCTCAAGCTATCTGACTATGTTGTTACTGAAGCAGGATTCGGTGCAGACCTTGGTGCTGAAAAATTTTTAGATATTAAATGTAGAAAGGCAGGATTAAAACCCAGCTGTGTTGTAATTGTTGCAACTATAAGAGCATTGAAGATGCACGGGGGTTTAGAAAAAGAAAATCTTAAAAAAGAAGACACCAACTCTTTAAAAAAAGGTTTAATTAATTTAGAAAGACATATCTTAAATATTAAAAAATTTGGATTAGAACCAATTGTAGCAATAAACCATTTTGCTTTAGATACAAAAAAAGAGATAGATGTTGTTCTTAATTTTTGTAAGAGCATGAATGTGCAGGTTAGTGAATGTAAACACTGGGCAATGGGAGGAAAAGGCACAACTGACCTAGCAAAAAAGGTAGTCAAAACATGTAAAGATTCAAAAAAAAGTAATTTTAAATTATTGTATGAAGATAATTTAAATCTTTGGGATAAAATTGAAAAAATCGTTAAAGAAATTTATAGAGGTAATGGAATTACCGCAAATGAAGATGTAAAAGAACAACTAAAAGTTTTTGAGAATAACGGCTACAAGAGTTTACCTGTTTGTATAGCTAAAACTCAATATAGTTTTTCAACAGATCCAAAGTTAAAAGGAGCTCCATCAAACCATGAAATTCCAATAAGAGAAGTGAGATTATCATCTGGAGCTGAATTTATTGTAGTTGTTTGTGGATCAATTATGACTATGCCTGGTCTACCCAGAGTTCCTGCAGCTAATAATATTAAGTTAAATAAAAAAGGTGATGTTGAGGGATTATTTTAATTTACCAATTAATACTTAATTTCTTATTATTGCATATAGTCTCAAGTATGTTGAACATTAAAGGAAATTCATTTTTTTTAAGTTCCTTTAAAAGAATTGGACCAATTTCAAGTGCTAACTGTGCACCTTCAACAGTTATATCTTTCATAAATTTTTCTTTAGCTTCTTTATATAAAGTTCCTTGTCCTAAATATTTCCCCATTTGGCTATTTCTACCGCCTATTGCACTTACATATAGATCTCCCAAACCAGCAAGACCATAAACTGTTGTTTCATTACCACCAAAGTATTTGACAAATTTTACCATCTCAGAAATCGAGCGATGAATTAAAGATGCTGAGGTATTCAAAAAGTATTTTGATTTAATACTTTCAGGTGCGTTTGGGTTGCTTAAACCTTCAGAGGCACCAATTAACATGGAATAGATATTTTTAATTGCACCACAAAATTCTACTCCTTTTACATCTTCTGATGTCTCTGTTGAATAATATTCAGTTGTTATTGTTTTCTGTATTAATTTTGCTGTATCTTTGTTTTCACTAGCAATTACTGTGCCTGTCCTCATCTTATTTGCTAACCCAGCTGCAAGACAAGGTCCTTTGATCGCTGATATTACGACCTCAGTAAAACCTTTTTTTTTAAGTTCACTCTTAATTTTTTGAGAAATGGTAATTAGTTTTCCTTCTTGAACAGCCAATCCTTTAGTCAATAGAACTATGTTAAGTTTTTTATTTTTTATACTAGAAATTTGGTCAATAAACCAATCAACTCCGAGGGAGCTTACCGCACATACAATTAAATCAGCATTCGAGTAATCCTTAATTTTTTCAAATTTTTCAAGTTTGAGTTTTTTGGGCAAAGTTACTTTCAATGCAGGATGAGCTGATTTTGAGATTTCATCAATTAAATTATTTTCGAGAGGTGTGCCGATTAAGGTAACATCATTTCCGTTTTCAATACAAGGGATCGTGAAAGCTGAGCCCATTGCGCCGGCGCCAATTATAATAATTTTACTCATATATGATAATCTCTATGCACTAATTATTTGATTTAGTCTAGCCTTAGAGTTACCTTGTAATTTCTTATTATTTTAATAAATGCAGAAAAACCTATACCTGAGTCAAAAATTTACAAAGTTTATTAATAATGAAAATTTTGAATTTGATCGTTTAAAAATATTAAAAACTTTAAATAGTGATTTATTAGAAGATGCTTATAAAACAATTTCAAAATGGCAAAAATACCAACCAACTCCCTTGGAAAATTTAAATAAGCTTTCTAAAGAATTGAACTTAAAAAATATATTTTACAAAGACGAATCAAAAAGATTTGGACTCAAATCTTTTAAGGCCCTTGGTGGTGCCTATGCTGTGGAAAAGATAACTAAAGGGAGAAAAGACATTACAGTTTCAACTGCTACGGCAGGTAATCATGGCAAATCAGTCGCTTGGGGAGCAAAAAATTTAGGATTAAATTGTAAAATTTTTATAAGTGAGAATGTAAGCGAAACAAGAGCTCAAGAGATGAGGAATTTGAATGCTGAAGTAATCAGAGTTGAAGGGAATTACGAAGATTCTCTTAATTTTTGTAAGGAAGAGTCTAAAAAAAATAATTGGGAGATTATTCAAGATGTAGCTTGGCCAGATTATGAATTAGTCCCAAAACTTACAATGGCTGGATATTCGACAATAATAAAAGAAATTTCAGTTCAGACTAATGAATATATTACTCATATTTTTTTACAAGCTGGTGTCGGGGGTATGGCGGCAGGTTTAGTTGCTGGTGTAGCTAATTATTTCAAAAAGGTACCAAAAATTATTATTGTTGAGCCTGAAAATGCAAATTGTGTTATGCAGAGTATTGAAAATAATACTCCTACAAGCGTAGATATTAAGAAAGAAAGTATAATGGGCGGCATGTCTTGTGGAGAAGTGTCATTAGTCCCATGGCAAATATTAAAAAATTCTGTAAATAATTGTATCAGTGTCTCAGATAAATTTGTTTCACAGACTGTAGCAATGTTAGCAAATAAAGTATTAAGTGATATTTCAATAGAAGGAGGTGAATGTTCAACACCCGGGATCACAAGTCTAATTTCATGTTGTAATAATGAAGAAACAAAGAGTGCCCTAGAAATAAATGAAAATTCAAATATATTATTAATAGGTTGTGAAGGATCCGCAGACATAAATCTTTACCAGAAGTTATTAAGTGAAGGAAAAAAATTGATTTAATTGTATGAAAAAATTAAGTGACATAGAGATTTATAGATTATTTAAACCGGAACTTTCACCAAAAAAAATGCTTGAGTTGGGAGTTTTTGGTGGAGCTTACTTTGGAAATAACATTAAAGAGTATCCAAAAAGTTGGTTTGCAAAAGCTAAACTTAGTAAAACTTTTGACGTAAATGTAAATAGATTTAAAGTTAAAGCGGGGCTTTCTAGAGAACACTGGATTGAGAAGGGTTGGATATTTAAAGAGGACCCATTAGGTTGGTTTCAATGGTATTGCAGATTCTCAATGGGTAGAAGAATACCAAAGGTAGATATAACTCAAATTAAAAGGTGGAAGAATTTCCGAAGACATGTGACTGCTATAGAAAAAAATTGTGAGAAAGGAAATTTAACTTGTAGGAGAAGACAAAGACAAGCTATTTTACAATGGGCGTACGATCCTCACATCTAATTCCCTATAAAATGGTGAATAATTTTTCTCACTTGATTTTCAATTCTATGTTCAAACAAATAAATTCCTTGCCACGTACCTAATAACAACTCCTTATTTTTTACGCTCAAAGATATTTGATTATTAGTTAAAGCAGACTTAATATGTGCAGGCATATCATCCTTTCCTTCTGATTTATGAATATAAGATTTTTCATCCATAGGAACAAGTCTATCAAAATAATTTAATAAGTCAGTCTGAACATCTGGATCAGCATTTTCTTGAACAATCAAAGAGGCACTTGTGTGTTGAATACTTAAGTTCAAAATTCCATCATTAAAAGAATTTTCATTTATCCAATTTATAGTTTGGTCTGTAAAATTGTACAACTTTTGTCCATTAGTTTTTATTTTTAGTTCGAAAAACTTTTGCTTCATTTTTTAGTTTTAAAATCAATTCCATACTCTGACCTTGGTCCTTTCCTTAGTCCGTATGGTCCTGCTATAAATATGGTAAGAGGTTTCGATCCTGGCTTGATATCAATCCTATGATGTGTGTTTGCAGATCTAAAACCAATATAACCTACTGGTCTCCAGTATCTCCCACTTTTTAAAGTTTCGAAATATCCATCCCTTAAAATTATTGTCATAAATGGGAAAGGATGATTATGGACACCTTCCCCATGATCATCATCCAACATTTCGTGAATTAAAATGTTAAAAGGAAACCACTTAGGTCTATGTCTAAAAATTAGATAATATCTATTCATCCAAGGTTTTGCTTTTTCATATTGAGGATGCGAAGGTCCTCTATCTAATACAGTTTTTTTTCTTCCTAATTTCTCTAGAATTTTAAGTAGCATTAGTTGAGTCTAATGATCGAATTATCTTTTGCAATATATAAACTTTTATTAAAATAAACAGGCCTTTGAAGTTTATTATTATCTAATTTTAGAGTTTTCTCAATTTTACCCTCTTTAAAATTCACTACTAGAATTCTTCCATTATTCGTTGATACATAAATATAAAATTTACCTACTAAAAAACCTATTGGCTGATAATTCTTTTTTCTTTTTTCTTTAACATTTTTTAATAAATCATTAATTCTTATTATTTGTCCTGTTTGTTTGTTCATAACTATTAGCAAACCATCATCTGAAATTGTAACTATATAATCACTTATTATCGCTGGTCTTAGTTCAGAACTGAAATCATGTTTCCAATTAATTGTGCCTGACAATATATCTATTGAAAAAAATTGGTTATTATTATTTGAGACAAAAATTGATTTTTTATCGGACACAATATCTGATGATTTAAGAAAATAAGTATTTCCAAAAGACACATTTGACTGAGTTGGTGTCTGCCAAATTATCTTTCCACTAGAAATATTTACTGCAGTAACATCTCCTATAGAGTTAATAAAATAAACTTTATCGTCATTTAAAATAAGTGATTGTTTTTTTTGTGATCTCAAAAGAGATTGTTGGGTTTTCACAGACCATATGAGATCGCCTGTCTCTAAAGAAAAACATCTCAATTGATTCTCCATATCAATTATTAAAGCTTTGTTTTCAATAATTTTTATTTGAGAGTTAAACGATGAAGAGTGCTTTCTCTTCCATTTCAGTTTTCCTGTATCTTTATTAATTACGTAGTAGTTTGCTACACTATCTGCAACAAATAAATCTTCTCCACTTTTACCAAAAAATAAAATTGGCTGTAATTTCTTGTCTTGTTTGGAATAATAATTTTGTTTCCAAATTATTTTTGAGTTATTGTCAAATTTAATTATTGATCCAATGCTATCAAAGAAAAATATATGATTCCTATCTGTCAATATTTCTGGCTCAAAATTTGAAAATGACTTAATTGTTTTAAAATTATACTTAGACATTTTTTCAAGATTTGCATCAAAATTAATAAATCCGTCATTATTTAACTTCTGATTGGTCTCTATCCTTAAATTTTTTGGAAGTGAAATTTTAAAGTTCTGATTAAATTCGTTTAAGGATTGTTTATTTGTCTTTATCAAAACTGTAGTTGAGCTTTTATCAACCAAAATTTTTTTTTCTTTGGTCCAAAATTTTGAATTGGGATTTAATGAGCAATTAAGAAGAAATAAAAATATGATTAAGTAAAAATATTTTTTAATCACCAAATTTCCTTTTTAAACGTCTCTCGGCTTCAATTTTGATTTCGTTGTTAGTCAATTTAGAATTAACTATCTCTTCAAGGAAATCTTTTGACTTTATCAAGTTGTTATTATGCTCAAAGTAGTCCGCCATAAGAAGCAATGCATGAGATTTCCACACACTTTCTGATTTAAGAATAGGATTTAATATATCGAGTAAGTCATTTTCAGAGATTGTTTCTGCGTTGTACATTGCTTTTTTAAAAACAATTAAATTTTGAATTTCCTTTTCCTTTTGAGATTTTATTACTAGGTCAAAAAAATTGTTTATTTCCCTTTGGTCATTTACCAAATCATTTTCAATTATAAAATATAATGACAAAGCTGAATAAATTGGATCTTTTTCCTCTATAATTTTCACTAATTGTTGAATATCACTAGTATTTTCAATTGTTATTTGTTTCAATGTAATTTGATTATAAATCTCAGCAATCTCTAATTTTGTCCTTTTTTTATATTCTTGGTAACCAAAATAAGAAATTAGTACTAACAAAATTAATGCCAATGCACCTATTATGTTTTTATAGTTATTTGAAAAAAAATTCTTTATTTTTTCGATTCTTGTGTTTTGATTGATAATTTCTATATCTTCGGACATTATTAAATTGTATTTCTTAAAACGTATTGAAGAATCCCGCCGTGTTTATAATACTCTAATTCATTGTTTGTATCTATTCTGCACAGCATTTTAATTTTTTTTATTTCTCCATTTTGATATTTGAATTCGACAGATAATTTATCACCAAGATTTAATCCTTTTTCTATTCCGTTGACTGTAATTATTTCTGAACCTATAAGTTTTAATTTTTTTCTGTCCATGCCATCTATGAATTGTAATGGTAATATTCCCATCCCTATT
Organism: uncultured Pelagibacteraceae bacterium; assembly: GCA_902591755.1. Classification (GTDB taxonomy): domain Bacteria; phylum Pseudomonadota; class Alphaproteobacteria; order Pelagibacterales; family Pelagibacteraceae; genus Pelagibacter. The sequence continues at coordinate 157,367 of CACJBX010000003.1, forward strand.
AAATTTGATCTATGTATTCTCTCAAAACTCTCAGCAAATACAGCTTTTACTCCTAAAAGTTTTGTACCCTTAGCTGCCCAGTCTCTTGACGAGCCTGTTCCATATTCTTTTCCACCAATAACTATTAAATCAGTTTTTCTTTTTTTGTACTCTTCTACCGCTTCAAAAACTGGCATAATTTTTTCTTCAGGATACAGTTTAGTAAATCCTCCCTCGGTTCCCGGAGCCATCTCGTTTCTAATTCTAATATTTGCAAAAGTTCCTCTCATCATTACTTCATGATTGCCTCTTCTAGACCCGTAAGAATTAAAATCTTTTTGTAAAACTTGATTTTTCATAAAATAATCGCCTGTAGGACTCTCTTTTTGAATAGAGCCAGCTGGTGAAATATGATCTGTCGTAACCATGTCACCCAAAATTAATAAGGGTCTTGCATTTAATATATCTTTAAATCCATCTGGGCTATCTTTAAGATTATCAAAGAATGGAGGTTTTTTTACATAAGTTGAATTGTCATCCCATTCATAAATGCTGCTTTCTTTTGTTTTAATATTTTGCCATTGTGATGGTCCCTTGGATACATTCGAATATCTATTAATAAACATTTCTGCATTTAGAGAATTACTTAACGTATCTTCAATTTCTTTATTAGATGGCCATATATCTTTTAAGAAAATATCCTTACCATCTTTAGATTTGCCCAATGAATCTTTATAAAAATCAAATTTCATATGTCCAACTAGTGCATAGGCTACTACTAGAGGCGGTGATGCTAAATAATTAGCTTTTATCAGTGGAGAGATTCTTCCTTCAAAATTTCTATTACCAGATAATACTGAAACTGCATAAATATTATTTTTTTGAACAGCTGATGATATATTTTCTGGTAAAGGACCTGAGTTACCAATACAAGTTGTGCAACCGTAACCAACGAGATTAAAACCGAGCTTATCTAAATAAACGTTTAAACCAGCCTTTGCTAAATAGTCAGTAACTACTTGAGACCCTGGTGCAAGAGAAGTTTTTACCCACGGCTTTGTTGTTAACCCAAGATCACAAGCTTTCTTAGCTAGCAAACCTGCCCCAATTAATACATTAGGATTTGATGTATTTGTGCATGAAGTTATTGCAGCTATTAAAATTGAACCATCTTTTATTTCATAATCTGTTCCGTCAACTTTTGAAGTAGAAAAAGCTTCCCTTTTTGTAATATTTTTAAAATTAAAATCAAAATTTTTGGAAGCTTCTGTTAATAAAACTTTATCTTGAGGTCTTTTAGGCCCAGAGATAGTCGGCACGACTGTAGACATATCTAATTTAAGCGTGTCAGTAAAAACTATATTATCACTTACCCATAACCCTTGTTCTAGTGCATATTTTTTAACTATTTCTACTTGATTCTTATCCCTACCAGAGAATTCTAAATATTTTAAGGTTTCGTCATCAATTGGGAAAAATCCACAAGTTGCTCCGTACTCTGGTGCCATATTAGCTATAGTTGCTCTATCGGCTAAAGTAAGATTTTTAAGTCCCTCACCATAAAACTCAACAAACTTTCCAACAACACCTTTATCCCTTAACATTTTTACAACTGTCAAAACTAAGTCAGTAGCTGTTGTACCTTCGGGAAGTTTATTTGTTATTTCAAAACCAATTACCTCAGGTATTAACATAGAGATGGGTTGTCCAAGCATTCCAGCTTCAGCTTCAATACCTCCTACTCCCCATCCAAGAACAGACAAACCATTTACCATAGTAGTGTGACTGTCAGTTCCTACTAAAGTATCCGGAAAAATATAATCTTTATCTTCAAATTTTTCTTTCCATACAACTTTAGAAAGATACTCAAGATTAACTTGATGGCATATCCCAGTCCCTGGTGGAACTATTCTAAAATTATCAAAAGCTTGTTGTCCCCATTTTAAAAAAGAATATCTTTCAGCATTTCTTTGAAATTCAATTTCAACATTTTTTTTTAATGAGTCTGGTGTTGAAAATTTGTCAACTTGTACTGAATGGTCGATTACTAAGTCAACAGAAGACAATGGATTTATTATTTGTGGATCTTTATTTTTTTCTTTAACAGCCTCCCTCATAGCAGCTAAATCTGCTACTGCAGGTATTCCTGTATAGTCTTGTAAAAGTACTCTAGCAGGTCTATAGGCAATTTCTGTGTCAGACTTTTTATCTTTTAGCCATTTTTGCAAAGCGAGAATTTGATCTTTGGAGACTGTCTTACCATCTTCATACCGCAGTAAATTTTCTAATAAAACTTTTAATGATTTTGGTAGTTTGTCTATACCCTTTAAACCATTCTTTTCTGCAATTTTTAAAGAAAAATAATTATATTCTTTTCCATTAATGTTAATCGAGGTAAGTGATTTATAAGAATTTTTATTTCCTGGTTTCATATCAAATTATTTTTGAGTAAAAAGTAAGCTGACATAACATAATAAAATAATTAAATAAATTTATCATTTGTCGCAAATTTACTAGCAAATTAAGCTACTGGTAACCCGTCTTCAGTTTTCTGAGAAGGGTGAAGTAATACTACTTTTCCTTCTTGGTCTATTGCGCCAAGTATTAAAACTTGTGAAATAACTCCGGCAATATTTTTTTCTGCAAAATTACAGACACCAATAACTTGTTTATTCATTAAATTTTCCTCATTATAATAATGTGTAATTTGGGCAGAAGATTGTTTAATACCTATTTCTTTTCCAAAATCAACCTTTACAACTAGTGAAGGTTTTCGAGC
>CACJBX010000004.1 GCA_902591755.1 uncultured Pelagibacteraceae bacterium
TTAAAGCTTCGAGGGGATTTTGACCTCCCTTGGGAACTAAGGAACCACCTAAAAAAACAACATTACTGATTTCGTAAAATGATTTACTTTCCCCATAACTATCTACTACATAAATATCACAGTCATTAAGGTTTTTTTTATTTTCACTGTGTTTTATGTATTTCAAACTTTTCTTCTTCAACATCTGAATAATTTCATCAGTCCTCTCTACATGTCTTGGAATAATGATTGTAATTAATTTAGGGATCTTTTTTTTAAATTTAATGTGTAAATTAGCAAAAATTTCTTCTTCGTTTTGATGCGTACTAGCTGAACAAAAAACTACTTTATTTCTAAAATATTGTTTTTTGATATTTTTAACACTATTACTTTCATTGTTAATAAATTTAAGATTTCCTAAAAATTTTAACTTTTTAACACCTAGTCGTTTAAGATATACAAAAGTTTCTTTGTTTTGTGGAAATATGTAATCGAACTTTTCTAAAATTTTTTTACCAAAGAATCTTATAGAAGACCATCTTTTAAAAGATCTTTCGCTCATTCTGGCATTTGTTAACACAACTGTAATTTTTCTTCTTTTTAACTCAGAGATCATTTCTGGCCATATCTCAGACTCTACAAAAATAGCAGTCGATGGACCCCAATGATCTAAAAAATTTTTTATTATTAATATATTATCTAAAGGATAAAACTGATGAACTGTCTTTTTAAATTTAAATTTTTCAAATATTTTTGATGAACTTAAAGTGGAAGTTGTAACTAATATTTGTTTGATAATTAATTTTTTTTCAAATGCCTGAATTAATGGAATTACACTTAATAATTCACCTACGCTAGAACAATGAAACCAAACTAGTTTTCCTTGATATCTCTTTTTTTTATTTATTGAAAATTTTTCTAAAAATCTAATCGGATTTTCTTTTTTTTTAAATATTCTATAGACTATTATTAATGGGGACAAAATAATAACTATATAAACTAAAAAACTATAGATTGTTCTCATTAATTCTTTTGAATTTGTTTTTCGTAAAAATTCTTATAAATTTCTGAAGTTTTAATCAACTCATCATGTCTTCCATCTCCGATTACTTTGCCCCCATCAATTACATAAATTTTATCTGAATTTAAAATTGTTGATAGCCTGTGAGCAATAACTAGAGTAGTTCTTCCCTTAGTTAAAAAATTTATTGCATCCTGAATTTTTTGCTCTGTATCAGCATCTAAAGAAGACGTTGCCTCGTCCAATAGAATAATTTTACTTTTTTTCAAGATCGCTCTTGCAATCGAAAGCCTTTGCTTCTCACCCCCAGACAATCTAATTCCATTTTCTCCTATGAGGGTATCATATTTTTTTGGAAGCATATCAATGAATTCTTCTGAATGAGATAATTTTGCAGCCTCCTTTATTTGCTCATCAGTTGCGTCTAAATTTGCATATTTAATATTATTTAAAATTGTGTCATCAAACAAAGTTGTTTCCTGACTTACAAGTGAAATATTGTTTCTGAGGGATGATAATCTTTTCGAATAAATTGATTGGTTATCAATTAATACATCTCCATTTTGTGGGTCGTAAAATCGAGGTATCAAGTTTAATATTGTAGATTTTCCAGCTCCGCTATGGCCAACTAGGGACGTCATTTTCCCCCCTGAAATAATTAAATTTATATCCTGAAGAACAACCCTGTTCTCATGATCATAGCTAAAATTTACTTTTTTAAATTCAATATTTCCATTGTTTATATTAATTTTTTCTAAACTTGTATCTTCAATAATTTTTTCTTTGAGATCTATTATAGGCAATATTCTTCTCGCACCAGCCAAACCTTGATTAATGGTAATGTTAAGTGTCGCAAGAGATCTTACAGGCTGATATGCCAACATCATTGCAGCTAAAAATGAAAAAAAATTTCCAACACTCAACTCATCATTAACTATGAGTTTACCTGAATAAAAAATTAGTATTGCAATCATTATACCAGTTAGAACTTCCATTATCGGCGAAGATCTTGCATATATTAACTGTAATTTTATTCCTTTATTCATAAGTTCTTTTAAAGCTGTATCAGCTTTGGCTGTCTCATATGATTCTTTTTGAAATATTTTCATTAATTTATGATTTTTAAAAATTTCAATCAAATAAGTATTAAGTATACCAGCTCTATCCATTGCCTCCGTTGTTATTTTTGTTATTCTTCTCCCCAAAATATTCGCAAAGAAACTCGCTAATGGGATCATCACTATTGCGACAAGTGATAACTTCCAATTTTGGTAAAACATTACAGTCAATAATCCAATCAAAGTTAAAGTATCTTTAAACAAATTTAGTATCGCTACACTTACTAAACCCGCCATGAAATTTACATCATTAGTAAGATTGGTTATTATTTTACCCGAATGTCTTTTATCAATAAAATTAGTGTCTGCTTTAATTAACGACTTCATCATATCGATTCGCAGAGCTTTTCTAATTTCTTCAGAGACTTTTATGATTATGGCTTTCGTACCATAAAGTGATGCCCCTTTAGCTGCAAACGCAATCATAATTAAGAAAGGAATTATTAAAATTAAACTTTGGTCCTTATTTAAAAAAATCTTTTCAATTGCTGGGTCAAGAAGGTAGGCAATAGATGAGGTGCTGCCAGCAAGAATTAACGAAAAAATTAAAGCAATAATAAATTTATCTAAAAACTTTCTTGTATAATCTCTATACAATCGTTTAAGTATTTCAGAATTTTTCATTAAAAATACCCACCTATCAAAATATTCAAAAAAACTAAAAATCCTAAAAAATTATTACTTTTAAATTTTCTCAAACATACCTTTGGATTTGAAATATCCAAAGGTCTTATTTGAAAGACTATTAAATGAAAAAAAATTAAAACTGAGAATATAAAATAATAAAAACTATAAGACATCAGTACTCCAATTAGAAAAATAGATAAATAAAAAATTAAATAACATAAAAGTAAAAATGATTTTGGACTTTTTTTGAACTTTATTGATGTAGATTTTACTCCTATAATTTCGTCGTCTTTAATATCTTGAAATCCATATATAGTGTCGTAACCGAGTGTCCAAAATATGGCTCCAAAATAAAAAAAAAGTGGATAATAGCTGAATTCATTTGTTAAAGAAACCCATGCCATTAATAAACCATAGTTAAATGTGAGACCTAAAAACAGCTGTGGCCAATAAGTGAATCTCTTCATTAACGGATAAGAAAATGCAAAAGGCATAGAGGCCAATCCCAATAAAATTGTATTTTGATTAAATTGTATTAAAATTATAAAAGCTGATAGGCATAAAAGAAAAACATAAATTAAACTTCTTTGTACAGAAATTTTTCCAGACGCAATGGGTCTATTTTTTGTTCTATCGACCATAGCATCAATTTTTCTATCAAGAATATCGTTCACAATACAACCTGCTGATCTCATCAATACAGCCCCACAAAAAAATAAAAAACAATGTTTTAAAAAGATGTAATTATTATTAGAAAACTGAAGTGCTAGAGCAAGACCCCAAAGACATGGCCAAAACAAAAGCATAAAGCCTATTGGTTTTTTGAGTCTTGTTAATTCTAAAAATATTTCAAAGTTTTTCATGATAATTTACTTGTAAATAACAAAGCATCGTTTCATAATCAAATTGATTCGCTATGGATATTGATTACACAGTTACAGCCCTAATGTTTCCTGCAATTCCACTCATTATGGGTGTTTATAGTAACAGATTTCATACATTAAGTAATTTGATAAGAAAAATTCATGATGAGCACGTTTTTGAAAAGCACACTCCACCTGAATGGAAAAACCAATTAATAAATCTAAATGACAGGATAAGCGTATTAAAGCTTACAATTATGTTTTCAGCATTTGGATTTTTATTCAATATGTTAACAGTGTTTGCGCTTTATTTAGATAAAATTTTAGTTGCTAGAATTATTTTCGGATCTTGTTGTCTATCAATGATGGTCTCTATAGTTTTTTTTATAAGAGAAATTCAGATTTCAACTAAAGCTCTAAAGTTACATATTTCAGATATGGATGTGCAGTTTAAGGAGTGATTATTGCGGGGCCTAAAATTTTTCTTCCTTCTAAATCTAGGTGAGCAATAGATGCATCTTTCAAAGCATATTTTTTAAATATCTCAACTTTTACAGCTCCAGATTTAACCATTTCAAAAAGTTTATTTGATGCTTCATCTAACTCCGCCCTTGTAGAAGTATAGTGTGCAATACTTGGTCTTGTAAGATATAACCCTTTTGGTGCTATAAGTTTTCCAACATCAACTGGATCTAATTTTCCTGATGCATTTCCAAATGAAACCATTGTTCCACGCATTTTTAAACACCCAAGTGAATTTTCAAGAGTATTTTTTCCCACCCCGTCATACACTACTGGCAAACCTTCATTATTTGTTAATTCTAAAACTTTATCTTTAAAGTTTTCTTTATTGTAATTAATTACCTCATCACATCCAAATTTTTTTGCTAGCTTAATTTTTTCCTCTGATCCAACTGTTCCTATTACTTTGCAGCCTAAACTTTTAGCCCACTGGCAAAAAATTTGACCAACTCCACCAGCTGCAGCGTGGAATAAAACTGTTTGACCTTTTTTAACTGGATACGTTTTGTGGAGAAGATAAAAAGTTGTTAAACCTTTGGTCATTAAACAAGCTACAATCTCAAGATCTATTCCATCTGGTACTTTAACTAAATTTTTTGTTGGGTAAATTCTATGCGTCGAATATGAACCAAGTGGTGCAGCTGCGTATGCTACCTTATCACCTTCTTTAAAATCTTTTACACCTGGCCCAACTTTTTCTATTATTCCTGCTCCTTCAAGTCCAATACCTGATGGAAGTGGGACAGGATATAATCCTGACCTATGATATGTATCAATAAAGTTTAAACCTATAGCTGAATGCTTTATTAACACTTCATTCTCTTTAGGTTCAGATATAGACAATTTTTCGTATTTTAAAACCTCAGGACCCCCAGTTTTTGAAAAATTTATAGAATGCATTTAATATTTTGCGAAAGTGCCGTTTTGGTAATCATTTATTGCCTCAATAATCTCAGCTTTCGTATTCATCACGAATGGACCGCCTCTAGCTATTGGTTCTCCAATTGGTTTGCCTGCAATAAATAAAAATTCGCTTTCTTTTTCAGCTTTAATTTGAAGATTCTTTCCTTTTTTTAACAATATCAAATTTGAGTCGCTTGTTTTTTCATGATTTGACTTACCAACTTTAATTTGACCTTTAAGCAAATAAATAAATGAATTATGTCCTTCTGGAACCTCACAAGTAAATTCTTTTTCATTTTTTAAAACTATATGAAAGTAAATTGGTGCAACGTTATGATTTTTTTCAGGACCCTCAATATCTTTGAACTTACCTGCAATCACCTTAACTACTTTTTCGTCATCACTAAAAGTTCCAAGCTCCTTATTTTTAATATAAATATATTCAGGTTTATTTTTTTTTAATTTTGCGGGCATATTTATCCACAATTGAAATCCAAGTAATTGACCATCAGACATTGCAGGCATTTCAGAATGTATTATTCCTCTTCCAGTTTTCATCCATTGCACATCTCCTGATGACATAATTCCTTTAGCACCAGTGCTATCCTCATGCTCAAATTTTCCTTTAAGCATGTAAGTAACTGTTTCAATACCTCTGTGAGGATGAGGTGGAAAACCTGCAACATAATCATCTTTATTTTCTGAACCAAATTCATCTAGCATTAAAAATGGATCAATATAATCTGCTTCCGGTGTTCCTATACTTCTTTTAAGTTTTACACCTGCACCATCAGATGTCTCAATAGATTTAACAATTTTTTTGATTTCAATATTTGACATGGCTTTAGTTTAATTATGTTTCAAACTATTTCAAGTAGTCCTTTTAAATTTTTAATTTCTTTTTTTGGTTTATAATCAAGGTTATCAAAATGAGAGTTGTTACGGTTAACCCAGACAGCGTTGTAACCAAAATTGCCACCACCTGATACATCCCAAGTATTAGCACTCAAAAAAACAACTTCTTCGGGTTGAATTTTATATTTATTAACTGGAAGATCGTAAACCCTTGAGTCAGGCTTGTAAATTTTCACCTCCTCAATTGAAAAAAGATCATCAAAAGCATCTAAATTGTTGGTGCTTACCAACTCATTAATTAAACCTGGAGTACCGTTTGAAAGTATCGCGAGCTTAAGATTTTTCTTTTTTAAATTTGTTAAAACCTCTTTTACTTCAGGATAAGGGGATAAAACTTTATAAAGGTTAAGCAATTCACTTTTCATGTTTTTATCTATATTAAAAATTTTCATAGATTTATCCAAACTATCTTCAGTTATTTGCCAGAAGTTTTTATGTCTTTTCATTAAACTTCTCAGCCAAGTATATTCAAGTTGTGTAGTTCGCCAAAAATTTGCAAAAGCTTCCCACTTATCTCCTATTTTATGTTTACATTTTTCTGCCGCCGAATTTACGTCAAATAATGTTCCATAAGCATCAAATACTATTGCTTTAAAATCCATACTTAAATTTAAGTTTTTATATTATAATATATTCTATGAATATTAGATTATATCACCCAAACAGTATAGTCGAAAATACAACCAAGTCCCTATCAAGGGAACATAGTCATTATGTAGCAAACGTAATGAGACTTAAATTAGGTTCCCGTATAAATTTTTTTAATAAAGATGGAGAGTGGGAAGGTGAAATAATTTTTATTCAAAAAGATAAGGTTGAAGTAAAATTTATAAAAAAAATAAAAGAAGCAAATAATTCATCCAAAATTGAACTTGCTATTTGTTTAGTCAAAAAAACCCCAATGGAAAATATTTTACAAAAGTCTACCGAACTAGGAGTGAGTAAAATAATTCCAATTGTTTCGGAGAGAACAGAAGTTAAAGACTTAAATTATGAAAGAGCAAAAAAAATAGTTATTGAAGCCACAGAACAATCCAATCAATTAAACCCTCCAGAAATTTCAGAAATCAAAAAACTTAAAGATTTTCTAAAAAACTTAGATAGTTCCTCCAAACTACTATTTGCCGATGTGAATTCTCAAAATATTTTAAAAGATGATAATATTAAAAAAGGAGCTTTAAGTGTTTTGATAGGACCGGAAGGTGATTTTTCACCAGCTGAACGCGAGTCGATTTTGAAAGTTCCTAATGTGAAATCTTTTACTATATCTAAAAATATTTTAAGGTCAGATACTGCCGTTATAACCGCTATTTCATTAGTGAATTTTGTCTATTTCAATTCGTAATTGTCGCATTAATTGAATTTGTTAATTGAATTAAAAACTGTATAAAAACGAGATAAAAATGTTGAAAAAATTATTTTACACTTTTGTTTTACTAGTACCTAGTGCCTTATATGCTAACGAGCCAAAAGATTGGCAGTTAGGATTCCAAAAACCAGCCTCTCAATCTATGTATGAAATTGTAAAATTTCACGATTATATGTTGGTGCCAATAATTGTTGCAATAAGTGGATTTGTATTATTTTTGATGGCTTATACATGTATCAGATTTAGGGCTTCAAGAAATCCTAATCCATCTAAAAGAACCCATAATGTTGCTGTTGAAATACTTTGGACACTCATTCCATGTTTAATTCTAATTGTAATGGCAGTTCCATCTTTTAAAATTCTTTATTCACAAGACACAATTCCTAAAGCCGATGTTACGATTAAAGCCGTAGGTTACCAATGGTATTGGGGTTATGAATATCCTGACGAGAATATAATATTCGACTCTTACATGGTAGAAGAAGAAGATTTAAAACCAGGTCAACCTAGACTTTTAGCAGTTGATAATGAAGTTGTAGTACCAGTAAACAAAGTTGTTAAAGTTTTAATAACAGCAAATGATGTTTTGCATGCTTGGGCGCTACCATCATTCGGAGTAAAAAGAGACGCGATGCCTGGAAGAGTAAACGAAACTTGGTTTAAGGCAGATAGAGTTGGAACGTATTATGGACAATGTTCAGAGTTATGTGGTATTAAACATGCATTCATGCCAATCACAGTTAGAGTTGTAACAGATGAAGAGTATAACACTTGGTTGGAAGAGGCTAAAGTAAAGTTTGCAAAAGAGGAGATAGAAACTAATAAAAATAAATTATTAGCAAAAAATTAATATGACAACAATTGCTTCACAAGATCATTCACATCACCATCCAACAGGATGGAAACGATGGGCTTATTCCACAAATCATAAAGATATAGGTACAATGTATTTAATCTTTGCAATTATTGCTGGAATAATTGGAACTGCTTTTTCCGTTTTAATGAGAATGGAGTTGATGCACCCAGGTGATGGAATACTAGGTGGCAATTATCACTTATATAATGTTTTAGTAACTGGTCACGGTTTGATAATGATTTTCTTTATGGTCATGCCAGCAATGATTGGCGGTTTTGGAAATTGGTTTGTACCAATTATGATAGGGGCCCCTGACATGGCTTTTCCAAGAATGAATAATATATCTTTTTGGTTATTACCAGTATCATTCATTTTATTACTTTCATCAATATTTGTAGATGGGCCTCCAGGGGCACAAGGTGTAGGAGGAGGCTGGACAATCTATCCGCCATTGTCATCTAAAACTGGTCAACCAGGTCCTGCAATGGATTTAGCAATACTTAGTCTTCATATAGCGGGAGCTTCTTCAATACTCGGTGCTGTAAATTTTATTACTACGATATTAAATATGAGAACACCAGGAATGACTTTGCATAAGATGCCATTGTTTGCTTGGTCAATTCTTGTAACAGCCTTTTTATTACTTTTATCTTTACCAGTTTTAGCTGGAGCAATAACAATGTTGTTAACAGATAGGAATTTTGGAACAGCATTCTTTGATGCGCAAACAGGTGGAGATCCACTTTTATTTCAACATTTATTTTGGTTCTTTGGTCATCCAGAGGTTTATATTTTGATTTTACCAGGTTTTGGAATGATAAGTCATATTGTTTCAACTTTTTCTAAAAAACCAGTTTTTGGATATTTAGGTATGGCTTATGCAATGGTCGCGATTGGTATTGTTGGTTTTGTAGTTTGGGCACATCACATGTATACGGTAGGATTGAACACTGATACAAAAGCATATTTTCTTGCAGCAACAATGATCATTGCTGTTCCTACAGGAATAAAAATTTTCTCTTGGATAGCAACTATGTGGGGTGGCTCTATATCTTTTAAAACTCCAATGATGTGGGCTCTTGGTTTTATTTTCTTATTTACAGTTGGAGGCGTTACTGGCGTAGTTCTAGCTAACGCTGGTGTTGATACAGCCTTACACGATACATATTATGTAGTAGCACACTTTCATTACGTGTTGTCTCTCGGAGCAGTTTTTGCAATTTTTGCAGGGTTCTATTATTGGTTTGGAAAAATGTCTGGTTACGAATATTCAGAATGGCTTGGACAACTACATTTTTGGCTAACATTTATTGGAGTAAATTTAATATTTTTCCCTCAACATTTTTTAGGATTAGCTGGTATGCCAAGAAGATACGCTGATTACCCAGATGCATTTGCAGATTGGAATTATATTTCTTCAATTGGTTCATATATTTCAGTTGTAGGATTAGCAGTATTTTTAATTAATTTAGCTTACGCATTTATGAAGAAAAAAGCAGCAGCTCAAAATCCTTGGGGCGAAGGTGCAACTACTTTAGAGTGGACAGTTCCATCACCACCAAACTTTCATACATTTGAGGAATTACCTAAAGTAAATGAGTACGGGGAAGCTGAAAAAACAAGCACATAATTATTGGCATTAGATGACAACTTATAATTCTAGAGCAAAAAGTATTTCACTATTTGATGCATCCATTTTCTTAGAATTGCTAAGACTGATGAAACCTAGAGTAATGTCATTGGTGATATTTACCTGTGCGGTTGGTTTATTAACTGCTCCGGGTGAAATCAGTTTTGTTAAATCAATAATAAACATTTTCTTTGTGACACTTGGTGCTGGAGCAGCAGGGGCTCTTAATATGTGGTATGAGGCAGATTTAGATAAACTAATGAGCAGAACATGTTTAAGGCCTCTTCCAACAGGAAAACTAAAAAAAAAACATGCACTTATTTTTGGGATAGTCCTTTCGGTAGTTTCAGTTGTAGGACTTTACTATTTTTCAAACCTGCTGTCTGCTTTAGTATTACTCTTTACAATTAGTTTTTATTTATTTGTTTATACAATTTGGCTTAAAAGAAGAACACCACAAAACATAGTAATTGGTGGAGCATCTGGCGCGTTGCCCCCTGTAATTGGATGGACAATTGTTACTAATTCTTTAGGTTTGGAAGCGCTATCATTTTTCTTGATAATATTTTTTTGGACACCTTCACATTTTTGGGCTTTAAGCTTGTATAAAGTAGGTGACTACAAAAGAGCCAAAATTCCAATGTTACCAGTTACAAATGGTATAGAAAATACAAAAAAAAATATTTTTGTATACTCACTTTTAATGCTTCCGACATTGGCGCTACCTTACATAATAGGTTTTGTTGGAGAATTATTTCTCATTAGCACCTTTGGCCTTACAATTTATTATATTTTATTGTGTTTTGCTTTATTAAAAACAAAAAAGGACTCTTTTGATTTACAAAAAGCCAAAAAAGTTTTTGGGTATTCAATCTTTTACTTGTTTTTTATATTTGTATTATTTTTAATTGATAAATTATTCTAATGGAAGTTGATAAAAAAATTAAAAAGAAAAATATATTTACTGCTATTGGACTTATAGTATTTATCTTATTACTTTTTATATTTACACTTTACAATGTTGGAGTTTTTGAAAGAGCCATATGATTAGTAAAAAAAACCTAACGCCATTAATTTTATCTTTAATATTCTTTCTAATGCTGGGATTATCATTTGCCGCTGTTCCACTATATGATTTATTCTGCCGTGTCACAGGATTTGGGGGCACTACTCAAATCTCAAAAGAAGCTCCAAAAATAGTAATTGATGAACCTGTTAGAGTAAGATTTGACACAAATGTTCAAACAGACTTGGCTTGGAATTTTAAAGCTAATAAATCTTTATACGATATAAAACCAGGCAAGGTTTATAAAGTTGAGTTTGAGGTAGAAAACTTTGGAAAAGAACCATCAAGTGGAGTTGCAAGTTACAACGTATCCCCATCAACCTTTGGACAATATTTTAATAAACTAGGATGTTTTTGTTTTGAAAAACAAACTCTTAAAAGTGGAGAAAAAATGAGTTATATTTTAACTTTCTATTTAGATCCTGAAATGGTAAATGATCCAAAAACTAAAAACATTGATGATATCACAATGTCATATACATTTTTTTCTTCTGACTATTATAAACAATCAAAGGTTAATTAAATATGAGCTCTAAAGATCAAAAACATGATTACCACTTGGTTGATCCAAGTCCGTGGCCAATCTATACATCTTTTGCTACCTTAATTACTGCTGTGGGATCAGTTTATTATTTTCACTCAAAAGTCATGTGGGCTATGTTACTTGGTTTCGCTCTTTTAATTTATGGGGCATACATGTGGTTCAGAGATGTTGTTAATGAAGCTGAACATCAAGGTCACCATACACCAGTTGTTCAGATACATCATCGTTATGGAATGACATTGTTTATAGCATCTGAAGTAATGTTTTTTGTTGCCTGGTTTTGGGCTTACTTTGATGCCAGTTTGTATCCAAGCGCTTTTGTTGGTGGAGTTTGGCCGCCAAAAGATATTGAAGTTTTTAATCCGTGGGACATTCCATTAATCAACACTCTAGTTTTACTATTATCTGGAACAACTGTTACATGGGCTCACCACTCTTTGTTAGAAGATGATAGAAAAGGTTTTATTCAAGGCTTATGGGCAACAGTTCTACTAGGTTTCTTTTTTACTCTTCTTCAAATATATGAGTATCAACATGCGAGTTTTGATTTTTCAGGGCACATATACGGTGCAACATTTTATATGGCCACAGGCTTTCATGGCTTTCACGTGGTAATTGGAACTATCTTTTTAGCTGTTTGTTTGTGGAGAGGAAAACTTGGTCATTTTAATAAGGATCATCATTTTGGATTTGAAGCTGCAGCATGGTACTGGCATTTTGTTGATGTAGTTTGGTTGTTTTTATTTGCAGCAATCTACGTTTGGGGAAGCTAATTTAATTGAGATATAAGTTTCTTTTCACAATATTTGTTTCTTTTTTTATTACCCTTTTTCTTGCTCTTGGATTCTGGCAATTGTACAGACTTAATTGGAAAAACAATCTAATTGAGGAAATTGACTCTTCTCTCATGAACAATCCGGTAAAATTTGAGGCTCAGAAAATAAAAAACTTTCAAAAAATTAAATTCAAAGGAAAAATAGATAATAAGAATTTAATTTATTTATATGGACTCAGTGATAATGGGGAACCGGGTTTTAATATAATTAAAGAAGTTGATATTGAAGGAGAAAACTTTTTAATTAATCAAGGATGGATACCAAGGGACTTGAAAGGTAATTCATTTGATCTAAAACAATCAGAATACTTTGGCATTACAAAGTTAAAATCAAGTAAAAATTATTTCAAACCTAATAACGATTTAACAAAAAATTATTGGTTTAAACTTGATGATATAGATTTAAAAAAATATACTGGCAAAACATTTTCTCCTTTTATAATTTTTATTCAAAATGGAGAACAAACAAACTCTTTTCCAATACCAAAAAAAATTTCATCAGATCTGCCTAATAATCACCTTAAATACTCTTTAACATGGTTTTCAATAGCGATATCAATTCTTTTGATATATCTATATTTTAGAAAAAAGAATTATTAATGGAATATATAAGCACAAGAGGTGATAATAAGAAATTTTCCTTTAGCGAGGTATTTCTCAAAGGTCTTGCTGATGATGGAGGACTTTTTATACCACTGAATATCAAAAAATTTGATGAAAGCAAAATGAACGCTTTAAAAAAATTAAATTATATAGATCTAGCTACCGAAATTATTTATTTATACATTGGTGATTTTTTAAACAAAAAAGAATTAAATGAAATTGTTAAAAAGTCGTATTCTAATTTTAGAGAAAAGGATGTAGTAAAAATAGTTGAATTAAATCAATTAAAAATCTTAGAATTGTTTCATGGACCCACTCTTGCTTTTAAAGATATTGCAATGCAGTTAATTGGAAATATGTATCAGCATCTCTTAAAATCAAATAACAAAACTATTAATATTGTTGTTGCAACATCTGGTGACACTGGTGCAGCAGCCATTGATGCAATTAAAGGAAAATCTAATTTAAATATATTTGTTTTACACCCAAATAATAGAATTTCCACTGTTCAAAGAAAAATTATGACTACAGTAGAGGAAAAAAACGTTTTCAATATTGCAATTGATGGAAACTTTGATGATTGCCAAAATATTGTAAAACAGATGTTTTCTGATCTCGAGTTCTCAAAATCTATAAATATGTCTGGTGTAAACTCAATAAATTGGGCAAGAATAATTGCTCAAGCGGTATATTATTTTTATGCACATTTCAAATTAGGAAAAGACAATATCTCTTTCTCAGTTCCTACAGGAAATTTTGGAGATGTCTTTGCAGGGTATCTTGCAAAAAAAATGGGATTACCAATTAATAAATTAATTGTTGCAACAAATGATAATGATATTTTGCACAGAGCCATTACAAAAGGAGATTATACTTCAAAAGAAGTCACAGAAACATTATCACCAAGTATGGATATCCAATTAGCAAGTAACTTTGAAAGATTAATTTACTATGTAAATAATTCTAATTCTAAAAAAACTGCAGAAATAATGAAAAAAGTTAAGCTGAATTCTTATCAAATTGAAAAGAGCAATTTAGATATAATCCAAAAGG
This sequence comes from uncultured Pelagibacteraceae bacterium, assembly GCA_902591755.1. GTDB lineage: Bacteria > Pseudomonadota > Alphaproteobacteria > Pelagibacterales > Pelagibacteraceae > Pelagibacter. The sequence goes on from CACJBX010000004.1 coordinate 13,905, forward strand.
ATTTTTTATCGCAAAGTTGTAATGAGACAGAAACTCTAGGAATAATTAAGAAAAATTATGAAGAAAACCATATGGTTTTAGATCCACATACCGCCATTGGAGTAGGCGCAGCACAAAAATTATCTTTGCATGATTGTGTAGTTTTATCGACTGCACACCCATGTAAATTTCCAGATGCTACAAACAACGCAATTAATAAACATGAAAAATTGCCGAAAGAACTTCAGCACGTACTTAATAAAAATGAGAATTTTCAAGTACTAAAGAATAGTACGGATGAAGTAAAAAAATTTATTAAAAGTAAAATTCTATAAGTTTGCAGCTTCTTTGGCGATTAAATCAACTTCATTGTTAAACTTGTCTGTAGAGTGCGCCTTTACCCAATTCCAACTTATTTCAAATTCATTGGCTAAAATATCCAGCTCTGTCCAAAGATTTTTATTTTTAACTTCTTGTTTGTTCGCGGTTTTCCATCCATTTTTTTTCCAGTTATAAATCCATTCTGTTATTCCTGACTTAACATACTTAGAGTCTGTAAAAATTTGAACTTTACTTCCTTTGGGAATTTTTTTTAATGCTTCAATTGGAGCGAGTAACTCCATTTGATTATTAGTAGTATTCTTTTTACTTCCCTTAATCTTAGTTTTTTGTCCATTGTTAATAATTATTGCCGCCCATCCACCATTACCAGGATTTTCTAAACAGGATCCGTCAGTATAAATTTTAATCATTGTAAGTATTCCTCAAATTTTTCTATAGAGTCATGAAACCTAAGTTTTTGTATATATTCTGATGGATCTTTTTTTTTAATTAGAATATTTTTAGGAGTATTTAAGTAATCATAAACTCTTGTAGCCAGATATCTTAAGGCAGATCCTTTACAAAGAATTTTCATACTCTTTTTTTCCCATGGTTTAAGTTTTCTTATACTTTCATAACCCTTGAAAAGCTTAGAAGCTTTTTTCTTATTAAACTTAAATTTATTTTTTGTTTTATTAAAACAAAGAGAATTTATACAAATAGCAAGTTCATAAGCTTGAAAATCATAAGCTGAAAAATAAAAATCAATAAACCCTCCAAATTTTCCCTTGTGAAAAAAAATATTGTCAATGAACAAGTCCCCATGAATTACACTACTCGGTATTTTTTTTGGCCATTTTTTGCTGATATCACGAAAACTTTCCTTCATTTCTTCTTTAAGATTCTTAGGTAATTTCGAATTTTTTAATTTAATTTTATTTATAAGACCACTCATTTTAAGAGGTGAAAAGCTGTTTTTTCTTTTTAGTTTTATCTTTGTTAATTTTTTATGCATTAAACCAATTTTTTTACCAATGATTAATAAATCTTTTTCCAAAAGTTTTTTTTTATCGTTTCCCTCTAAGAAGGAAACTAAACAAGCTTTTTTTCTTTTTAAATTAAATATATATTTTCCATATTTATTTTTAATTGGAGATGGGCATTTAATACCTTTTTTTGAAAGTGCATCCATTAACTTCATGAAGTAGGGCAAATCCTTATTATTAACTCTTCTTTCAAAAATCGTTAAGACATATTTTTTATTCTTCGTATTGACAATATAATTTGTATTCTCTATTCCTTTTTTAATACCCTTAAAGCTTTTAATTTTTTTAAATCCATAAATATTTTGGACATAAGAAATTTCAGCTTGATTTAACTTTGTAAATACAGCCATTAATTGAGTTTTCCTGGAACTTTAAAAGTTACGTTTTCTTTTACTATTTCGACTTCTTGAATTTCGACATTAAATTTTTCTTTAATTTTTTCTATAAAATTCTGAACTAAAATTTCAGGTGCTGATGCACCTGATGAAATACCAATACTATCACACTTAGAAATTTTTTCCAAAGGAACTGAACTTTCAGAATGTATTAACTCTGAATAATCACATCCTGCCTTGTTGGCTACCTCCACGAGTCTTTTTGAATTAGAAGAATTCCTACTTCCAATCACAAAGAACATATCACACTTTGATGCAATCTGTTTAACGGCTGCTTGTCTATTAGTCGTGGCATAACAGATATCTTCTTTATTTGGCTCTTCAATTTGTGGAAATTTTTTTTTTAAAGCATCAATAATATCTTTTGTATCATCAACAGAAAGAGTTGTTTGAGTTACAAAAGCTAATTTTTTGCTTGATGGAATATTTAGATTTTTAACATCATCAATCGTTTCAACTAATTCTATTGACCCTTCTGGTATTTGACCCATAGTGCCAACTACTTCAGGATGATTTTTGTGACCAATTAAAAAAATATGGAAACCCGCTTTATTTAAATTTTCAGCTTCTCTATGTACTTTAGAAACCAAAGGACAAGTAGCATCTATATATTCCATTTTTAAGTCTTGAGCTTCTTTTGGAACTTTTTTTGGCACTCCATGAGCTGAAAAAATTACTGGTCTAGTTTTGTCTTTAATTTCACTTAGTTCTTCTACAAATATTGCCCCAATTTTTTTTAAATTTTCTACTACATGCTTATTATGTACTATCTCATGTCGCACATAAACAGGCGCCCCAAATTTATTTATACTTTTTTTAACAATTTCTATTGCTCTATCAACTCCAGCACAAAATCCTCTAGGAGCAGCTAAATATATTTTTAAATCTTTATTTTTCATTTTTTTCTAAAAGATACTCTAATAATATATGCGGAAAGGTTAAAGACGCCAAACCTATAAATATTACTTTTAAAATCGCGTCATCAAAAGCATAATAATTAGCTAAAAAATAAAGACTTATTATAAATAGCAATAAAGTCATTAATGTAAGCGGTAATGCTTTTCTTAAAAACTTATAAAAACCAACTTTAAAATCATTACTATCAATTTCATATATTAGAGAAAGAGAATGTCTTACAGAGTGTAAAAAACAAAAATAAATTGTGAAAGCAATTAATGGAGAAAGGAACACATTAAGCAATATAATATTTGTCCAATCTGCAATTAAGAATCCACCATTGTTCGATTGGACTGTTATAATAATGTTTGCGATAAAACTTATAAATATCATTAATATTAAAAATTTACTGCTTAGAAAACCCAAGTCTAAGTTTAAGATTTGAAAAATTTCATTGGTCTTTTCATTATGAAATAGAAGGGGTGCAATAATGATTACACTTCCTTTAAATAAATATAGAAAATCGTAAACTAAACTTTTTGTGTTTTGTTCTACGCAACTATCCTCTTTACCAAAATGATATGAAGCAACCATTAAGAATATTATTAAAACAATTTTTGGAACTATCACCCAAGTAAAAATTACTATCAATGAGACAGTTATATAAGCTAAGTAAAAGTATGACTTATTTTCCACTTTATAGATTTTCATTAATTTATAACCCTTTAGGTGATCGAGAGCTCCATGAGAAACACCTATGATAGATATTAAAAAGAAACAGATGATAGTTTGATATTGAAATTCTATTTGCTTATTTTCAAAATATTTTGAAATTGAAATTAAAAAAATAATATTAAATAGAAGTAAAAAAAACGAATATTTTTTATTTATTTTATATAAATCCATTAATTAAACAAAGCCTTTATAAAAGGCCACTTTGGCATTTTTGATATTATTGATAAGTCTTGAAAAATATTGCTTTTATTTGAGAGAAATTTTATACTTGTTTCCGAGCTAGAATTAAAGATGTCAAAAAAAATATTTGGCATTCTTTTAGCATTCCTTTTCAACACTTTTAGAAATATTTTATCAAGAATTTCATATTTTTTTCCGATATTATAAGTTTTTAAACTATCTAAATTTTTAACAATATATTTACAATGTTCTTGAATATTTAAAAAAGTGTATCCAGTACTTAATCTCGTCATTTTACCTGCAGTTCCGATATTAATTTTCTTTTCACCGTTTAAATTTGTAGGATAAAATAATGGAATTTGTCCTTTTTCTTTATAAATAATTTTGTAATTCTTAATCTTAAGAATATTTTCAATATATTCCTTAATCTGAAAATCATAGTCTTTTTCTGATGGATCTTTCATATTTGATAACCAAGTTGTTTCAATTAAAGCTTTGTTTTTTGAAAACGGAAGAGTGTAAAAAAAATGAACACTATTTTTTTGGTCACAATCAAAATCCATTAAATTGATTATAGAATCATCAAATATATTCTTATCCGTTTCAATTTCATAACCTCCAAAATGTTGCCAAAGATCATTTTCATTTGAATTTATTTTAGGAACGCTATTAAATACGTATGAATTTTCTGTATTTACATCTTTCTTATTTCTGAAAAAATGAATATTTTTATTTGCTTTAAGTCTGTTTAAAGTTTTTTTGTAAAATAGACCACTGTCAATAGATTGATACGGTAGACTATCACATTCAATCTGCTTTGATTTATTGGGAATATTAATTGAAAAAGAATCCCAACTTTTAATCACACAATCTTCAAAATTATGTGGAAATGTTTTCCAAAAAGACCATGTTTTATCTCGTTGGTATTCAGTTCTAGGCTCAATAATAGCTAAGGTTTTATCACTTAACTTGTTATTAATTTCAAGCTCATAAGCTAAGGAGAGGCCAGCGCAACCGCCACCAATTATTGTATAATCAAATTCTTTCATCTATATTAATTTCCAAATTAATTTCATTATGCTCTTCATTTCTGTAATAATTATCTGATTGAATAAATAATAATCTAAAAAAATCAAAAATACTTAAAATAGTTTGAATGATCTTGCCAGATTTAGTAACATAAATTTTTCCAGATTGATTATATTCCTCAATGTCTCTTTTTTTAATGATTTTATAACCAATCTCTCTATAAACTCTGCGAGCGACTAATATAGCGAAACGGCACCTCATTGGTATTTCTCTAATTGAATTAAAACAACTATTATAAAACAAATCCGCAGTGGTAATTGTATTTTTTATATTTGAAAGATCATGCTTAATATATTCTCTGTTTTTCCCTCTATCTTCTACTACATCTCTAGAAATATTTGTAAGCTGCATCGCTATCCCTAAATCAATTGCAGATTTAAGAGCTGTTTTAGATTTTACCCTAAGAATTTTCGCCATCATCAAACCTACTGTTCCAGCTACTCTATAAGAATATACTAGTAGCTCTCTTTTAGATTTAAATTCTATTTTTTCTTTTAAATCAGACTCAATGCCATCAAAAAGGTCGAGAACAATTTTTTCTGATACATCGAAGTTTTTAATAATGCGATGTATCTTTTTGATACTATCGTTTTCGAAGTTGTGGTTAATAAAATCATTTTTATAGTTAAGGAATTTCTTCTTTTTAATCTCTAAAGATATTTCTTCATCAGCAATATCGTCTAATATTCTACAAAAATCATATAGGTCAGATCCATTTTTATAAACATCGCTAGGCAAGAAAAATCCAGCCCAGCTAAAAGTCTTTGCATGAATTGATAAAAGATTATTTACCATTAAAGAATTTTATCTAAAACTTTTGCCGATGATAAAACTCCAGGCACACCAGCACCAGGATGTGTTCCAGCACCAACAAAATATAATCCATCATAAATTTCAGACTTATTGTGAAATCTAAAATAAGCAGATTGAGTAAATTTTGGTTGAATTGAAAAGCCTGATCCAAATTTTGTGTTAAGATCTTTTTCAAAGTAGTCTGGCGTTAAGTAGAAATCCTCTATTATGTTTTCTCTTAAATTTGGAAGCAAATCCTTTTCCATTTTATCAATTACTAAATTTTTAATTTTTTCACCACTCACCGACCAATTTATATTTGACTGATTATTAGGGACTGGGACTAGAACATAAAAACAGTCACATCCATCTGGTGCCATTGAATTATCTGTTGCTGTAGGTCGATGCAAATAATAGCTAATATCATCGTTAAGTTTTTTTTTATCAAAAATATCATCCAAATGTTCTTTATATTTGTTACCAAATTTAATTGTGTGGTGAGCGACATCCTTATAAACTTTTTTAGTTCCAAAATAATAAACAAATAAACCCATTGAATAATCCATTCTTTTTCTCTTAAAGTTGAAAAAAAAATTCAGATCTTTTTTATTTAATAATCTCTCATAAACATCGGGTGGATCAGCATTACAAACTACATTATTTGCAGAAATTTCATCACCATTTGCTAATCGAATACCTTTTATTGTTTTTCCATTTGAAATAATTTTGTTTACTTCAAATCCTTTTTTTATCTTTATATTTTCCTCATTCATTAAAGTTTCAAGACCCTTAATTATATTTCCAGTCCCCCCCATCGAGTAGTGAATTCCCCATTTCTTTTCTAAATATAATATCAAGCCATAAATCGAAGTTGTTGTGAAAGGATTGCCACCCACAAGAAGAGGATGCATACTAAGAATTCTTCTTAGTTTTTCGTTTTTAACATACGAGGACACAAGAGAATAAACTGATTTATAACTTTTTAACTTTAATAATGATGGAATTTGTTTCATCATGAAAAATGGTTTCGTAAAGGGGACATCTGAAAGTTCTAAATACCCTTTCTCAAAAATTTTTTTAGTGAAATTTACTAATTTAACATAACCTTCCAAATCATCTGGAGAAACTGCAGATATTTGTTTTTTCATTTCTTCGTCATTACCGGAGTAATTGAATTTTGTGCCATCTTCAAAAACAAATTGATACCAAATATCCAAAGGTTTAATGTTTAGATAGTTTTTTGGATCTTTTCCAAATAGTTCGAACAACTCATATATCAAGTAAGGTGCGGTAATTACTGTAGGTCCAGCATCAAATGAAAACCCATTCTTTCTAAAAATTCTTGCTCTACCTCCTAAATCATTTTGTTTTTCAATTAAGGTTACCTCGTGGCCTTTTGCTCTAAGCCTAAGAGCTGCAGATATACCACCAAAACCTGAACCTATGACTATGGATTTCATAACAATAATTTATATTTTTTTTCTTAAAATGTAAGAATTTATTTTAATTTGTGCCAGCTTTTTTCAAAGCATCTTTAGCATCTTCTAAATTTTTTTGAAATAAATTGTCGAGCTTTAATTTTTCAATTGAATTTTTAATTAAATTTTCCGAGGCAGAGAATGCAACATCAACTGAAGTATTTTTAATTTCTCGTACAGCTTCATCCTTCATTTGTTTAATTTTGCTTAAAGATAGTTCTTTTTTGATTTTGGCCGAGTTCTCAAACTTAAGCTCTAAATCTCTCACCATTTTTTCAGAGTCACTTTTTGCTTGATCTATAATTTTTTTACTTTCCTTGACGGCTGAGCTCAATTTTGATTGAGAGTCTTCTAATAATTTTTTTGTTTCTATTCTTAACTTTTCACTTTCATCTAATTCATTTTTTATTTCAGAGATCTTTGTGTCTAAAGCCTCATTTATTTTTCTTGGGATCTTAAAATATATTAGAACTCCAAAAAAAATAACAAAAGATATAGCTACCCAAAAAGTTGAGTCAAATTCCATTTGTGCCTCTGCTCAATTTTTTAAGTTCTTGTTCAACTAAAGCAGAAACTCTGCTTTCATTTACTTCAGTTCCAATTAACCTTTTTATGACTTCGTTAGTTAAATTAGAAGCAATAAAGTTTATCTTTTTTGGTGAAGATAATTTTAACTCGATAATTTCTTTTTCAACATTTTGAATTTCTGAAGTTAAGTCCTCATCAAGTTTCATTTTTTTTTTGGTTATTTCAGAGACAACCTTTTCTCTCGCAGCCAACATTACTTCTGTAGCTTTGTTTTTACTTTTCAAAATTATCTCATCAAATTCTTTGAGATTTTTTTCACTTTGTTCTCTTTGCTTTTCAGCCGTCTCAATATTTTCTAAAATTTGCAATCTTCTCTTTTCTAGGTTTTGACTTATTCTAGGTAAGATAAATTTAGAAAGGACTAAAAAAAGGGTACCGAAAGTTATGGTTAACCAAAAAATCTGCGATACCCAAAATTCAGGATCCAATTGGGGCATTCCTCCTTTTTCCGCACTTTTCACTGCCACAGTACAGAATGAGAAATAAAAAATATTAAGTAAAATAATTTTTTTCACAATAATTTAAAAAGCAAATAAAATTATCAAGGCTACAACAAGTCCAAACAACCCAGTGGCCTCAGCTAATGCGAAACCCAAAAGTAAATTCGGAAATTGTTTTTGAGCTGCAGATGGATTTCTCATAGCGCCAGATAGATAGTTACCAAAAATAATACCTATTCCTACTCCTGCTCCTGCTAGAGCAATTGCCGCTAATCCTGCTCCAATCATTTTTGCTGCTTCTAACTCCATATTATCCTCCTTATGATTAATGGTGTAAATTTAATGCATCATTTAAATAAATGCATGTTAAAATTGCAAAAACATAAGCTTGAAGAAAAGCAACTAATATCTCCAAACCTGTTAATGCAACTGAAAAACTCAGTGGAAGCCATCCACCGACAATTCCAAGACTTACTACAAAGCCTCCGAATACTTTCATCATTGTATGTCCTGCCATCATATTTGCAAACAATCTTACAGATAAACTGATGGGCCTACTTAAATAAGAAATAATTTCTATAACTACTATTAGTGGTAACAAGACAACTGGCACCCCACTTGGTACAAAAAGTTTTAAATAGCCAAATCCATGTTTAATAAATCCAATAATTGTTACCCCAATGAAAATAAATGCTGCTAAAACAAATGTCACAATTATGTGGCTCGTTACTGTAAAAGAGTAGGGGATCATACCGAACATGTTACAAAAAAGAACAAACATAAAAAGTGAAAATATAAATGAAAAATATGGTTTTGCTTTCGAACCAGCTGTATCACTTATCATTTTAGACACAAATGTATAACTAAGTTCTGAGAGCAATTGTATTTTATCAGGAATTATATTCTTCTTTTGTGCACCTAAATTAAAAATTATTAATATTGCTAATGAGCTTATGACCATAAATAAACTTGCATTAGTAAAGGATAAATCTATTTCACCTATTTTTATTTCTGGACCAATTCTATAAACATTAAATTGGTACATTGGATTTGCTGCCATAAAATCAATTCTGTAGTTTTTTTGCTGACCTAATTACATTTAATATACCCGCAATTACACCAACAAAAAAAAATATTATTATTAACCATGGTTTAGTATCAAACCAACTATCTAAAATAAACCCTATAATTGTCCCTACTAATACAGCCGCCACTAACTCAGTGCTCAATTTGAAAGCTTGTCCAAAATTAGATGTTTGTGGATTTTCTTTTTCTATTTTTAACTTTTTACGTGCATTTTTAAGGCGGTCTTTAAGCTGTTCTTTACCCATCTAGGCAACCATGCTCTCAGCTTTTTCAAGGTCAACTGAAACTAGCTGGCTTATGCCTTTCTCTGGCATGGTTACACCATAAAGTCTATTCATTTTTGACATGGTAAGTGCGTGATGGGTAACAATAATAAATTTTGTTTTAGTAATTTTTATGAGTTCATCCAAAAGATTACAAAAACGAGTAACGTTTGCGTCATCTAAAGGTGCATCAACTTCATCAAGAACACATATTGGTGAAGGGTTAGTTAAGAAAACTGCAAAGATTAAAGATAAAGCAGTCAGCGCTTGCTCTCCACCTGAAAGAAGAGTTATTGACTGAAGTCTTTTTCCTGGAGGACTTACCAACATTTCTAAACCTGCATCAAGTGGATCATCAGAGTCGACCAATTCTAGTTTCGCACTACCACCGTTAAATAATTTTGTATAAACTTCATTAAACTTTCTATTAACCTTTTCAAAAGCTTCAAGGAGTCTTTCTCGACCTCTTTGATTGAGTTCATTAATACTTTCCTTAAGTTTAACAATAGCTGTAACTAAATCTGATCGATCTTTTTCCATTTTTTTAATTTCAATCTCATATTTACTTGTTTCTTCATCTGCTCTTAGATTTACTGATCCTAGTTTGTCTCTCTCTCTTTTCTTTTCATCAAGCAATTCCTCTTGCGTTAGTGCATCCGGGAGATCACTTTGATCTTTCAAGTTTGAGAATTCGAAAACATCTTTTTCTGCAAGATTTAACTCATTTTCAATTCTCTCTAACAAATCAATTCTTCTTTTTGACAGACCATCAATTGTTGCTGTTGAACTCGCTTTTCTTTCTCTGATTTCTATAGAATTTTCTCTGATCTCTGAAAGCTCAAGATTTAAGGTGTTTGATTTTTTATCTGATATTTCAATTAATTTTTCATTTTCTTCTTTCTCAATTTCAGAAAGTCTTAAATTTTCAGTTAGCTGTCCTTTTTTTTCTGCTTGAGTGTTTGGTTTATTTTCTAAAAGATTTAACTGACTAGATGATTTTTGTCTTCTTTCATTAAGTTGTTTTATTGATTTGTCGGAGTTTTCAAGTAGATTTTTCCAACTTTCAATTTCAGTATCAATAATTTTTATTCTTTCTTTTCTTTTAATTGAATCGTTTTTTATGTTTTGGTTTTTGCTATAGCTTTCGGCATATTCTTCAATAATGTTTTTACATTCTTCAACAGCTTTTATAGCATCATCATTTTGGTTCTGACTAATTAAAGTCTTTACGTTTTCAAGATTGTTTTTAAGTTTATCTTTAACGGAAAAAAGATCATCATTTGATTTTTTTTCAGTATCGTAATATTTTGTATCAATATTGATTAAATCATTTTTTTCCTCTTTTAACCTTTTTTCATTTGAATTAGCATCAATCGTAATACTTTTTTCTCTATCCAAATCATTATCTATTTCAACAAGACTATTTTTAAAATTTTCAATCTCTTTTTGAATTCTATCATTTTCTTCATCCAAACTTTTGAGTTCTAAGTTTAATCTTTGGATTTTAGAAAGTATTTCAAAATTTTTTTCTTTAATTGGGGTGTTTGTTGCACTTTCACTTTCTATATTTTTTTCAATTTCATTAATTTTATTTGTAATATTTTCAAATTCTTGATCAGAGTCTTTATTAATTTCTTTTTCTAAGGTAATCTCTTTATCTATCTCCTGCAATTTTAAAAAATATAAACCTGCTTCAATTTTCTTTATTTCTTCCGAGATCATCTTGTATTTTCCAGCTTCTTCTGCTTGTTTTTGTAAATTTGCTAATTGTTTCTCTTGTTGTCTTCTTAATTCATCTGCTCTTTTTAAGTTATTTTCTGCAGCGTTTAATCTTACTTCAGCTTCATGTCTTCTAGCATGTAAACCAGAAATTCCCGCCGCTTCCTCAAGAATTGCCCGTCTATCACTCGGTTTTGCAGTAACCAATGATCCTATTCTACCTTGGCTTATCAATGATGGAGAGTGAGCTCCAGTTGAAAGGTCAGCAAAAAACATTTGAGCATCTTTTGCCCTTACTTCTTTTCCATTTATATGAAACTTTGATCCTTTATCTTTTTCAATCTTTCTTCTAATTTCTATTTCGGGAATATGTTTATAATTGTGTGATCCTAGACTTCCATCGTTTGAAAGGTTTACAATTACCTCAGCTATATTTTTGGAAGGTTTGTTTGAAGTGCCAGAGAAAATTACATCTTCCATACCTGAGCCTCTCATACTTTTTGCTGATGTTTCACCCATACACCATCTTAAAGATTCAACGATATTTGATTTACCGCAACCGTTTGGACCAACTATTCCAGTTAGACCGTCCTCAATAAGTAAACTTGTTTTATCTGCGAAAGATTTAAAACCGTTTAGTTGAATTTTTTTAAATTCCATTAAGGAATTATAACAGTTTTTCTATGGCTTTTTTTAAATTTTTAAACGATAGCGTTTTTTCAAACTTTTGGTCGTTTAAAATAAGTGTAGGGGTTGAATTTATATCAAATTCTTTTACACCCTCGATTCGTTCGTTTAAGATAAACGCCTCTAACTCAGCATTAGAAAAACACTTTTCTTCATCTAAAGGTTTTTCAAATAATTTTATAACTGAAGACAAATTTGAATTAAGTTCTTCAATCGTTGATCCTTTGGCCCACTTTTTTTGGTTGGAATATAAAAAATGTAGTAAGTCTGATTTGCCATCATTGTTACAGTGAACCAGTTTAGATGCATTTAATGCCGCCATGTCTAATGGGAAATTTCTAAATTCAATATTGATAATACCAGTATCAATAAATTCTTTTTTTAACTCAGGGTAAACTTTATTATGAAAATCTGCACAGAATGAACAAGTAAGAGACTCGTAAATTATTAGTTTAATTTTTGCATCTTCTCTCCCCTCAATTATTGGTTTGAATGCAGATGCGTTAATATTTGTCTGAAATAGAACAAAAATTATTAGTACAAAAATTTTCTTAATCATTTTTTTCTCTATACACTTTAGCAAATTCTTTTAAAGAATTTTCAATTTTTTTATTTTTAATTTCCCCTAAATTAATTTTGGAATTACTTTTTTTAACACTTTTTAGTTTTTCATCCTTCCTGTCAAAGGTATACACTTTTAATGTTGAAATTAAATCATATCCAAAAAAAGAATTGATCTTATCTATTATATTTTTTTTCGAATACTCTAACTCGACTTCGTGACCTCTTTTAACCATTACTTCCAACACGGATTTTCTAAATTTATTAGAACTCAAATATTTTTTTGGATAACTTAAAGAAAATAGCTCATCACCAACAAACATTCTCCAATTTTCTATAAGTTCAGAATAAACCTCTCCTTTTTGTTTCAATAACTTTTTTACCTTTGTGGGCAAAGTGTCTTTAAAAGATCTTAATCCTTGAATGACTTTAAATCTCTGATTAGAATTAAATTTCATGAGTAGATCAATTATATCAAAAAAAATTTTATTTTGGTACGATAATAATAAGAGAATTCTCCCATGGAGAAAAAATACTTCTAAGGAACAAAAACTTTATTTCACGTTGGTTAGCGAGTTTATGTTGCAACAAACTCAAGTTTCAACTGTAATTCCTTATTTTAAAAGATTTGTACAAAAAATTCCAAACTTTAAAAAGTTGTCTAAAGCAAATGACGAAACACTAATGAAGTTGTGGGAAGGACTGGGTTACTACTCTAGAGCAAGAAATTTAAAAAAATCTGCAATAATGATTAATTGTAAATTTGGTGGAATTTTACCATCTAATTTTGAGGATTTAAAATCTTTGCCTGGAGTCGGTGATTATACGTCTACTGCAATAATGGCTATTGCTTTCAATCAAAAATTTATTCCTCTGGATGGAAATGTTGAAAGAATTCTTAAAAGAGTTTTATTTCTTAGAAGCGATGGGGATATATCAAAAGAAAATATGCAAATTTCAAAAAATTTTTTTGGTTTGTCAGAAAGGGCAAGTGATTATGCACAAGCAATTATGGAATTAGGTGCTTTAGTATGCAGGCCTACCTCTCCATTATGTGAGAAGTGTCCAATAAGTATAAATTGTATTTCATATAAACGAAAAGATTTTTCTTTAATAAAAAAAACAAAAAAAAACAAAATCAAATATTTTGAAGCAAATATTTATATGAATGAAAATAAAATATTGTTGGTTAGAAATAATAAATTCAACTTTCTTAAAAATTTATTAATCTTTCCGATGGAAGAAATAGATAAGTCAAAATTTAACTCTTCGTCAAAAGTAAAAACGAAAATTAAGATATCTAATATAGATATGAATATTGTAATTAATAAAAATAAAATTAAATCAACAAATAAAGGTGTAATTTTAAACCAAAAAAAAATAGCAAGTGAAGTAATACCATCTTTTACAAAAAAATTATTTAGAGTAGCCTCGAGTAATGTATGAAAAAAATTGGAATTATCGGAGCAGGGATATCAGGATTATACATAGCTAATCTTTTTAAAAAAAATCCTAAATATCAAGTATCAATTTTTGATAAAAAAAACTCTCTTAATCTAGATGAGGGATACGGTATACAATTATCTACAAACAGCGTCAAATTTTTAAATGAAATTGGATTTAACAAATTAGAAAAAAACGAAAAATTTAATCCAGAAAAAATAAATTTTTATTCAAAAAAAGATGAAAATAAAATATGTGAATTAGATATATCTAAATTTAACTCAAGTGATTGTAAGTATACTACTTTGAAAAGATCTACTTTGATCAATTTCCTAAAAAAAGATTTAGAGGATTTGATCAAAACAAATTTTAATGTGTCGAAAATTGATAAAGAGCAAGAAAAAATAATACTTACTTTTGAAAATGAAGAAACTCACGAATGTGATTGTCTAATTATTTCTGAAGGGGTTTTTTCAAAAAGTAGAAATCTTGTTTCAAATAAACAAGTTCAACCAAAATATAACAATACTTTAGCTATAAGGGGAATGATACCCGCAAATTCAAATATAATTGATAAAAAGAATATTTTGTTATTTTTGGGCTCTGATTTTCATCATGTAATTTATCCTATTTCTCCAGGTGGAGATTTAAACTTAATTGCTATAATGAAATATAAACTTTCAGCAGACGAACAGAAAAATTACTCATTGTTTGATGATGAATTATTTAAACAAAAAATTTTGGAAAATATTCCCCAAGAGAACAAAGAATTTTTTAATAATCTTAAAGAATTAAAAATATTTCCTGTGTTTGTTAGTGATAATTTTTTTGAAGTAAAAATTAAGAACATTTATTTAATTGGAGATGCTTTTTTTGCTTTTCCACCATCATTTGCTCAAGGCGCATCTCAGTCTATAGAGGGGGCACATGAACTATTTGCTAGTATAGAAAATAATTCTATTGCTAATTTTTTTAAAAATAGGGTTAATAAAACAAAAATAGTAAATAATAGATCAAAATTGAATCAGTTTGCTTTTCATTTATCAAATCCTTTAACTGTATATCTTAGAAATATTTTTTTAAAAAAATTAGTAAAAAATAAAAAGTTTTTAGAAAGTTATTTGGGAAAAATTTATAGATAACTTTTTGACAAGAATTTTTGTCTTAAATTATCTATTGGCACGAAAGTATTTCCTAATTCACAATGCCAATAAGTCCATCCATTACAGCTTTCAGCTCCTAAAATTGTAGCTGCAACTTTATGAATTGAACCTTCGGTTTGAGCATGTTTGATACTCCCATCAACCATAATTTTTGCACTGATTTTCTTCTTATTATCAAAAATAATGGTGCCAGGCTTAATTATTCCCAACTCAACCAATGAACCAAAAGGTATTCTTGGTTTGGATTTATTGTTTTTAAGCGTATCTAAATAATGATCTTCTATTGGTTTTGTATTCTTTAATCTTTTCTCGGCAACCTTGAAATAGACTTTTTCTTTTTCTATACCATAATAATTTCTACTCAATTTTTTTGCAACCGTTGCAGTTGTGCCTGATCCTAAAAATGGATCAAGAATTAAATCATCTTTATTTGAAGTTGCTAATAAAATTCTATGAAGCAAGGCTTCTGGTTTTTGTGTAGAATGAACTTTCTTTCCATTTTTTTTTAAACGTTCTGCTCCGTTGCAAATGGGGAGATCCCAATTAGATCTCATTTGTAAATCATCATTCAAACATTTTAATGATTGGTAATTAAAAGTATATTTTGAATTCTCTGATTTTGAAGCCCAAATTAAAGTTTCATGAGCATTCGTAAACCTTGTTCCTCTAAAATTTGGCATTGGATTTTTTTTGTTCCAAATTACATCATTTAAAATCCAAAACCCTAAATTTTGAATAGCTGTGCCAACTCTAAATATATTATGATAACTTCCTATAACCCAGATTGCTCCATTTTTTTTTAAAATTCTCTTACACTCACTTAACCATGCGTATGTGAATTCGTCATATTTCTTAAAACTTTCAAATTGATCCCATTTATCACTTACTGCATTTACTTTTGATCTATCTGGTCTAGTTAGTTTATTTTTTAGTTGAAGGTTGTATGGCGGATCTGCAAAAACTAAATCGAAAGTCTCATCTGGAATTTTTTTCAATTCTTTAAGACTGTCTCCGTTAATAATTTTGTTTTTTAAGTTTAACTCTCTCATTTTAAAAGAAACAATTAGACTCTAGGTCAGAGTCCAGGTCAACTCATGATTGAATTAATTTTGATTAATTGTGTCTTCGATTATTTGGGACTCAATATATTGTGTATTGGTTTAAATGTTTTTCTATGATGTTTTGTAATTCCAAATTTTTTAATTGCTGAAAGATGATCTCTAGTTCCATAGCCAACATTTTTATCCCACAAATAAGCTTTGAATTTTTTTGACATTTTTTTAATTAATCGGTCTCTTGATACTTTTGCTAAAATAGATGCTGCAGAAATTTCTGGAATTTTCTGGTCACCTCTAACAACTGATTTTATATTTAGGTTATTAATATTAGGTTTTTTATTTCCATCAACTTTTACTATTTTAGGTTTGAATTTTAATTTTAAAATTGATCTTTTCATTGCCAAAAGAGATGCGTTTAAAATATTAATTTTCTCAATTTCTTTCTTTGAGGCAGTCCCAATAGCCCAATAAGAATTTTTTTTTATATAGTTTTCCAAAAATTCTCTTTTCTTAGGAGATAATTTTTTTGAGTCTTTTACTTTCTTTTTATCAAAACCTTTTTTAAAGACTACAGTCGCGGCATATACAGGCCCAATAAGACTACCTCTACCGACCTCATCTACTCCAGCTACATTTTTTTGAGATTTATATTCCAATTTTCAATTCTTTAATTTTATTCTTTATTTCTTTTAAATCTGCCCAAGAAAATTTTTTTTGATCAGGCTGTCTTAACAAATAAGCAGGGTGAAAAGTAATCATAGTTAAGTAAGTTTTGTTATTAACAATTAGTTCTTTCCAAACTCCTCTTGATTTAGAAATTTTCTCCTTATTTCCGAAAAAAGCCTCCATAGCAGTGCTTCCTAATAATATTATTAACTTGGGGTTTATTATTGAAATATGTTTTTTTATAAAAGGAGCATAAGTATTAATCTCAACTTCATTAGGTTTTCTATTTTCGGGTGGTCTGTAATTTACTATATTTGTTACATAAACTTTATTTCGTTTAATATTTATCGCTGCTAACATTTTGTTCAAAAGTAAGCCTGCGTCGCCTACAAATGGTTTTCCCTGCTCATCTTCTTTTTGACCAGGGCCTTCACCTATCAGCATAATGCCACTGTCATGATCACCATCAGCAAAAACTAGATTGTTTGAACTATTTTTTAAATTACAATTTTCAATATTAGAGATCTCGACCTTAAGTTTTTTAAGCAAATCCTCCTTTTTTTCGATTTTAACAAATCTTTTAATAGGAGCATTTGAGAAGTTAAAAGTAGATTTGATAAAATTGTATTTTTGCATTTTATTTCTTTTATTTAAAAAAAAAAATCATATTCTTTAAATATGAAAAAAATCTGTTTTTTTTTAATAATTTTTTTATATCAAAATTTTTCCTACTCTAAAACAATTGAAAATATTGAATTCAACCACAAGTATTTATCAAATTATTTTTCAGCAATATTATCTATCAATAACCAAGACGATAAGGACTCTTTAAAATACTTAAATAATACAAAGGGTTTAGTCAAAACTCATGAGAGTTATTTGGAAAATTATCTCATCTCGTTAGTCTTAAACAATAAAATTGATATCGCTTTTAATAAAGCTATTCAATTAAAGGCTAACGAGTTAAATTTTTTTGAGGCTAAAGTACTTTTAGCTCTAAATTCCATAAATAAAAAAGATTTTTCAAATGCGATGTTAACCTTGGAGCAAATGGATGAAGTTCCGCTAGATACTCTTGAGCTTATTATTAAAGAAACATTAAAAGATTATCTAGATACAATTAAATTTAAAAAGATGGATAAAAACGAAGATGTCCAGTTCGGTGAAATAGATAAAATAAAAAAGATTTTTCAGTCTTGTTACTTAGGCAAAGAAAACACAGATCTACTATTTGAAGAGCTTGTAATTAAAGATACTGAAGATTTTTCAAGGTATATTTTTTTCTACATTAATTATTTAGCACAAATCAAAGATTTTGATAAAATTAACGAGTTACAAAATACTATTGATTATACGAATAGCAGCATTTTAATTGCTCAAGCAAAACAGTGGATTGAAAATAAAAGATACGACAAAATTACTTCTACGTTTTCATGTAAAAATGAAAATCATATTATATCTGAGTTTTTGTTTTTGATTTCTAACTTATATTCTTCACAGGAACTTTATAAAAAGTCAAATTTCTATATTCATTTATCAAATTATCTAAATCCTGAATTTAATTTTAATAATAGTTTATTAGCTGAAAATTATATAAGTAATAAAAAATTCGATTTAGCTTTAAAATCTTTGAATTCTATTTCAGAGGAAGATCTTATTTTTAACTGGTATAAAAATAAAAAAAAATCTTCAATTATCAAAAAACAGGAAAATGGAACAGCAGCACTCAATTTTTTAGAAAAAAAATTTGATGGATTAAAAACTAATAATATAAAAATTTTATATGATATGGGTGGAATTTACAAAAGTTTTGAAAAATATGACGAGGCGATAAAAATTTACTCTAAATTGTTAGACATGCTTGACAACAGATCAAAAGCTTATGCTGATATTTTATACAGGCGGGGAGGCAGCTTTGAAAGGATTGGAGATTACGAAACTGCTGATAAAGATTTATTAGAGTCTTTAAATATTACTCGAGAAAATCCTTACGTATTAAATTACCTTGCATATAGTTGGTTGGAGAGAAACTATAAAATTGAACTTTCAATGGAAATGTTAAAAGAAGCATATGATTTAAGAAAGAATGATCCTTATATAACCGACTCTTTGGGATGGGGATATTATTTAATAAACGATTTTGAAAATGCAGAAAAATATTTAAAGAAAGCTGTAGAATTAATGCCATTTGATCCGATAGTGAATGATCATTACGGGGACATACTTTGGATGTTAAATAGAAAAATACAAGCAAGATATTTTTGGAACAATGTATTAAATTTAGATGAAACAGACGATGAAATGAAAATTGATGTTAAAAAAAAGATTATTTATGGTATAGAAAAAACCTAAATTTCACATGCACAGAAAAGTAATAAAGTCTTTTGCAAAAATTAATCTTTTTTTAAATGTAGTTTCAAAAAAAAAAAAATTGCATAGAGTTCAGTCTCTTTTTAGCTTTATTGACCTACATGATAGAATAGAAATATCGACAATTAATCGTAAAAAACATTTTATAAAATTTGATGGAAAATTCTCTAAAGGAATAAGTAAAAAAAATTCTATTTCGACTTTACTAAAAATTTTAGACCACAAAGGACTAATTAAAAAAAAATACTATATTAAAGTTACAAAAAATATTCCTCAAAAGTCAGGTATGGGAGGGGGCTCTATGAATGCTGCCTCAATTCTAAATTTTTTTTTAAAAAGGAAAATTGTAACTTTAAATAAAAAAAGAATTTTAGAGATTTGTGAGTTGGTAGGTAACGATGTAAAAATAGGGTTATATAAGGGTCCAATTTTTTTGAACTCAAACAATTCAATTCAATCATTAAAAAAAGGATTGAGTTATCATTTGCTTATATTTAAACCAAAAATTGGATGTTCTACAAAATATATTTTTTCAAAATTTAAAAATTTTTCAAAGAAAATATCATCAAATAAAAAAAATTTGCTTAAATTAAATAACAAACAGAATGATTTGGAACCAATTGTATTAAAAAAATTTAAAAATATTAGCAAACCAGTATTTTTTTTGAAAAGCTTAAAAGGGATAGAATTTGTAAGAATGACAGGGTCTGGTTCTAGCTTTGTTGCCTATTTTAAGTCTAAAAAAAACTTACTAAATGCGTCTAAATTATTCACCAATAAATACAAAAAATATTGGTCTGTAATGTCTAAAACTATATAATTTTTGATTAGTTGTGTTATAAGAATTTAATTTTGGGGCGTAGCCAAGTGGTAAGGCAGCGGTTTTTGGTACCGCCATTCCTAGGTTCGAATCCTAGCGCCCCAGCCAGTTATGTTTAAACTAATTAATAACTTTTTTAACTACAGTAAAAACGATTTATTTAAAAAGAATACATTGGATATTCAGAAAAATTTTCCAGTAAAAAAAATTTTTGATGCAATTAAGTCTTTTTCAGATGAAAGCGATGTTTATTATGTAGGAGGATGTGTTAGGAAGATTTTTTGTCATGAGTTAGTGGATGATATTGATTTAGCAACAAACATAAATCCTGACGAAGTTATACTGACGTTAAAGAAAAATAATATTTCCTTTTATGAAACTGGGAAAAATCATGGAACAATAACCGCAATTATTGATGACAAGAAATTTGAAATTACATCTTTAAGGAAGGACATATCTACCGACGGAAGGCACGCGAAAGTATTATTTTCAAAAGATTGGAGAGAAGATGCGGAAAGAAGAGACTTTACTTTTAACTCAATCTACTCGAATATTTATGGTGAGGTGTTTGATCCCTTTAATGGAAGAAAAGATTTAGAAAATGGTTGTGTCACGTTTATTGGAGATCCGTCGAAACGCATCAAAGAAGATTACCTTAGAATACTCAGATATATAAGATTTTTCTTAAACTATTCAAAAAAAGACCACGAGCCAAAAATAAAAAAAATTATCAAACAAAATTTAGATGGCTTGCTTAAAATCTCTAAAGAAAGATTAATAGATGAATTAAAAAAGATCATTTTTTCCAAAGGGTTCATAAACCTAAAAAAGGACGATTTTTCAAAAGAAATTCTTGAACTTGTTTTCCCAAGTTTAAACAATACTTCATTTTTAAATGATAAAAACAAACTTCTTATTGAGGATATACAATTAAACAAGAATTTCATTGTATTGTTAAGCGCCATGATGATCAAAGATTTAAATAGTATTAATTATATACTTTATAAGTTCAATTTTTCTAACCAAGATAAGCAGAGACTTCTTTATATTCACGATAATTATCAAATGAGTTTAGAAAAAAGTTTTTTTGATAGAGAGTTAAAAAAAAGAATATATTTTGGAGAAAAAGAAAGTCTTTTAGATCTTATAACTTTGCAATTATTAATTTTTCATAAAAATGAAAAGGCACTTAATGATCTGATTAAAATCACAAAAAAAACAGATTTGCCGAAATTTCCTTATAACGCTGATTTTTTAATTAAAAATTTTGATTATAAACCTGGAAAAAAAATGGGAAAAAAACTTAAAGAACTTGAGACACTTTGGGTTGATAATGATTTTAAAATCTCTAAAGAAGAAATTAAGAAAATTATTCTTAATTAAAGATATTTGACATCTTCAATTTCAAAATTTTTTTCACCAGAGGGAGTTTTTATTTCAACTAAATCATTTTTATTTTTTCCTATTAAACCCTTTCCTATTGGTGATTGAAAAAAAATTAGGTTTTCTTTAAGATCAGCCTCGTCTTTGCCAACAATTTTATATGTTAATTTTTCATTAGAATCTAAATCTTTCAGGTAAACAGTTGAGCCAAATATTACCTTTCCAAGATTTTCGATTTTAGTTACATCGATAACATTAGCTCTTGCAATAATATCCTCAATTTGCTGAATACGACCCTCGTTATGTGACTGCTGCTCTTTAGCTGCATGATATTCAGCATTTTCTTTTAAATCGCCATGTGATCTAGCTTCCGAAATAGCAGATACTATTTCTGGCCTCTTTTTTTCTTTTAAAAAAACTAATTCTTCTTTTAGTTTAGTTAATCCGTTAACTGTTATCGGTTCTTTCATAAATTATTTTATTCCCAATTAGCTGTAGGAGGTAAAGACATCAAAATAGCTTCCACGTTTCCTCCAGTTTGTAATCCAAACTTAGTGCCTCTGTCATAAAGCAAATTAAATTCAACATACCTCCCTCTTTTTTTATTTTGAATTAGTTTGTCCTTTTTTTTCCATCTTTTTTTAATTTTTTTTGCAATTATTTCTTTAAATAAATATGAAAAAACTATACCCACATCTCTTACAAAAGCGAAATCTTTGTCCCAATTTTGCTTCTTATAATCGAAAAATATCCCCCCAATTCCTCTTGGTTCATTTCTGTGATGTAAATAAAAATAATCATCACACCATTTTTTATATTTTTTATAATAGTTTTTACCGTGTTTATTGCACATCATTTTTAATTTTTTCTCAACAATTCTTTCAAGCGCAGAGTCTTTAAAGCACGGTGTAAAATCCATCCCTCCACCAAACCACCCATGATCAGTAATTATGTATCTTGTATTGAAATGCATTGCTGGGATATGGGGATTTCTCATATGCATAACAATTGATATTCCTGATGCCCAAAAATTTTTACTGTTGTTAAATCTAGGTATTTTTTTTTTAAAATCATTTGAAAAATTTCCATATACTTCAGAAAAATTTACTCCAACTTTTTCAAAAATATTTCCGTTTTTAAGAAGCTTTGATTTTCCACCACCCTCATCTTTTGTTTCGCTTCTAGACCAAACTTTCGTCTTAAAATAAGAGGATCCATTTTCAATACTCTCAATCTCGTGACAAATTAATTCTTGAATGGTTAAAAACCAATTTCGTGCTAATTTTTTTTTAATATTCTCTTCCATAGATTAATTTGATTACAATATTAATTTGGACAACACCATTGATACAGTGGTCGATAAATTTAACGATCTTTTTTTTTTAAGAATAGGTATTTTTATTCTTTTGTCTACTTCATGATGAATATTCCTCGGCACACCTGCACTTTCTCTACCAAATAAAAAAGTATCATCTTTTTTTATTTTAAATGATTTGAACGAATCTTTAGCTTTTGTAGTCATAAGTACTACTCTTGAGTTTTTCTTTGCTTCAAAAAATTGATGTGAGTTCTCATAAATTTTAATCATTTTTACATCTAAATAGTCCATTACTACTCTTCTAAAACGCTTGTCATGAAAAGTGAAGCCACATGGTTCAATAATCTCCAATTTTACGCCCAAACATGAGCAAGTCCTTATTATGGATGCAGTATTTTGAGGAATGTCAGGCTGATAGAGAGCAATTTTAGCTGTTAATTTTGGGTTATAATGTGTCATTCTTGCTATAGAAAAATTCCACTTTTATATTATATGAAATCATATAATAAATAAATTAAGTATTAATGTCAGACAAAAAAAAACCTAATAGAAGAGACTTTATTTTCACAGCTACCGCTGCTGTAGGAGCAGTTGGAGCGGGAGCTGCCGCGTGGCCTTTAATTGATCAAATGAATCCTGATGCCTCGGTTAAGGCTCTTGCTAGCACAGAAGTAGATGTAAGTAGTTTGCAGCCAGGTCAGTCAATTACTGTTTTATGGAGAGGGAAACCAGTATTTATAAAGAGAAGAACAGAAAATGAAATTAGCGAAGCAAGAAACGTAAAAATTTCTGATTTGAAACATCCTGAAAAAGATGAGGACAGAGCGCAAAATCCGGAGTGGTTAGTTATGTTAGGGGTTTGCACTCACTTAGGATGTGTACCATTAGCTGATAAAGGGGAATATGGTGGTTGGTTTTGCCCATGTCATGGTTCTCATTATGATACAGCAGGAAGAATAAGAAAAGGTCCGGCACCAACCAATTTAGAAATTCCAAAGTACGAATTTGTAAATAGTAACACAATTAAGATAGGTTAAAATGAGCGATCACAATTACACTCCTTCATCAAAATTTGGAAAATGGTTTAATGATAGATTACCTTTGCTTACACTAGCAAATCACTTAACAGATTATCCGACGCCTAAAAATTTAAACTATTGGTGGACGTTTGGAGG
Source organism: uncultured Pelagibacteraceae bacterium (assembly GCA_902591755.1). Classification (GTDB taxonomy): domain Bacteria; phylum Pseudomonadota; class Alphaproteobacteria; order Pelagibacterales; family Pelagibacteraceae; genus Pelagibacter. The sequence continues at coordinate 37,557 of CACJBX010000004.1, forward strand.
TATTTTAACATTTTGTCTAATTACTCAAATTATAACAGGTCTTGTTTTGGCTATGCATTACATAGCTCATGCAGACTTAGCTTTTAGTAGCGTTGAACACATTATGAGAGACGTAAACTATGGATGGCTCATAAGATATATTCATGCAAACGGAGCTTCAATGTTTTTCCTAGCAGTTTACATTCACATATTTAGATCTTTGTTTTATGGATCTTATAAAGCCCCAAGAGAAATTATATGGATTTTGGGAATTATGATTTACTTATTAATGATGGCTGCAGCCTTTATGGGTTATGTATTACCTTGGGGACAAATGAGTTTTTGGGGAGCTACAGTTATAACTAATTTGTTTAGTGCCATCCCCTTAGTGGGCGAAAGTATAACTACATGGTTATGGGGTGGTTACTCAGTTGACAATCCAACGTTAACAAGATTTTTTACACTACACTATCTTATACCTTTTTTGATTTTGGGTCTGGTTGTTTTACACATATGGGCACTTCATGTTCCAGGTAATAATAATCCAATAGGTATAGATATTCAAAAGCCCTCTAAAGATACTGTGCCTTTCCATCCTTACATTGTAATAAAAGATTTATTTGCATTACTATTATTTATGATTGTATTTGCCTTTTTTGTATTTTACTCCCCAAACATCCTTGGACATGCAGATAATTATATAGAAGCGAACCCGTTAGTAACCCCAGCTCATATTGTACCAGAGTGGTATTTGTTACCATTTTATGCAATCCTAAGATCAATTCCTGATAAGCTTTTAGGAGTTGTTGCAATGTTATCAGCGATATTTATTTTAGCAGCTTTACCGTGGTTAGATACTTCAAAAGTAAGATCAGCAGTTTTTAGACCGTTATATAAACAATTTTACTGGATACTTGTGATCGATGTTTTAATATTAGGTTATGTAGGGGCAATGCCTGCTGAGGGATTATATTTATTAATTGCAAGAGTAGCTACAGCATATTATTTTTTACACTTTTTACTGATACTTCCGATTTTGGGTAAAATTGAAAAAACAACACCTTTACCTTTAAGTATAACTAGTCCAGTATTAGGAGGATCAGCGGATCTCGCAATGGCAAAAAATACAGATGTAAGAAAAGAGAAGTTATAGTGCAAAGAATATTTAAAATTCTTTTTTTGCTTTTAATTCTGAACACTAATTTTGCAAATTCAATATCTGCAGAAAACGCAAGCAAATTATTAACGACTGACTGGTCTTTCAAAGGTCCATTCGGTAAATTCGATAGAGCTTCACTTCAAAGAGGTTATCAAGTTTACAATGAAGTCTGTGCTTCTTGTCACTCTTTAAAGTATGTTTCATATAGAAACTTATCTGAGAAAGGTGGGCCAGAATTTTCTGTAAAAGAAGCAAAAGCCATTGCTGCAAGCTTTGAAATTACTGATGGTCCAAATCAAGACGGTGAAATGTTTACAAGACCAGCTAAACTTTCTGATAAATTTGTGATGCCATACAGTAATGAAGAGGAAGCTAAATCAGCTAATGGAGGTGCCTATCCACCAGATATGTCTGTTTTGGTGAAGGCAAGAGCAGGCGGAGCAGATTATATATATTCAGTTTTACTAGGTTATGTGGACCCGCCAGAAAATATAAAACTAGATGATGGGGTTTATTACAATAAGTATATGTATGGAAATAAAATCAAGATGCCCAAGCAACTTTCTGATGGTCTTGTAGAATATTCTGATGGGACAAATGCTACCGAAGAACAAATGGCAAAAGATGTTGTAAGTTTTCTTATGTGGACTGCAGAACCTCATTTAGAGCAAAGGCATAAAACAGGATTTAGGGCAATTGTTTATTTGATTATACTTACTGTGCTAGTCTATTTTAGTATGAAAAAAATATGGTCAAGAGTTGAAACGAATGTTTAAAATATCACCGTCTTTTACAATATAATCCTTTCCTTCTAACCTCATTTTACCACTATTTTTAGAATTGGCCCAACCATCATTATGTAAAAAATCATCATACGAAATAGTTTCTGCTCTAATAAAACCTTTTTCAAAATCTGTATGAATTTTTCCTGCAGCAGTGGGCGCTAAACTATTTTTTTCAATTGTCCAAGCTCTACTTTCTTCAGGACCTGACGTAAAAAAAGTATTTAATTCTAACAATTTATAACCTTTATTAATTAGGTTATTTAAACCTGTTGTTTTTATTCCCATAACTTTCATAAAATTTTCTTTTTCATCATTATTTAATTGATTAATTTGGTTTTCGATATCAGCTGATATAATTAAAACATTTTCTATATTTACAGTTTTTTTTACTTGTTCAGTATATTTATTACCATTTTGTATACTGTCTTCATCAACATTGCATACGTATAACTTTGGTTTCAATGAGAGAAGACCAGAAGAGGATATTTCATTTTTATCGAAATTCTGCTTTAAGTTATCAATTGGCTTATCATTATTAATTAATTCTAATGCTTGATTAAGTAATTCAAATTCTTTTTCATTTAAATTTTTTTTATTTTTTTTATCAATTCTTTTTTGAATTGACTCTAAATCTGCTAATTTCATCTCAGTCTCTATAATTTCTAAATCTCTAATTGGATCAACATTAGGATTAACGTTTTGAATGTCAGTGGAGTCGAAACATCTTAAAAGATGAATAATCGCATCAACTTCTCTTATATGGGATAAAAATTTATTTCCTAAACCTTCACCTTTCGAGGCTCCTTTTACAAGTCCTGCGATGTCAACAAAAGTAATACTTGTATAAATTTTTTTTTTGGATTTTGAAATCTTAACAAGTTCATCAAGCCTTGAATCAACAACAGGTACCATGCCTACATTAGGTTCAATTGTGCAAAAAGGAAAATTACCAGAAAGTGCTTTGGTAGAATTTGTTAATGCATTAAATAAAGTTGATTTTCCAACATTAGGCAAACCTACGATACCACATTTAAAACCCATTTAGTTATTTATTGTTTACGGTACTTGAAAATAAGTCCAGTTTTTTTTCAATTAGAATTGACAAATTATCTGTGATATTTTCTTTTATTGATTCAAGTTCTGTTTTCTCATCTTCGTCAAAATCTTTAAGAACATGGTCATTCACTGCTATGTTATTTTTTGGTTTGCCAATACCAATTCGAACTCTTGAATATTCTTTTCCTATAAACTTATCAATTGAGGCAATGCCATTATGTCCTGCATCTGAGCCCCCAAACTTTGCTTTAACTTTCCCAAAATCAATATCTAAATCATCATGGAAAACAATTACATCCTCTGCATCAATTTTAAAGTACTCCATTAATTCTCTGATACATATTCCTGAATTATTCATAAAGGTTAGAGGTTTTATTGCATAAACTTTTTTATTATTGATGTTTCCGGTTGTAAGAAGTCCTTTAAATTTTGGTTTTTGTTTTGATAACTTGAATTTATTATTTATTGCGTCAATAATTTTAAAACCGATGTTGTGTCTATTATTTTCAGAATTCGGTGTAGGATTTCCTAGGCCAACAAAAAGTAACATTATTTAATTAAATTCTTCAATTGTAAATTATTTTTTTTCTGGCTGACCTTTTTTTGGGTCCTCTTTTTTGTCAGCTTCTTTTTTCTCACCCTCAGCACCTTTAGCATCTTTTGCATCAGCAGTTTCTGAAGCTCCTTCACCAGTTGCAGTAGCTGCTTCAGCACCTTCTGCTCCTTCTTCTGTCTCTGCTGGTTTTTCTGGTTCTTTAATAACTGTTGGTGCTGCCACAGTTGCGATCACAAAGTCTCTTCCACGAATAGTTGGTTCAACATTTTCAGGAAGTTTAATTGAAGAAATTTTAAAAGAATGTCCTATATCAACTCCGTCTAAATCAACAACCAGTTCACTTGGAATGTTTTCAGATGGACATTTTAGTTCTACTTTCCTACGAACTATATTTAGTACACCACCTCTTTTCAAACCAGGAGATTTTTCTGTGTTGATAAAATTTACTGGTATTTCAATTATAACACTTGAACCTTTTACAATTCTTAAAAAGTCAATATGAATTGGATCGTCAGTTAAGATATCGTAAGAAATTTCTTTAGGTAGAACATTTTCATCCTTACCGTCAATTTTTAAATTTAATATACTTGATAAAAAGTTCTCTTTCTCAATTAAATTTTTTAATAATTTTTTTGATATAGATATTTTTTGAGTTTCAGATTTTCCACCATAGACTATACCAGGAACATTACCCTCAGATCTTAGTTTATTTACTTCACCAGAAGTTTTAGTATTTCTTAAACTCGCATCAATCGTATTCATAAAGAAAAAGCGTTTTAACTCAAGTTAGTTAATAAAACAAGTAAATTATTTAAACAAAAATGAAACAGATGTAGAATTTGATATTCTTCTAATTGCTTCACCCATTAAGTTAGAAATTGACAAAATTTCAATATTTTTAGCGGATCTTACTTTATTCTCATTATTAATTGTGTCTGTAATAACAAGTTTTTTAATTGGAGAATTTTTAATAGCTTTCACAGCATCTCCACTTAAAACTCCGTGAGTAATATAAACATAAACGTCTTTTGCACCTCTTTGTTTAAGAGCCTTAGCAGCATTTATAATTGTTCCACCAGAGTCAATTATGTCATCATTTATTATGCAAGTTTTTCCTTTTACATCTCCAATTACATTCATGACTTGAGATTGGCCAGGCTTTGGTCTTCTCTTGTCAATAATTGCAAGCCCTACATTTAAATTTCTTCCTAGAGCTCTTGTTCGCTCAACTCCTCCGACATCAGGCGCAACACAAATTATATTTTTACTTTTAATTTTTTTCTTAATATGTCTTGCAAATAACGGTGTTGTAAAAAGGTTATCTACCGGAATATCAAAAAAACCTTGAATTTGACCAGCGTGTAAATCTACAGTAACAACTCTGTCTGCTCCTGCTTTTGTAATTAAATTTGAAACTAGTTTTGCAGAAATAGAAGTTCTAGGAACCACTTTTCTATCTTGTCTTGCGTAACCAAAATAAGGAATTACTGCTGTGATATTTTTAGCAGATGATCTTTTGAGAGCATCTATACAAAGTAACATTTCCATTAAATTGTCATTTGCTGGGGAAGAAACTGACTGAATGAAAAAAATGTTATTACCTCTTATATTTTCGTTTATCTCCACATAAATTTCACCGTCTTTAAATTTTCTTATATTAGAATTTACAAGTTTTTCTTTTAAATATTTCGATATTTTTAAACTGAGATTTTTATTGCTGTTTCCTGTGAGAAGTTTCATTTTTTAGAAAAAGTTATTTAAGCATAATTATAGATATATTTCTACCATAATCATTCTCTTTATTTTTTAAAGCTCTCCTTGCACTAAAGAATTCAGTCCTATTTTTGAAAGTATCTTTGTTAATTATATCTATATTATTAATCTTTAATGATCTTAATTGAGATTTGATAAATTCTTTTAAATTAAAAAAAATTCTACTTTTTTTAAAGTAAAAAAATTTATGATTTCGACTATTAAGGTTTAAAAATTTTTTCATAAAATTCCTCTTTACCTCGTAATTTTCTCCAAATATTGATGGACCTATGACTACAGATATATTTTGGTTTTTAGAGCCTTTTTTAATCATAAATTTTATACACTTTTTTAGAATATTTTTAAAAGCGCCCTTCCAGCCAACATGGATAGCTGCAATCATTGGCAATTTTTTGTCATAAATAAGAACTGGTGCACAATCAGCAGTTAAAATACCTAAAGCTAAATTTTTCTTTGTTGTAATCAAGCCATCGCCGACAAGCTTTTTTGAGGGTCTTTTCAAAATAAAGTGACATTTGTTACTATGTATTTGTTTAAGCAATATTAAGTTTTTTGGAGAAACTTTAAACTTTTTCGAGATAATCTTTAAATTTTTTTTAACATTAGAAATTTTATCATTAGAACCGGGTCCACAATTTAAGGCACTATAAATTCCATTTGATACCCCACCTTTTTTTCCAAAAAAACCATGTGAAATATTTTTAAACTTTATTAATTTTTTAGATTTTAATGTCATTAAACCCTGTCTTAAAATTGTTGTCCTTCGTGGTTACAAACATTACTTTAAACAATTCACCCATCTCATCTTTGTGTGTTAGCCTTCTTATTCTTGTATAAAGATCTGTTTTTTTTAGGAAACTCATTTTTTTCGATACTATTTCAGCTCTTAAATCTATTCCCATGTTTTTTAAAAAACTTCCTTGATTAGTAATACCACCAACTTTCAATCCATTTAAATTAACAATTTGTTTGATAAAGTTAAAATTTATATGATGAGTTATATCAATATTTTGGTAGTCATCAAAAATATTTACTTTTTTATGATTTTTAATCCCTTGTAAACTATCATACATTTTTTTGTCAGAGGTACCATAATCAATTAATAAAATTCCCCCCGCAGAAGATTTGATTTTTTTACAAATACTTTTTAGATATTTGACCATTAAAGGTGAAAATTCTATAAAACTTTGATTTTCGTCGATTCCTTGATTAAAAATTTTCTCCATATTTTTTTTAGTAACTTTTTTCTTCTCAAGAGAGAATTTTCCACTTTTGTTTAATAATACAAAATTTTCATACCATTCCTCATTTATTTTAATAAACTGCTTTATTGGCAAAGCATCAAAAAATTCGTTAGCCAAAAATATAGTTGGAGAATTTGGTAATTCATCAAAATTATCCAACCACTTGACACTTTTAAAAAATTTTTTTTTTTGTAATTTCTTAAGAGACATGCTCTTTTCAAAAATAAAAAATTTAAATTTATCTTTTACAATTTCTAATTTATTCAATGTATTAATTAAGACCTCTATGAGTTCACCATTTCCTGCACCCAATTCTACTAAATTGATTTTTTCTGGTTTATTTAAATTTTCCCAAAATGATACAACCCAAATAGCAATCATTTCAGAAAAAAGTTTTGAAATTCCTGGAGATGTAATAAAATCTCCTCTTCGACCAAATTCTATTTTTTTTTGATAATAGCCTCTATTTTTTTCATAAAGAGATTTATCAATAAAATTATCTAGTGATTGAGACTTAGCGATCATTTTTTTACTAATTTAAAAAGTATTACTCCAGAAATAAAAAATGCAATTGATAACATTTGTCCGTATGTAAAAATATCCATTAAGATACCTAGATGCGCATCTGGCTCCCTTGTAAACTCAATTATAAATCTGAAAAGAGAATAAAAAATTAAAAATAGTGACGATATTACTCCAGGTACTTCTGAAAATTTTTTCCAAAGGAAATTTAGAATTATGAACAAAACAATACCTTCAAAAAAACTTTCGTATAATTGCGAAGGATGTCTAAAAAGATTATCTACCTTATTAAAATTAACTGAAAAAATAAAATCAGTTTCTCTGCCGTAAAGTTCAGAATTTATAAAATTTGCAACCCTACCTAAAAAAATTCCTATCGGTGCTGTAAGGGACACCAAATCTGTATATCTGAAAAAGTTTAAATTATATTTTTGAGTAAACACATAAGTGGCTAAGCAAACACCCAGCAAGCCACCATGAAAAGACATACCACCTTGCCAAATAAAAAATATTTCAAAAGGATGACTTAAATAATAAAAAAAATTATAAAAAACTACGTAGCCTAGTCTTCCACCAATAATCACCCCTAAAATCAGATAAGTAATAAAATCGTCAACTAAAGTTTTTTCCCTCAAATCTTTAATTAAGAAATTTTTGATATAAAACCAACCTATCAAAAAACCAAAAATATATGCTAATGAATACCACCTTATTTGAAAGGACAAAAATTCAAACGCGACAGGATCTAGATTATTTACAAACATTATAAAAATGAAATATAAGATATACTATCGTAAAAAAAAAAAATATGTCAAAGTCTAAATTTATCATTGAAAAATTTGCAAAATTATTTGAACAAGGAATTATATCTTATAAAGATTTAAGCGAAGAAATCGTTAATATCATAAGATCTCAAAGGGATGAAATTGTTTTAAGAATGAAGATTTCTACAAAAGAGGAGACTGAGGTATTAAAGAAACGAATAGAAAAACTAGAAAAGGAAATTAAAACTTTAAAGTCTAAAAAAATTAAAAAGGCAAAGAGATCTTAACCCTCAAACCGCCAAGATTAGATTTATCTAATGTAATACTACCCCCGTGGGATCTCACTACATCTGATGAGATTGATAAACCCAAGCCAACACTGGACTTAGAGTCACCTCTTCCTTTATTTATTTTGTAAAATGGTTTAAAAACGTTTTCATATTCACTCTCAGCTATTCCAGGACCGTCATCATCAACAGTAATTATCAAATTTTTATGAATCTTTTTTAAATTTACCAAAACTTTATTTGAGTATTTAAGGGAATTATTAATTAAGTTATCTATGCACCTATTTATTAAACTTTTTCTTCCATTAAAAAAAATCTCTTTCTCTATATTAGAAGTAATATTGTTATTCTCATATTTAATAATTGAATGATTTAGTAATTTTGAAATATCAAAAAGTTCAGTTTTTTCAGATGATGTAGAGCTAGTAAATTGAAGGTATTCATTTAACATTTTTTCCATATCTTCCACATCTTCAGATAATTTACGTGAAATCTTTTCGTCTTTTATTAGAGCAAGTTGAAGTTTAATTCTAGTCAGTGGAGTTCTCAAGTCATGGCTTATACCTGAAAGCATTTCAGATCTTTGGTTTAAGTGTCTCAATATTCTCTTTCTCATTCTTTCAAACTCAAAACCAGCTTGCCTTATCTCCAGAGCACCCGAGGGTCTAAACTCCTCAACATCCTCACCTCTGCCAAATTTTTCTGATGCTTTTGCTAAATTTATTATTGGACGAGTTTGATTTTTTAAGAAGATTAGAGCGATTGTAATTAACAAAAATGCTGGGAATGTTATCCATAACGCAAATAATCTGGCCGATGTATTGGTGACTCTATTCTTTGGAATTAAAAATTCAAAATATCCATTGAGATATTCAATCTTCAACTCAATTAATTCTTTATACGTAGTTGTATCAAACCAATAATTATTAAATTTATTTTTCAATTCTCTTCTCAGAGTTCTATCCATGGGACTAAACCATCTTTCCACATCTGTTTCTGGAATATCCCCAAATGTCTGAAACTTCACATTAAAATTATGATGTTCTTTAAATAGTTTAATCAAATTATCTTTTTCATATTCCTCATTTTCGTACGCATCTATAAAAAATTTAATTTCACCCACTAAAGCCCTGGTCATTCCTTTATTAGTTTTTATCCAGAGGCTATCAAAAAAAACAATCGATATAATAATTTGCAATATTATTACTGGTGTAGCTACAATTAGTAATGCTCTATAAAAAAGTCTTTTTGGAAGTAACTTTTTGATATAACTACTCAACCCAGAGAACATAGCCCGAACCTCTAATTGTTTGTAAGTATTTTGGATTTTTTGGATTTGTCTCAATTTTTTTTCTGAGCCTAGTAATAATTACATCAATTGATCTTTCTTTATCGATTTTAATTAAATTACCAATATCAATTCTTGAAAATACTTTACCAGGATTATTTATCATTTTTTCTAAAATAGTTTTTTCAGTATTGTTAATTTTAAAATTACTATTTTGATTGGTAATCATCAACTTATTTAAATCTATTTTAATTGAGCCGAATTCAAGGACATGTTTAAGATTTACTTTTTTGGTTTTTTTTAAGATATTATTAATCCTTAATAAAAGTTCCTTAGGCTCAAAAGGTTTGGGCAAATAATCATCTGCACCTGTTTCTAACCCTTCAACTCTTTCACTCGCTTCTCCTTTAGCTGTAAGTAAAATGATTGGCACATTTAAATTATTTTTATTTTCAGAAATAAATTCTAAACCACTTTTACCAGGCATCATTATATCCAAAACTAAAAGATCAAATTTTATTGTTGAAATCTTTTCTTTCGCTTCTAATGCATTTGAAGCTGTATTTACTAAATACCCATTTTCATTTAAAAATTGTTTAAGTAATGACCTTATTCCTTCATCATCATCAATTACTAAAATATGAGATTTAAAACTTTCCATCGATTATTCTTTTTAAAACTATTTCAAAATTTATCACTTCTTTCGAACTTGAGTTAAGTAATGCTTTATAAATTCTTTTTTTTTGGGATAAAAAAATTTCGTCAAATATTTTCTTACCTTTATCATTTAAAAAAATATGTTTTACTCTTGTGTCCTTTGTATCTTTTTTAAATTCTAGATAATTTAATTTTTTTAAATCATTTATAACTCTATTTAAACTTTGTTTTGTTACGTTTAGCTTGTTAAGTAATTGAGTAATAGTGATTCCATCATAAAATGATATCAAATGCATAGCTTTATGATGAGCCGTTCCTAAATTGTATTTTTTAAGTACTTTTTTTGAATCATTAAATGTTTCCCTGTACCCCACAAATATTTTTTCAATAAAACCTTTTAATTGTTCATCTTTTAAGTAAAGAAGATTTTTCATAATTGGTAAGTTATATTGACATATTATATATAGGAATATATTTTTTATAAATAAATCTTTTTAATATGATTCCTTACGATAAAAGAGATGGTAAAATATGGTACAATTCAGACTTAGTTGATTGGTCTGATGTAAAGCTACATGTGTTAAGTCATGGTTTACACTATGGAAGTTGTGTATTTGAAGGTGAAAGAGTTTATGATGGAAATATTTTTAAACTTGAGGAACATACTTCAAGATTTTTTTATTCAGCAAAAAGAATGGGTTTTGAAATTCCTTATTCTGAGAGCGACATAAATATCGCAACAAAAAAAATTGTATCAGCTCAAAATGTAAAAAATGGTTATGTAAGACCTGTAGCTTGGAGAGGAAGTGAGATGATGGCAATCTCGGCTCAACAAACAAAAATTCATGTGGCCATCGCAACTTGGGAGTGGGGATCTTATTTTGATCCTAAACTTAAAACTGATGGTATTAAGTTAAATATATCAAATTGGAGAAGACCTTCTCCTGACTCTATACCATGGGATACAAAAGCTTCAGGACTTTACATGATTTGCACTTTGTCAAAACACGAAGCAGAGAGACAAGGCTATACAGATTCTCTAATGTTAGATCACGAGGGAAATGTTGCAGAAGCAACTGGTGCAAATATTTTTTTCAAGGACACTAAAGGGGAACTGCATACTCCAGTACCAGACTCATTCTTAGATGGAATTACTAGAAGAACTGTGATTGAAATTGCAAAATCTAAAAATATCAAAGTTATTGAGAGAAAAATCTCACCTAACGAATTAAATGATTTTGTTGGATGCTTCTTAACAGGTACTGCAGCAGAGGTAACCCCTGTTTCGAAAATATCAAATTATTCTTTTAAAGTTTGCAAAACAATAATGGATTTATCAGATAGTTATCAATCTTTTGTTAGAAAAAAAATTGCAGCTTAATTATTTGTTGTCTTCTGATATTGCATGATCAATGCCTTTTCTCAGATAATCGTAAGCTGTATATAAGGTGATAAAAGCTGAAAGCCATAACAATATAATACCAATAGTTTGTGCGTTGTAGTCTTGAAAATTAATTATTTTATTTCCAGTTTCACCAGTTAAAAGTAATGATATTGAAAACATCTGTAAGAAAGTTTTTAATTTAGCTAATCCTGATACTGGCAAATTCACTTTTCCTTTTGCTAAAAATTCTCTCAGGCCTGAAATTAAAATTTCACGAGTTAAAATAATTATTGCTGCAATTACCTCATAATTTTTTATTGTTCCATCCATCACGAGCAAAATAAGTGCTGTTGCTACAATAATTTTGTCTGCTATAGGATCTAAGAGTTCTCCGAGTTTAGACTCCTCTTTGTATAATCGTGCAAGTAGTCCATCCAAAAAATCAGTAAAAGATGCAATAACAAATAACGTAAATGGAATTATATCTCCGTAAAACCCAGGTAAGTAATATGTTAAAACAAAAACTGGGACTATTATAATTCGTCCGATCGTTAGGTAATTAGGAAATTTTATTTTCATTCGTGGAAGAAATTATATATCTTTTTTGCAACTTTTTCTTCAACTCCTTCCACTGACTTAATCTCATCCAAACTAGCAGACTCCACTGCTCTTGCTGAACCAAAATGGTTAAGCAAAGCTCTTTTTCTAATTGATCCTATACCTTCTATTTGATCCAATAAAGATTTACTAATACCTTTTTTTCTTCGAGCTCTGTGAGCGCTAATTGCAAACCTGTGGGATTCATCTCTAATTCTTTGAAGAAAAAACAAAGTAGGGTCATTTTTTGAAAACTTGTATTCTTTTCCATTATGAAAAAAAGTTTCATTACCACTATTTCTAAACTTCCCTTTAGCAATCGCTATTAGCGGAATATCATGAAGTCCAAAATCATTTAATGTCTCTCTTGCTACTGAATATTGACCTTTTCCTCCATCAACAAAAATAAGATCAGGAAATGAAAGATGACCTTCTTTTTCTTGCACCGCTTTTTTGAATCTTCTTGTAAGTACTTCTTTCATCATACCATAATCGTCTTGTTCATTTTTCTTCATTTTTATATTGAATTTCCTATATCTTTTTTTAATAAATCCCTCATCTCCATAAGAAATTAATGCTCCAACACTATTTGTACCTTGAATATGACTATTGTCGTAAACTTCAATAAGATTAATATTAGTTTCCAAATCAAATTTTGCGACAACCGATTCAAATAGCTCTCTGTTATTTTGAGTTTCATGAAGCTTTCTATTCAAACTATCTTTAGCATTTTTAATTGCTTGATTAATTACTTTTAACTTTGAACCTTTTTTTGCAACTGAAATATTCACTTGCTTACCTTCTTTTTGTGAAAGCGTCTGTTCTATCAAAATTTTCTCTTTAATTTCTTGGGATAGAATAATTGAGGATGGAACACTTTTATTTTCATAAAATTGCGAAACAAAAGAATTTAAAATATTTTCTAAATTTTCATCAGGATCATGTTTTGGAAAAAAAGCTTGATTACCCCAATTTTGTTTAGATCGGTAAAAAAATACTTGAATACAAGTTTGTCCAGATTCTTTATATGCCGCAATAACATCAGCTTCAACTAAGTTTGCTTCATTTATCCTTTGAGATGATTGAATTATGTTAAGCGATTTTATTCTATCTCTTAGAATTCCTGCTTTCTCAAAATCAAGACTCTCGCTAGCTTTTTCCATTTGATCGGATAAATTTTTTTGTATCTTTCTCGATTTACCTGAGACAAATTCAATAGCATCATCAACGGTTCTTTTGTATTCGCTTTCATCGATATAACCAACACAAGGACCTGAGCATCTTTTGATCTGATATAAAATACAAGGTCTTTCTCTATTTTTAAAAACAGTGTCATCACAAACTCTAAGATGGAATATTTTTTGGATCATTTTTATAGTCCAGTTAGCAGATCCGGCAGATGCAAAAGGACCAAAATAAAAACCTTCCTTAGTTTTTTTACCCCTATGTCTTTTTATTTGAGACCACTTGTCTTTATTACCGATAAAAATAAATGGAAAAGATTTGTCGTCTCTTAGTAAGATATTAAACTTTGGTTTGTGTTTTTTAATAAGATTAGCTTCAAGAAGAAGTGCCTCACTTTCATTTGATGTAGTTGTAATCTCAATTTTTCGTGTTTGAGATAGCATTCTCTCAGTCCTAATAATATGATTTTTTTCCGATACATAACTTTTGAGTCTGTTAGGCAGGTTTTTTGCTTTACCAACATAAAGAATTTGATCTTTATCACCCAGCATCTTGTAAACACCTGGAAGCTTTGGAATTAAAGGCAACTCTTTTTTTATGATTTCTTTTCCAATTTCAGAACTAATCATGACTTCTTTTTTTTGAGATTTGTATCCCAACAGAAGAGCAATCTCTCATTATCTCGAGTTTTTCTATTTGAAGGCTTATCTTATCTATTCTTTTATCTTTAAAAAGTTCATCAAAAACATCTTCTGCTAATGTTTCAAGAAAATTGTAATGTTTTTTTTTAACAAGTTTTTTAATTAATCTTACAACTTTTGCGTAATTTACAATTGATTTAATGTCCTTATCACTTGATGGTTTTTTGTCTACATAATCTATTTCAAGTGAAAATTTTACTTTTTGTTTTTTTTCTTTTTCAAAGTCAAAATATCCAATTTTAAGATCTAGAAGTAATTCTTTTATAAGAACTTTTTTTTCATAATTAAAAAGCCTTTTAGATTTACTAATTTTTACGATTTTTAAATTACTTCTTTTCATTCCTTACCCTTCAAGACATCTGGTGTTTGCCAGTTTAAGCTTTGACCACTATCGATTGAAATAACTTGTCCTGTAATAGATCTATTTTTGATAAAAAAGTCAACAGCTCTACATATTTCTTCCACGTCTACTTGTTTTTTTAAAAGGGTTGAGAGATATTGCCTTCTAAAGTGACCTTTTGATTGCCTTTTATTTTTAATCGTTGGTCCAGGTGCTATTCCATTAACTCTTACACGAGGTGCAAGACTCATGGCACTAGTTTTTGTCAAAGTATAAAGACCTGTTTTACTTAAAGTATATGAAAAAAAAAAGGGGGTAAGTTTAAAAACTCTTTGATCAATTATGTTTATAATATTGTTATTTTTTCCTTTTATATTTTTTCCAAATTCTCTCGATAATATTGCTGGAGCTTTAAGATTAATAGATAAATGTTTTTCCCAACTACTTGAATTGAAATTATCTAGTTTATCGTTCTCAAAAATTGATGCATTATTTATTAAACAATCGAAGTATTTTAGTTTCGATTTTGCAAATTTTACTATCTTATTTACATCTTTTTCTTTTCCTAAATCACCCTTGACAAGATAGACCTTTGATCCTGTTTTTATCAATTCTTTTTTTAAATTTTCAGCTTTCGATTTTGATTTATTATAATGTATGACTATGTCTTTATTAATTCCAGATAAACTCCTAGCGATTGCAGCACCTATTCTAGTTGCTCCCCCAGTTATTATTATTTTTTGTGCTTCCACTTTTTATCTCTTTTTTTAGTTACTTTAGTTCCTGGCATTCCCAGAGTGGATCTACCTTTAGGATAAAGCTTATTTTTTACATCATATTGTCTTATTTTAGGATTTAAAGTAATTTCAAGTTCTGTACTTTCCAACTTTCTAATCTCATCTCTTAATTTAGCTGCTTCTTCAAACTCTAGATTAGACGCAGCATCTTTCATTTTTTTATTTAAACCCTTCAAGTGTTTTTTTAAATTGCCACCTATATTTGATCCCTCACTAATTTTTACGTAATCTTTTTCGTAAACACTTTCTAAAATATCGCTTATTTCTTTTTTAATTGATTTAGCATCAATTTTATTTTTTTTGTTATAATCTAATTGAATTTCCCTTCTTCTTTTTGTTTCCTGTATTGCTTTTTTAATACTTTTTGTTTCTTTATCTGCATATAAGATTACTTTTCCTTCGACATTTCTTGCAGCTCTTCCGATTGTTTGAATTAAAGATGTTTCAGACCTTAAAAAACCTTCTTTATCCGCATCTAAAATACCAACTAATGCACATTCAGGTATATCAAGCCCTTCTCTTAATAAGTTAATTCCAACTAAAACATCAAAAACACCCATACGAAGATCCCGCATAATTTCTATCCTTTCAAGTGTGTCGATATCCGAGTGAAGATACCTAACTTTAATTCCATTTTCATGGAGGTACTCAGTCAAATCTTCTGCCATTTTTTTCGTTAGGGTGGTAACTAGTACTCTATAATTCTTTTCGACAACCTTTTTACATTCGTGCATTAAATCATCCACTTGATTTTTTGCTGGTCTAACCTCTACCTCTGGATCAATTAATCCAGTGGGTCTAATAACTTGATCGATGTATTTACCTTTTGTTTGCTCTAGTTCCCATGGTCCTGGGGTTGCTGAAACAAAGATTGTTTGTGTTCTCATTAAATCCCATTCTTCAAATTTTAATGGCCTATTATCCATGCATGAAGGTAACCTGAATCCATATTCAGCAAGTGTACTTTTTCTTGATCTATCTCCTTTATACATCCCATTTAATTGGGGAACGGTTACATGAGACTCGTCAACAAATATAATTGCATTATCCGGAAAGTACTCGAATAGAGTTGGTGGAGGTTCACCTGGTTTTCTACCAGATAAAAATCTTGAATAGTTCTCAATTCCCGCGCAAGATCCAGTAGCCTCTATCATTTCTAAGTCAAACTTTGTTCTCTCCTCTAGTCTTTGGGCTTCTAACAACTTATTTTCAGATTTATGTTTTTTAAGAGTAAGTTCTAATTCTTTTCGGATATTTATGACTGCCTGCTCTACAGTAGGCTTTGGTGTAATGTAGTGACTGTTTGCATAAACTTTTATTAAGTTTAGATCTCTGACCTTATCACCGGTCAAAGGATCAAACTCTTCTATTTGTTCAAGTTTATTTCCAAAGAGACTTATTCTCCATGCTCTATCTTCTAAATGTGAGGGAAAAATTTCAAGATTTTCACCTCTTACTCTAAAAGTGCCCCTATAAAAGTTTTGATCATTCCTTTTGTACTGTAAAGCAACAAAAGATTTAATTATTTGTTCCCTGTTATATTCATAATTTTTTTGGAGTGTTAGTGTCATTTTACTATAAGCTTCTACGGAACCTAATCCGTAAATACACGACACACTTGCAACAATAAGTACGTCATCTCTTTCTAGCAAAGATCTTGTTGCTGAGTGACGCATTCTATCAATCTGTTCATTTATTGAAGCTTCTTTTTCGATATATGTATCTGACCTTGGTACGTATGCTTCAGGAGTATAGTAGTCATAATATGAAACAAAATACTCCACAGCATTTTCAGGAAAAAAAGTTTTCATTTCGCCGTAAAGTTGAGCGGCTAATGTTTTGTTTGGGGCTAATATTAAAGCTGGTCTGTTCGTAGCTTCAATAACTTTTGCCATTGTGAAAGTTTTACCTGATCCCGTAACCCCTAATAAAACCTGATTGAATTGTTCTTTATTAGCCCCAGAAACCAGTTTTTTAATTGCTTCTGGTTGATCACCTGCGGGTGTAAAATTTGAAATTATTTTAAACTTCTTTCCTCCCTCAAGTTTTCCACTGATTTGTGGTTTTTTTCCCTCTAAATCGGTAATTAAATCTTGATATGTATTTTGCATATATTAAACAAAGTAATAAAATAAAATTATATTTCAATGAGCATTATATCGGATAGCTTAAAAAGAATAAAACCTTCTCCAACTATCGCTGTTACTCAAAAAGCCAAGGAATTAAAAGCTGCAGGGAAAGATGTAATAGGTTTAGGCGCTGGAGAGCCAGATTTTGACACCCCAGATAATATTAAAAAAGCGGCAATAGATGCCATTCAATCTGGTGATACAAAATATACGGCTGTGGATGGAACAAAAGATTTGAAAGAAGCAATTGCCAAAAAATTTAAAAGGGAAAATAATCTTAATTATACAACAGATCAGATAACCGTTGGAGCAGGGGGCAAGCATGTAATTTACAATTTAATGATGGCAACGTTAAACAAAGGTGATGAGGTAATCATTCCTGCGCCATATTGGGTGTCATACCCAGATATTGTTTTATTGGCAGGAGCTAATCCGATAGTCATAGAGTGTTCTGAAGATCAGGGTTTCAAATTAAGTGCAAAAGATTTAGAGGCGAAAATCACTAATAATACTAAATGGCTTATTCTAAATTCACCGTCTAATCCAACAGGAGCTTGTTATTCAGAGCAAGAGATCAAAAATTTATCGCAAGTCTTAAAAAGAAATCCGCATGTGAATATACTTAGTGATGACATATATGAACATATCACTTACGAAAATTTCAAATTTTTTACGATTGCTCAAATACCTGAAATTAAAAATAAAGTTATTACTATGAATGGTGTTAGTAAATCATATGCAATGACTGGTTGGAGAATAGGTTACGCAGCCGGCGACAAAGATATAATTAAAGCTATAGCCAAGATTCAATCTCAATCAACAACTAATCCTTCATCTATAAGTCAAGCAGCAGCCGTTGAGGCTCTAAATGGAAAACAAGACTTTATCCCAGTAAGAGCAAAAGCTTTCCAGGAAAGAAGAGATTTTGTTGTAAACTCTTTAAATGCAATTGAAGGAATAAGTTGCCTGAAACCACAAGGAGCTTTTTATGTTTTTCCAAACTGCAAAGGATTAATAGGTAAAAAAGATAAAAGTGGAAAAAAAATTACAAATGACACAGACTTTGTCCAGTCATTATTAGAAAATAATGATGTAGCGGTTGTCCAAGGATCAGCTTTCGGGCTAGAGGGTTTTTTTAGAATTTCATATGCAACTTCAATGGAGAAACTTGAGATAGCAATGAAAAGAATAAAATCTTTTTGTGAGAGTTTAAAATAAAATCTAACCTGCTAGATATTTCTCTGCCTCTAAGGCAGCCATACATCCCATACCTGCCGCTGTAACAGCTTGTCTAAAAATTTTGTCTTTAACATCTCCGGCTGCAAATATTCCTGGAACGTTTGTTTCTGTGGAGTCTGGCTTGGTAATCAAATAGCCTTCCTTATCCATTTTTAATTGATCTTTAAACAGTTGAGTTGCAGGATCATGGCCTATCGCAATAAATAGTCCATCGATTTTCAAATCACTTGTTTTGTTATTCTTTACATTCTTGATTTTTAAACCTTTAACATTTTTAGGATCATCATCTCCAATAATTTCCTCAACGACTGAATCCCAAATAATCTCAATTTTTTTATTATCCATTAGCTTTTTTTGCAACATTTTTTCTGCTCGTAACTTATCTCTTCTATGTATTAGTTTTACCTTTGAAGCAAATTTTGTGAGAAACATTGCTTCTTCTACTGCAGCATTTCCACCACCAACTACTGCAACAGTTTTTTCTTTAAAAAAGAAACCATCACATGTAGCACATGCAGAAACCCCAAAACCCCTAAATTTTTTTTCAGACTCAAGGTTTAGCCATCTTGCCTGAGCGCCTGTAGAAATGATAATTGAGTCTGCAGTATATTTTTTACCACTTTCACCCACAGCTTCAAAAGGCTTGGACTTAAAATTAACAGATGAGATATGATCTTCAATCATTTCAGTTCCAACGGCTTTAGCTTGATCTTTCATTTGGTCCATTAGCCAAGGCCCTTGAATTACTTTTGCAAATCCAGGATAATTTTCCACATCAGTAGTTGTAGTTAACTGTCCACCAGGTTCCATTCCATGAACTAAAATTGGATTTAACATAGCTCTTGCAGCATAAACTGCCGCTGTATATCCGGCTGGGCCAGACCCAATTATTAACACTTTTGTGTGTTTAGTTGGATTTTGATTCATATCAAAGCTATATAGTAATTTATGTCTAAATTAAAAGGGTTATTATTAACAGAGGGAATGCATGGCATGATAAGTCAAGTCGAGGGTTTGGCTAAAGCATTAGACATTGATTACACTCACCAAAAAGTTGAAATAAACATGTTTGCAAAACTTTTTCCCCCAAAAATAACTCCTATTTCAAATTTATTTTTTAAAAAATTCACAGTACCAGAAATTGATTTGATTATTTCATGTGGAAGAAAAAGTGTCATACCTTCACTATATCTAAAAAAAAATTCAACTAAAAAAATTGTGAATATTCATATTCAGAATCCTAAAGTTTCATTATCAAATTTTGATTATGTCATTGTACCTGAGCATGATGGATTGAATGGTAAAAACATTATTAGCTCCAAAGGTGCTTTACACTATCTTACCTTAACAGAAATTGAAAAGAACCATAATTACTTAGTTGATAAAATTAATAAAAACAAACAACAAATACTTCTAGTTTTAGGGGGTCCCAATAAATATTATAATTACGATAAAAAAAACTTGAGTAAAATTTTTGAAAATATTAAAAATTTAGCTAAAAAAAATAATCTTCAAATTATTATTATTCCCTCCATGAGAACTCCAGCGGAAACCATTGGTTATGCGAATAAGTTCTTTGGAAATGAAAATCTTGTTATTCAAAATGTTGACAAAAAAGCTTATTTAAGCGGCCTATCGATTGCTAAATTTTTAGTAATTACTTGCGACTCGACGTCAATGATTTCTGAAGCTGCTTTAACTGGAAAACCAATATATGTAGCTCAAATACCACCAAAAAGGGATGACCACAGGTTTAGACAATTTAGGGACTTGTTTAGTAAATTAAATATTATAAAAAATTTAGAAAATAGTTTAGATATATGGAAATATGAAAAACTTGATGAAACTAATAGAATTGCAAATTTAATTAAACAGAAATTGTAATGTCATTTTTAAATTCTTTACAAAATAAATCAAAGAAGTTTGACGATCCATTTTTGCATTGGGAATTAGACAAACCTCTTACCGAAGAACAAATAAACGAAATTGTAAAAGCTGATATTGCAAATCCTATTGAACATGATTTGAATTATGATGGGACGAGAGCTATTGATGGCGGAGCTCCAGAATTTAGAAAAGGGTTATCTCATGGCGGAAAGGCTCTTAAGTTTAGATGTTTTATAACAAAAGATAATTCAAATGAATTCCCAAAATTAATGAAGTTGATTAAAGAGCTTCAGAGCAAGGAAACTCATGAAGAAGTTTCTAAACTTGTTGGTAAAGATTTGTCAAATTCTTATGTAAGAGTTGAAGTCATATGTGATAGGAAAGGTTTTTGGTTAAAACCTCATTGTGATATTGAGGAAAAATTAATGTCGTGTTTGCTATTTGTTAATAAAACAAATGAAAGTGAAGACTTAGGAACTGACTTTTATAATAACGACCTGAAAAAAGTTAAGACAATGCCTTATAAAGACAATTATGGTTATTTTTTCACTAGTGGCCCAGGTACATGGCATGGTATGGAAAAAAAAGAAATTCGTAAAGAGAGAAGATGCCTGCAAGTGAACTACGTAACATTTAAAACTGACTGGAAAGTAGACTAGATATCCTGAATAGATTTAACGCCTAACTTTTTAGTTTTCAGAGATTTTATAGCGTCTAAAAAAGAATAAGCAGTTGACATGTTTGTGCAATAGGGGATTTTGTTTGCCAATGCCCCTCTTCTTAAAGCTTTTGCATCATTAATTCTATGTTCACTGTTTCCGCCTCCAGTATTAATTACCAAAGAAATTTTCTTCGAATTTAAAATATCAACGATATGTGGTCGACCACTACTTACCTTGTTAATCGTTTTGCATTTTATACCATTATTATTTAAAACTTTTGAAGTTCCTTTTGTTCCTGAAATAGTGAAACCGAATTTTTTTAGTCTTTGTGCCACCCCTATGATTTCTTGTTTATGCGAGTCTTTTACAGATAGAAATGCCATACCCCCAATCGGTAAAGAATTAGATGCAGCTATTTGACTCTTTGCTACTGCCATCCCAAAATCCTCATCAAAGCCCATAACCTCTCCGGTCGATTTCATTTCAGGACCAAGCAAGACATCACTATCCGGAAACTTATTAAATGGAAAGACAGCTTCTTTAACAGCATATCTTTTGTTTTTTTTATATTTTAAATTGTATTTTGAAAGTTTTTCACCTGCCATTATTCTTGATGCAATCTTTGCTAATGGAATACCGTTAGCTTTTGAAACAAATGGAACAGTTCTGCTCGCTCGTGGGTTCACTTCTATAACAAAAATTTCATCTTTTTTAATTGCAAATTGAATATTTAAAAAACCTTTAACATTCATAGCCAAAGCTAATTTTCTTGTTTGAACCTTTATCTCTTTTATTATGTTCTCTTTAATCGATACTGGCGGCAAACAGCAAGCAGAGTCTCCAGAATGTATTCCTGCTTCTTCTATATGTTGCATAATACCTGCGACGTAAACATCTTTTCCATCTGCAATCGCATCAACATCAACTTCCATTGCATTATCAATAAACTTATCAATTAAAATTGGATTATTTTCAGACGCATCAAAAGCCTGTTTAATAAACTTTTTTAATTGATCCTCATCGTGAACTATTTCCATGGCTCTCCCACCCAAGACGTATGAGGGACGTACGACTACTGGAAGACCAATTTTACGAGCTATTTTAATTGCAGAGTTAAAACTTTTAGCAATTCCACTTTCTGCTTGTTTTAAATTTAATTTAATCAATAAATCTCTAAATCTGTCTCTATCTTCTGCAAGATCAATTGATGAATATTGAGTTCCGAGAATTGGCAACTTATTTTCATTAAGAAATTTTGCGAGTTTAATTGGAGTTTGTCCTCCAAATTGTGCAATTATACCTAATAGATTACCTTTTGATTTTTCTTTTAAAATTATATTTTCCACATATTCATCTATTAAAGGCTCAAAATAAAGTCTGTCGCTTGTGTCATAATCGGTAGAAACTGTCTCGGGATTACAGTTTATCATTATTGTTTCAAATCCTGCATCTTTAAGTGAAAAACTAGCTTGACAACAACAATAGTCAAATTCAATACCTTGCCCAATTCTGTTTGGACCTCCACCTAATATAATGATCTTTTTTTTATTACTTGGATCAGCTTCACATTCAGAGTTTAGAGCAAAATTTCTTTGGTATGTCGAATACATATATGGAGTAAATGATTTAAATTCCGCTGCACATGTGTCAACTTTTTTGAAAACTGGAACCACTCTTAAAACTTTCCTTTTTCTTTTAACAACTTCTTCTTTTAATTTTGTAAGTTTAGATAACCTTTTATCCGAAAATCCACATGATTTAATTCTATTAAATTCAGTATGGTTTTTTGGTAAACCATTAATTATAATTTTATTTTCGTCATCTACTATTTCTTTTATTTGATTTAAAAACCAAGGATCAATCTTTGATAACTTATAAATTTTATCTATAGAAACTTTCTTTCTAAAAGCCTCCGCAATCAGTAACAATTTGTTAGGTATACTCTCTCTTAATTTTTTAATTATTTCCTTTTTTGAATAATTAAAAATGTCATCTAGTCCGCTCAAACCTATCTCAAGAGATACAAGTGCTTTTTGAAACGACTCTTTGAAATTTCTGCCTATAGCCATTGCTTCCCCAACTGATCTCATTGAGGTGCCTAAAATTGCTTTAGTATCTTGAAACTTTTCAAAAGTAAATCTTGGTATTTTTGTGACTATATAATCTATAGTTGGTTCAAATGATGCTGGAGTAACTTTTGTAATTTCATTTTGAAGTTCGTCTAAGGTGTATCCAACAGCAAGTTTTGCTGCGACTTTTGCAATTGGAAAACCTGTTGCCTTTGATGCTAAAGCAGATGATCGAGACACTCGAGGATTCATCTCTATAATTACCATTCTTCCATTTTTTGGATTAATTGCGAACTGAACATTTGAACCTCCAGTTTCAACACCAATTTTTCTTAAACATGCAATCGAAGCATTTCTCATCACTTGATATTCCTTATCTGTTAGTGTTAACGCAGGAGCTATTGTAACGGAGTCACCTGTATGTATTCCCATTGGATCTATATTTTCAATTGAGCAAACTATTATACAATTATCATTTTTATCTCTAACGACCTCCATTTCAAATTCTTTCCAACCATCAAGGCATTCTTCCACGAGTACTTGGTTTTGAGGAGACTCGTGAAGCCCACCCTTTACAATCTTAAAAAAGTCTTTCTTGGTTCTTGCTATTCCACCTCCAAGTCCACCCAAGGTGAATGAAGGTCTTATGATCGCTGGTAATCCAATTTTTTTTAAACACTTTGATGCATTTTTAAAATTATTTAGTATCTCAGATTTTGGAAGATCAATACCAATATCTGACATATTTTTTCTAAATCTTTTTCTATCCTCTGCGTTAGCAATTGCCTTAGAATTTGCTCCAATTAACTCAATCTTATATTTTTTTAACAATCCTTTTTTTTCTGCTTTCAAAGCTAGATTCAATGCTGTTTGACCACCCATTGTAGGTAGAATAGCATTAGGTTTTTCTTTCTTGATTATTTCTTCGAGGACTTCTATGGATATTGGTTCAATGTATGTTTGATCTGCAACTTCAGGATCTGTCATTATTGTTGCAGGATTTGAATTGACTAAAACAACTTTATAACCTTCATCTTTAAGTGCTTTACATGCTTGAGTTCCAGAGTAATCGAACTCACATGCTTGACCTATAATGATTGGACCTGCACCAATTACCAAAATTTTTTTAATGTCTTTTCTTTTTGGCATATTTTTTTACTTCCATAATAAAGTTATTAAATAAATAGTGACTGTCTTGAGGTCCAGGGTTTGACTCAGGGTGGTACTGTACTGAAAAAACTGGTTTATTTTTTAACTTAATACCTTCAATACTATTATCAAATAAAGATCTGTGTGTGATTTCAATTTTAGAAGGCAAGTTATTTTTGGTCACTTCAAATCCATGATTTTGACTAGTTATTTCAACTTTATTATCTTTAAGATTTTTAACAGGATGATTTGCGCCCCTATGTCCAAGCTTCATTTTTTTTGTTTTACCACCTAGAGCAAGAGCTAATAATTGATGCCCAAGACAAATTCCAAAAATTGGCAAACCTTCTTTTATAAGATTTTTTATAATTTTAATTGCATATTTGCCTGTCGCAGCAGGATCACCAGGCCCGTTTGACAAAAAAATTCCACTTGGTTTAAGTGTCATGATATATTCAGCTGAAGCATCACACGGCACAACTATTACATCACAATAAAAATTTGAAAAATATCTTAAAATGTTTGTTTTAATTCCATAATCAATTGCAACCACTCTAAATTTCTTTTTTTTAATCTTTGTAAAACCGTCTTCTTTTGTCCACGTCTTAAGACCTTTCCATGTAAATTTATCTTTAGTAGACACAGTCTTTGCCAAATCTAGTCCGTTTAAACCCGGCCATTTAAGAGTTGTATTAATAAGTTTTTTTAATGGGAAAACCCCATTTTTTTTGTGAGAAATAGTTCCTTTTGGTGCGCCTTTATCTCTTATAAAATTTGTTAAGCTTCTAGTGTCTAAACCAGTTAAACCAACAATTTTATTTTTTTTAAGCCACAAATCTAACTCAATTAATGATCTGTAGTTTGAGGGATTAGTTATTTCTGAATTGAAAATCACACCTCTAGTCCAGACTTTTTCAGATTCATTATCCTGCTTATTGGTTCCAACATTACCAATGTGGGGAAAGGTAAAATTAATAATTTGTCCCGCATAAGAGGGATCTGAAATTATTTCTTGGTAACCGGTTATTGAAGTATTAAAACAAACCTCTCCTGTAGCAGTACCTTCATAACCAATACCAATTCCATTAAAAATTGATTTATTTTCAAGAACTAAAATACCCGGGCTAAAATTTGATTTTTTTTTTGAGTTTACTTTTTGTTTTTTGTTCAATTACAACTCATAAGTTAAAGGTTAATACAATAAAAGCTTGAGTTAAGCAACTGAACTAATACAAAATTTAAAAAAAAAAACAATTTTTCTTTTAAGAAAAAATCTTTAAGTTAAATTAAATATAAATGTCCATTAAAGAAAAAATTAACGAAGAGTATAAAACTGCTCTAAAATCTAAAGATAAAAACAAGATATCAACTTATAGGTTAATTCTGTCTGGGATAAAAGATTTGGATATATCAAATAGATCAGGACCAAATAAGAAAGAGACAGATGATGAGGATATTAAAAAACTTTTAAAAAAAATGATTAAACAAAGAAACGAATCAGTTGAAATTTACAAAAAAAATAAGAGAGAAGATTTATTAAAAATAGAACAAGGGGAGATAGATTTGTTATCAACATACTTACCTAAACAACTAAGTGAAGAGGAGACTAAAAAAATATGTTCAGAAATTATTTCAAAAGTTGGAGCTCAAAGTATTAAGGACATGGGCAAAGTAATGGGTGAGTTAAAAAAGAATTATTCTGATAGCATAGATTTTTCTAAAGCCGGATCAATGTTGAAGGAACTGTTAAATAAACAATGAAATATCCAAAAGAGTATCTTGATGAAATTAAAATTAGACTAAAAGTTTCCACAGTTGTCTCAAAACACGTATCATTAAAAAAAAGAGGAAAAGAGTTTGTAGGACTGTCACCTTTTAAAAATGAAAAAACCCCCTCCTTTACAGTAAATGATGAAAAAGGTTTTTATCACTGTTTTAGCACTTCAGAACATGGAAATATTTTTGATTTTGTAATGAAAATGCAAAATTTTAAATTTGGAGAAGCAGTAAAATTTTTAGCTAACTTAGCTGGAATTGCACCCTATAGATTTTCTAAAGTAGATGAGCAAAGAGAAAAAGAGTGGGACGAATACTCAAACATACATTTAGAGTATAGTAATCATTATCAGAATGAATTACTAAACAATCCTAACTCAAGGATTGCTTTAGATTATTTAAAAAAAAGAAAAATCAACAACTCAATTATTGAAGAATTTAAAATTGGATTTGTTAACTTTAATTCCAATATTTATGAAAAACTCAGTAAAAAATATGATGAGAAAATTTTAAATGAGTCCGGATTATTCTATTATGATGAAAATAAAAAAATATATATAGAAAGATTTAGGAATAGAATTATTTTTCCGATAAATTCTCTATCAAGCAAACCAATGGCCTTTGGTGGAAGAACAATTGACACAAAAAATAAATATGCAAAGTATATCAACTCACCAGAGACAAATTTTTTTAGAAAAGGAAATAATTTATATAATTTAGATAGAGTGAGAAAAATTTCTCATAAATTTAACGAAGTTTTTTTGGTAGAGGGTTATATGGATGTAATAGGTTTAAGCAAATTTAAAATAGAAAATTGTATTGCGAATTTAGGAACGGCGTTAACTGACAAACAAATTTATATGGTAACTCAGTTTTTTGATAATATTGTAATTTGTTTTGATGGTGATGAAAGCGGATATAAAGCAGCTATAAGAGCAGCGGAAAATTCAATTAAGAGCATCCTTCCAGATAAACAAATATATTTTCTATTTCTTCCAGACGGAGAGGATCCGGATACCTTTGTTGAAAAGAAAGGAAAAAATGAATTTTTAGATTTTTATAAAAACAATAAAATTCCTGTACATAAATTGATATTTGAGCACTACAAAAAAGATGGCTCTTCATCACCTTCTGCACTTGCATCACTTGAAAAAAAATTAAAGAGTATAGCGAATTCAGTTAAAGATGATGTTGTTAAAAAATATTTATTAGGATATTTTTTGGAAAGTTTGGCAAAATATTCTCCAGTAACAGTTTTTAAAAATTCTAATAAATCATTTATTGGTTTAAGTAAGCCACTCGATAAAACAAAAAAATTATTTAAAGATACTGAAAACTTTTCTTCAATTGACATAAAAGAATTTAGTCTTATTTATATTATTATAAACAACTTTAATTTTTTCTACCAAAGACCGGATTTATTAGAAAATATTAAATTTTACAAAAAAGAAAATGGATTAATTTTTGAACAAATTTTTGAATGTGTTAAGAGTGGAAATTTCGATAGTTTGCAATTTGATGATCAACTTTTGAGTCAAATTGAAAAATATGCAAATATTAAACACATAATTCAAAAGAACGATAAAGATGAAAGCAAAATTGTGGAAATATTCAATGATATAAAGAATGAACTTAAGACACACGATTTAGAACTTAGAATTCAAGAATTAGAATCAAAATTTGCTGAAGATTTTAACCAAAACACTTTTGATGAAATTAATAGGCTAAAAAAAGAGCAAAATATTAATTAATTCGATAAAATTTTCGTGGATTTTTTTAAAATAGCTATTATATAGGATTTTCCAAATATTTATAACTGTGGAAAGAATAATTACAAAATCGTTTGCAAGATTAATGGGCCGAGGAGTTCACAGAGGATTTATAACTTATGAAGAGTTGAATAAATCCTTAGGAAAGAGAAATTTATCAGGAGAAAATCTTGCACAAGCTTTTTTACATATACTTGATGAAAAAATTTCTTTAGTAGAAAAGAAATCAGATTTTAAAGCTTTAAAAAAAAGAGACTCAGCTAATAAAGATGAACCTAAAACAATTGAAAAAAGTGACGACCCAATAAGAATGTATCTTAGAGAAATGGGCGGAGTTGAACTCTTGTCCAGAGAAGGAGAAATAGCAATAGCAAAACGTATAGAAGCTGGGAAAGATGTAATGTTAAACGCTTTATCACAAAGTCCAATTACAGCAATGCAATTGTTTGAGTGGAATGAAAAATTACAAAAAGATGAAATTTTAGTTAGAGAGATTATTGATATTGATACAAATTACATGGAAGAGGAAAATTCATCTCAAGATGAAAAGGAAAAGAAAGAAGATCACAAGAAAGACAAAGACGAAAAAATTTCAAAAGATGGAAAAAGTGATCAAACACAGCAAGAGGCGGAAGAAGATGAGTTTAATCCTACACTTGCTGCAATGGAAAGTGAGATTAAACCAAAAATTTTAGATACTGTAAATAAACTTACAAAAGATTATTCTAAACTCATTAAATATCAAAAAGAAAAGTTAGATTGTGTTTTGAACAGCAATGAATTCACCAATTCAAAAGAAAAAAGTTACCAAAAGATTGTTTCAGAAATATTAGAAAATATTAAGTCTTTACAACTATCGCCCTCCATCTTAGAGAATCTTGTTCAGAAACACTATTCAGAAAATAAAAAGATTGTTTCTTTAGAAGGTAATCTGTTGCGTTTAGCTATTGATAACAAAATCTCAAGAGACGAATTTATAAAATTTTATGTTGGAAATGAAATTAATCCTAACTTAAAAAATTTTTTAAGCACTAACCAAGTTTGGAAATCATTTTTTCAAAAAAACAAAGATGAATTCAAAAATATAAAAAATAGACTTACAGAGATTAGTCATAAATTAGGAATAAGCGTAACAGATTTTAAAAAGTTAGTAAGCAGAGTTCAAAAGGGCGAGAAAGAGTCTAGAATTGCAAAGAAAGAGATGGTTGAGGCAAATTTGAGATTAGTTATCTCAATTGCAAAAAAATATACTAATAGAGGATTGCAATTTTTAGATTTAATTCAAGAGGGAAATATTGGCTTAATGAAAGCAGTTGATAAATTTGAGTACAGAAGAGGTTATAAATTTTCTACTTATGCAACATGGTGGATCAGACAAGCAATTACTAGATCAATTGCAGACCAAGCTAGAACAATTAGAATACCTGTCCACATGATCGAGACTATAAACAAAATAGTCAGAACTCAAAGACTTATACTTAGTGAATTTGGACGAGAAGCAACGCCAGAGGAGCTCGCAAAAAAACTTAGAATGCCCCTCGAAAAAGTAAGAAAAGTATTAAAAATTTCAAAAGAACCTGTCTCACTTGAAAAACCTGTTGGAGATGAGGAGGACAGTAGCTTAGGAGATTTTATTGAGGACACAAAAGCTTTAGCCCCATTGGAGCAAGCAATTAAATCAAATTTAAGTGAAGCAACAACAAAAATTTTATCTACTTTGACTCCAAGAGAAGAAAGGGTTTTAAGAATGAGATTTGGAGTAGGAATGAATACTGATCACACTTTAGAGGAAGTTGGTTTACAGTTTTCGGTTACAAGAGAGCGTATAAGACAAATTGAGGCAAAAGCATTAAGGAAGCTCAAACACCCAAGTAGATCAAAACAACTTAAAAGCTTTTTAGAAAGTTAAAATTAAACTTAACTAAATGGACGACCTAGTAAGTGTAATAATTCCATACTACAAGAAACGAAATTTTGTTAAAGAGACCGTAGTTTCAGTCATAAGCCAAAGTTATGATATTTTAGAGATTTTTATTATTTATGATGACACTAATCTTAATGATTTAGAATTTTTACAAGAAATATCTAAACTAGATAAAAGGATTAAGATTATTAATAACAACAAAAGATTAGGAGCCGGACTTTCAAGAAATAAAGGAATTGAGCAATCAAATGGAAAATATGTAGCATTTATCGATGCGGATGACACTTGGGCACCTGATAAACTTAAGGACCAGATATCCTTTATGAAAAAAAATAACTATCAAATATCTCATACATCTTATTTTATTATTAATGAGAAAAAAAAAATTATTGGTCAAAGAAAAGCTAGAGACTTACTATCAATTGATAAAATTTTGAAATCTTGTGACATTGGTTTATCTACGGTAATAATTGAAAAAAAGATAATTATAAAAAACAATATTAAATTTCCAAAACTTGTCACCAAAGAAGATTTTGTTTTTTGGTTAACTTTACTGAAAAAAAACTATAAATTTTACGCATATGACAGCAATCTTACAAATTGGCTAGATTCTAAAAATTCCCTTTCATCCTCTACTATTCAAAAGTTGTTTGATGGTTTTAAAGTTTACAATCATTACATGCATTTTAACATAATTAAGTCATTATATTATTTAATATGCTTAAGTTTGAATTATTTAAAAAAAAAATAAAATGACTTATTTCTACGTTTATTTACTGTTAGTAACGATTTTGGCATTAATTTTGAAAAAAAGAGGTATAATGTTAAATTATTCTGGAGACGCTCATCAATCGTTTTCAAACAAAAAAGATATTCCTCTTGCTGGTGGCCTTTTTATTCTTATCCCGATAGTTTTTTTTTTGGACGATCTTTTGATAAATTTTTTTTTAGTTTCGATTTATTTAATTGGTTTTTTCTCTGATAGAAAAATACTTGTCTCGGCTAAAAAAAGATTCTTAATTCAGTGTTTGTTAATTCTATTATTCGTAACAATTTTTAATGTCAAAATAGTCTCGTCTAGAATTGAATTATTTGATATTGTCTTAAATAATAAATTTTTTGCAATTTTTTTTTCAGCATTTTGTTTATTGATTTTAATAAATGGATGTAATTTTATTGATGGTTTGAATGGATTATTGATTTCATCCATAATTATTATTCTTTTTATGCTGACTAAATTAAATTTAGTAGATAATTTAATTATTTCAGATCGATCAATTGATCAAATTATATTTATACTTTTATTACTCTTATTACTAAATATTTTTAATATTTTGTTGCTTGGGGATAGTGGTGCATACTTGCTTGGTTTTTTTATAGGATATTTAATTGTAAGTTCTCACAGAATCAATCCTGATATTTCCCCATATTTTTTCATTTCATTGATTTGGTATCCTTGTTTTGAAAACTTATTTTCAATATTAAGAAAATTAAAAAAAGAATTTTCACCTTTAAAACCAGATAGCAAACATCTTCATCAACTTGTTATGTTTTTTTTAAAAAAAAAATTTGACCTTAAATTAATTATTTCTAATAATTTAAGTAGTGGAATAATATGTCTTTTTAATTTTTTAATTCTTTATATTTCTACTTTAAATCCAGAAAGCACAATTTTTCAGGTAAAATTGATAGCTACCTCAATTATTTTGTATATTGCAAGCTATATGTTTTTATTTAAATTTTATAAATCAAACTTAATGTTTAAAAAATAACTTTATCATTGAAAATAAAATTTTCAGTCCATCCTTGAATGCATTTACCTTTTTTTTCCCCGCAATCCTTGATCTTTCGAATGATTTACTTGTACAAATTTTATAATTGGCTCTGTGAGCTTTTATTGGCAATTCTACACAAAATGAAAAGTCCTTTGATGTTAGTCTCAGTTTTTTTGCACATGAGGCTCTAGCCACCACATAAGTATAAAGTATATCGGTTATTTTCAATTTAAAAAAAATTTTCCCTAAAAGGGTAAAAATATAATTACCTATATATGTGATTAATGTATCGTCATCACTACCGCAGTCTTTTTCATATCTAGAAGCAAATACAAAGTCATATTTATCATTTTTGAGTTTTTTAATCATTATATCCAATTCTTTTGGATTGAACGACCCGTCGGCATTAAAAATACAAAAAAACTCTGTCTCAATCGTCTCTATTCCTTTTTTTAACGCATCACCATACCCATTAGAGTCTTGATAAATGATTTTACAGTCGTAGGTTTTTATAGACTCAATGGTGAGCTTATCTGATGCCTCCAATATAACGTTTTTTTTAAAGTTGAATTCTTTGAGTTCATCCAAAACTTTTGGTAAAGACTCTTTCTCATTTTTGGCTGGTATTATTAAAGTAAGATCGTTCATCTAAATTTGAACACATATAATTGATTAAAAATTAAAAACAACAAAATTAAACTTTTAGAGGTAAGCTTTTTTAATTCAATATATTTATGAATACATTATAAATAGTTTTATGGTTAGTAATTATTTAATATTTCTTTTAAGCTACTTTTTAATAGTTTTATCAGTAGTTGGACATGGTGTTCTAGCAATTAAACTGACAAAAACAAATATATCATTAGAGGAAATAGGGTTTGTTGGTTTGGTGGGAATATTTTTCTTAATACTATATTCTTATTTTACTCACTTTTTTATAAGTCATGATTATATACACAATATAGTTTTTATTATCATTGGTCTTGTATCGATTTATCATTTTAGATCTAAGATTTTAATAAAAAAAAATTTAATTTTTTTATTCTCAATTTTCTCTTTTATATTTCTAGCTTTTATAATTTTTAAAACTCATGACGATTTTGGATACTATCATTTTCCTTATAGCTATTATTTAAATAAATTTCCAATGACAATTGGGATTGGACAACTTAATCATGGCTTTAGAACACCGTCATCTATTTTTTACTTAAATTCATTATTTTATCTGCCGTATTTAGAATACTATCTTTATCACATGGGAGCTGTATTAGTTTTGGGATTTTCAAATATAATTTTAATTTCAAATATAAAAAATCATTTGGACCGAAAAGAAAATAACCAGTTTTTTTTTCTTAATTTATTAGCATTCATTTTTATTAATGTTTTTTTCTATCGAATTGCAGAACATGGCACAGATCGATCAGCGCAAATTCTCATTTTTTTATTTTTTATTTACATACTTTCCCTTAGGGGGAATTATAAAAATTTTGATAATATTTTACCAAAATTAATAATTCTGTTAAGTATAATTATTTCTTTAAAATCTTTTTATGTTCTATATTTTATTTTTATTATTCCTTTCATCTATTACATTATTAAAGATGATGAAGTTTATTTAATTTATAAAATTTTAAAAAATCCAATATTATATTTTTCAGTGTTGATGGGTATTTGTGTAATTTTAGTTTATTTTTTTAATACTGGATGCTTACTATATCCAGTGCAACAAACTTGCATAAGTGGAATAGAGTGGGGTATCCCAAATTCCGAGGTAAGTGCCCTTAATACACATTATCAATGGTGGTCGAAAGCAGGAGGTGGACCCGGGTATAGTCATGAACTTGAAAAAGAGTTATATATTAAGGATTTAAAATGGTTATCAAATTGGATTGACAGATATTTTTTTAATAAAATGTCAGATTTTCTTTTAGGCCTTTCATTTATATCAATCATACTTATCACGATTTTTAAATCAAAAAAAAAAATTTTGAAAAATAAAAACTTTAATATGAATTTATTTTATTATTGTCTGATGATATTTTTACTCGCAGAATGGTTTTTTAATCATCCCGCTCTAAGGTATGGAGGCTATATTATTTTTACATTAATTTTTTTTATTCCTTTATCTTATTTGTTGTCAAAATATGAAACATCTAAAAATTTCAGATTTAAAGTGGTTATTTTATTTTTTTTAGTAACCTCAATCTTTGTTGGAAGGAATATTGATAGAATTGTATATGAGCAGGTTTTTTATAAAGCTAATTTTAAACAAAATATGCTTTTTTTTACTGACAAAAAACATTTTAGAATTGATAATAAATTAAAAAATCTTTCAAAAATCTACAATAATTGTAATTCTGACATTATTGAATGTTCAAATAATCAGGACTTTATAATTAAAAAAGGTTACGGAAAAATGATTTTAATTAAGATTAAAAATTAATTATTTATGAATTAAAATTTTTTTAAATTAAAAATTATGTATTAACATATGTTTAAAAAGAATATAATAGAGTTACATGAATAAAAAAATAGCCTTAATTTTTGGGATAACTGGTCAAGATGGTTCTTACCTTGCAGAATTTTTATTAAAAAAAAAATATATTGTTCACGGAGTTAAAAGAAGATCATCTTCAATAAATACTTCAAGAATTGATCATATCTATCAAGAGCCAAATCAGAAATCTCGAAATTTTTTTCTTCATTATGGCGACATAACAGACTCTACATCAGTCTCAAAAATTATCAGGATGATAAAACCACAGGAAATATATAATTTAGCAGCACAATCACATGTAGCCGTATCCTTTGAAGTGCCAGAATATACCGCTAATGCTGATGCACTTGGAGCTCTTAGAATACTTGAAGCAATTAAGTTTCATAAATTAGAGAGAAAAACTAAATTTTATCAGGCAGGGACATCTGAAATGTATGGAAAAGTTCAAGACGTGCCTCAAACTGAAAAAACAAATTTTTATCCATTAAGTCCATATGGTGTAGCGAAACTTTACGCTCATTGGATAACAAAGAATTACCGAGAAGCGTATAATATTTTTGGATCAAACGGCATTTTATTCAATCATGAAAGCCCAAGAAGAGGCGAAACATTTGTGACCAAAAAAATAATTAAAGCCCTTGTAAGAATTAAGATGGGACATCAAAAACAATTGGTCTTAGGTAACCTGGACTCCAAGAGGGATTGGGGGCACGCAAGAGATTATGTAGAGGCAATGTGGAAAATTCTTCAACAAAAAAAACCAGACGACTATGTAATAGCAACAGGAAAACAATACAGTATAAGACAATTTATAAATTTTGTAGCCAAAAACCTAAATATGAAAATTATCTGGAAAGGAAAGGGGTTGAATGAAGTTGGCTACGACGTTTCAAACAAAAAAAAAATAATTTTTGTTGATAAAAATTATATTAGACCTTTAGACGTTAACACATTGTTAGGCAATGCTGCAAAAGCTCGAAAAGAATTAAAATGGAAACCTCAAATTAATATTCATGCTCTTATAAATGAAATGATAATTGATGAAATGAATATTTTAAGTAATGATCAATAAAAAAAGTAAAATTTTTATCGCAGGTCACAAGGGCATGGTTGGTTCGGCGATTGTGAGGAAATTAAAAAAAAAAGGTTTCTCAAGAATTATTTTTGCAGAAAAAAAAAAATTAAATTTACTTGATCAAGATAAAGTTTTTAAATTTTTAAAAAAAAAAAAACCAGACTTAGTGATAGTTGCAGCTGCCAGGGTTGGAGGAATACAAGCAAACTCTAATTTTAAGCAGATATTTATTTATGAAAATCTACAGATTCAAAATAACCTAATACACGGATCATTTCTTGCAAAAGTAAAAAACTTAATTTTTTTGGGATCAAGTTGTGTTTATCCAAAATTTTGTAAACAGCCAATGAAAGAAAGTTATTTCCTCAGTGGCAAATTAGAGGAAACAAACGACGCTTATGCAATAGCTAAAATAGCTGGTATAATGATGTGCTATAATTATTCTATAAAATATAAATTAAATTATCGTTCTTTTATGCCACCAAACTTATTTGGGCCTGGTGATAATTATGATTTGAAGAATTCCCATTTTTTTCCAGCTTTATTAAAAAAAATTTATTTAGCAAAAATCAAAGGGAAAAAGACATTAAATGTTTGGGGCACTGGCAAACCTAAAAGAGAATTAATGTTTGTGGAGGATTTTGTAGATGCTTTAATTTACTTTCTGAACAGAAAAATTAAAGAGCCATTTATTAATATTGGTGTAGGAAAAGATTTTACAATTGAATGGTATGCTAAATACATTATGAAAAAATTAGGAGTAAAACTAAAAATTTCTTACGCTAAAAATAGATTAGATGGTATGCCAAAAAAATGTCTAGATATTAGCCTCGCAAAAAAATATGGATGGAAACCAACGAATAATCTTGACTATGGTTTTGATCGAACTTTAAGAGATTTTCTTAAAAATAGATAAATTCAAGTCAAAATTATTATTTACAACTTATAAATTTTAAGTATAAGTCTTATGCCTGGTGATTATTGCGAAGGTGTAATACCCGATCCCATTCCGAACTCGGTAGTCAAGCCCTTCTGCGCCGATGGTACTTTGTCTTAAGACATGGAAGAGTAGGACGTTGCCAGGCTAACAAATTATGAAAATAAAAAGCTCCCTTAAATCATTGAAAAAAAGAGATCTTAACTCAAAGCTAGTTAAAAGAAGAGGAAGAGTTTACATAATTAATAAAAAAAACCCAAAATTTAAAGCTAGACAGAAGTAATTTATGGATAATGATAACCATAAAAAAACATGGGATAATTTTACTAAGTTCGTTCTTTGGGGGACAATTTCAGTCATTGTTATTCTTACACTTCTAGCTATTTTCTTACTATAATTGAAATGATAGTAGGTTCCATCAACGAAGATAGAAAAATTGAGAGTAGAGTTGCTATTACTCCAGATAACGTAAAAAAATTTATTGGACTAGGTTTAAAAGTATTAATAGAGAAAAATTATGCTCAACATCTTGGAATAGATGACAACGAATATGTGTCCTCAGGCGCAGAAATAACTGAGGATAAAAAAAAAATTTTGACTAATTCTAATTTCATACTTCAATTTAATTTACCATCAGAGGAAAATTTAAATTCTTTAAAAGAAAATCAAAATTTAATTGGCGTTTTTAATCCTTACAATAACAAAGAAATTATCTCAGGTTTATCAAAAAAGAAGATCAATGTATTTTCGTTAGAATTACTACCAAGAATTACTAGAGCTCAATCAATGGATATACTTTCATCTCAGGCTAATTTAGCTGGATACAAAGCTGTAGTAGAAGCTTTTGCAAACTTTAAAAAAGCAATTCCAATGATGATGACAGCGGCAGGGACAATTCCAGCGGCAAAAATTTTAGTCGTAGGTGCAGGTGTGGCAGGATTACAAGCAATCGCAACAGCAAAACGAATGGGTGGAATAGTTTATGCAACTGATGTCAGAATGTCATCTAAAGAACAAGTTGAGAGTTTGGGGGGAAAATTTTTGACTGTAGAGGGTGCAGAAAATCTTGAAACCTCTGGTGGATACGCTAAAGAAACTTCAAGTGAATTTAAAAAAAAACAAGAGGATCTTCTTTCTGAAACATTAAAAAAAATTGATATTGTTATTTGTACAGCCTTAATACCTGGAAAAAAAGCGCCCGTGATCATTAAAGAAAGTATGATTAAAAATATGCAGCCAGGTTCTGTAATTTATGATTTAGCAGCTGTTCAGGGTGGAAATACTGCAGTAACTAAAGCAGATGAAGAAGTTGATTTAAATGGAGTAAAAATTATGGGTGAGAAAAATATATTAAATAAACTTCCAGCTTCAGCATCAAATTTATACTCAAAAAATATTTTTAATTTTGTATCAAATCTTTATGATAAAGAAAAAAAGAACGTTAATATAAACTTAGAGGATGAAATAATTAAAGAAACATTGGTAAAGTAATTATGGAAATAGACCCATTTATTTTTAGATTAAGCATATTCATATTATCAATATTTGTTGGTTACTATGTTGTATGGAGCGTTACCCCTTCATTACATACTCCTTTGATGTCAGTAACTAACGCAATATCTTCAGTAATTATTGTTGGAGCAATTATTGCCTCGTTGGCAGGGACAAACCTAAGTGTTTTTAATCAATCTAGTATATTTGGATTTTTAGCTATTGTATTGGCAGCAATAAATATTTTTGGTGGATTTTTGGTGACACAAAGAATGTTGGCAATGTACAAAAAAAAAAAGAAAGATAAAAAATGATCTCTGTAAATTTACTAGCAATATTTTATCTAATTTCAGGAATTTTGTTTATTTTAGCTTTAAGAGGCTTGTCTTCTCCTGAAACGTCAAGACAGGGAAATTTGTTTGGGATAATTGGAATGGCAATCGCTATAACTGTTACTTTTCTTTCCATAGATAATTTTTCAAGTGGATTTCTTTACGTAATACTTTTTTTGCTTATTGGTGGTTCAATAGGTGCTTTTATTGCATTTAAAATACCCATGACTGCGATGCCAGAATTAGTAGCTGGCTTTCATAGTTTGGTAGGTTTAGCTGCAGTGTTTGTTGCAATATCTGCTTTTATAAGTCCTGAAGTTTTTAATTTAGGTTCTTCAGGAAATATTAAATTAGCCAGTCTAATTGAGATGTCTATAGGAGCAGCTGTTGGGGCAATTACTTTTTCAGGTTCAATAATAGCTTTTCTTAAATTAAGAGGGTTAATGTCTGGATCTCCAATAACTTTTCCAGGACAACACATATTGAACTTATTAATTTTAATTTCTATTATAATTCTTACATATTTTTTATGTTTGAGTCAGTCTCCTAATTTTTTCTGGTCATTAATTGCAATTTCTTTTCTAGTTGGTTTTTTATTAATTATTCCAATAGGTGGCGCAGATATGCCAGTAGTAATTTCAATGCTTAATTCTTATTCAGGCTGGGCTGCAGCTGGAATAGGTTTTACTTTAGAAAATACTGCCTTGATAATCACTGGTGCTTTAGTTGGTTCCTCAGGTGCAATACTTTCTTACATAATGTGCAAGGGTATGAATCGATCATTTTTTAATGTTATACTTGGAGGATTTGGAGGAACAGATCAAACTTCAAGCAAGACAAGTAAAGAGCAAAAACCAGTTAAGAGTGGAAATGCGGATGATGCAGCTTTTTTAATGAAAAATGCCTCATCAGTTATAATTGTTCCTGGATATGGAATGGCTGTAGCGCAAGCACAACATGCATTAAGAGAGATGGTAGACTCTTTAAAAAAAAATGGTGTTAAAGTTTCATACGCTATTCACCCTGTTGCAGGTAGAATGCCAGGGCATATGAATGTTTTGTTAGCTGAAGCCAATGTTCCTTATGATGAAGTGTTTGAATTAGAGGAGATCAATAATGATTTTGCAAATTGCGACGTGGCTTATGTAATTGGAGCAAACGATGTTACAAATCCAGTTGCTAAAACAGATCCACAAAGTCCAATATACGGTATGCCCGTGCTTGACGTTGAAAAAAGTAAGTCTGTTCTGTTTGTCAAAAGAAGTTTATCACCGGGTTATGCAGGAATAGACAATGACCTATTTTATAGAGATAATACGTTAATGTTATTTGCAGATGC
Organism: uncultured Pelagibacteraceae bacterium; assembly: GCA_902591755.1. Lineage (GTDB taxonomy): Bacteria > Pseudomonadota > Alphaproteobacteria > Pelagibacterales > Pelagibacteraceae > Pelagibacter. The sequence goes on from CACJBX010000004.1 coordinate 76,681, forward strand.
TAAAAAAATGACAGAAGATATAATTAAGAATTTATAAATTGACAAAAATATTTTGTGATATTGCAGATATAAATTTAATCAAAAAATTTGATAGAAAAAAAATTGTTAAAGGTTTCACAACGAACCCATCTTTAATGAGAAAAGCAGGGGCAAAAGACTATCAAAATTATTCAAAAAAGATTTTAAAAGTAACAAAAAAACCAATTTCATTTGAAGTATTTGCAGATAATCACGATGAGATGATTAAACAAGGAAACAAAATTTCTAAGTGGGGAAAAAATGTATTTGTAAAAGTTCCATATTCAAATACTAAAGGCAAGTTTTCTGGCAAAGTAATAAAAGCTTTAAACTCAAAAAAAATTAAACTTAATATTACTGCTGTTTATAGTGCCACACAAACTCAAAGGATTTTAAACAATGTAGATAAAAAAACGAAAGTAATAATATCTATATTTGCTGGAAGAATGGCCGATGCAGGAAAAAATCCATTACCTGAATTTAAAAAAAGTTTAAAGATTTCAAAAAAATTTAAAAATGTTGAAATATTATGGGCAAGTACAAGAGAAGCATATAATCTTTTACAAGCGAAAGAATTAGGTTGCCAAATAATAACTGTACCTCCAAAAATAATTGAGACTATTGAAAATTTTGGCAAATCTTTCGAAAAATTAACTAAGGATACAGTCAAAGGTTTTCTAATCGACAGCAAGAAGTCAAGGTTTAAAATTTAATTGGTTGCGGGGGACGGATTTGAACCGCCGACCTTCAGGTTATGAGCCTGACGAGCTACCAGACTGCTCCACCCCGCGATATTAAATTCTGTTTTTAAGTTTATTAAGTTTCTTAACTCTTTTAATATTCTCTTGCAGGATCCTTTTCTTCTTTTCGGATGGTTTTTCGTACGTGTTTTTAAGTTTGACTATCTTAAAAAATCCGTCTCTTTGGAGTTTTCTTTTTAAAACTCTCAAAGCTTGTTCTACATTATTATCTTTAACGTCTATTTTAATAACATCCTCCAAAAAAAAAGTTTAAATAACACTTATAAAATTTCATGTCTATTAGTTTTTTAAGAATTTTGACTTTGATTTGCTTTTAAAGCCTTCTCCTTTAATTTTCTCTCTCTCTTTATACGTCTTTCTGCTTTTTCACTTGCCTCTATAAGGTCTTTTTGAGTGAATAAATTCATTGCAACAGGGTCTTTTGCGTTTAAGTTATTATAATTCCAATAACTTTTATTTCTAATAGATACAACGGAGTTTTTTGTTATCCCAACAAGTTTAGCTATTTGAGAGTCCTTTAATTGTGGATAGTTTTTAAGCAACCACAAAACAGAGTCTGGCTTGTCTTGTCTTTTTGAAAGAGGAACATATTTCTTAATTTTCTTTTCATCAGATGTTATTTCCACATCAGTATTAGTAATTTTTAAAGCTCTATCTTGATCCTTGCTAGACAATTCTATTTCTTCCTTGGTCAATTGTCCTGATGTGATAGGATTATAAGCTTTAATACCTTTAGCCACCTCTCCGTCCGCAATACCTTGAACTTCTACCTCGTGAAGGTTACAAAAATCAGCAATCTGTTTAAATGTTAAAGTTGTGTTTTCTACAAGCCAAACAGCAGTTGCCATCGGCATTAATGGCGTTTGTGTCATTTTATTTGCTCTTAGATTTAAAGTTTTGGAATTTCTTATTGAATCTGCTTACTCTTCCTTTATCCAGCAACTTTTGCTTACCACCCGTCCAAGCCGAATGAGATTTTGGATCAATTTCTAATTTTAAAACTTCTCCTTCAGAGCCCCATGTAGATTTAGTTTCAAATTGAGATCCATCTGTCATCTCTACTTTGATAGTATGATAGTTTGGGTGAATTTTTTTTTTCATAGGTGAACTTATAGCAAATGAAAATTATAAAACAATTAAAACATAGAAATTTTGTTATTAATTTCCTTTTCAATACTTTGGTTAGATGCAATTAGGCTGATATTTTCAGTTTTTTTTAAATCAATATCACTTAAAACTCCGCCAGCCTCTCTTACTAATATTGAGCCTGCTGCAATGTCCCATAAACTTAAATTTTTGTGAAAACTTCCATCAAATCTTCCGCATGAAACGTATGCAAGATCTAAAGCTGCACTGCCTGTAATTCGAATTGTTAAACCGTCTGACGAAATCTTTTTACTATTAGATGAGAATAAACATTCAGAAATTTCTCTTTTTCTTGAAACTCGTATGCTTTTATTATTCATGTATGCACCAGAATTTTTCTCTGCATAATATATTTCATCTTTAATAGGATCAAATATTACGCCAGAAACAATTTCATTATTTAAAACCAAGCCAACTGAAATACAAAAATGGGGTATGCCATTTATAAAATTTGTTGTGCCATCTATTGGGTCTATAACCCAGAAATTTTCTTTATCCTCATCTTTAATAAAACCACTCTCCTCAGTTAAAAAAGAATATTTTTTTTTTGATTTAGATAGTTCATTAACCAACATATCTTCAACTTTTTTATCTGCATTAGTGACAAAGTTTTTTGGGCCTTTAATTGAAACTTGAAGCTTTTCAACTTCTCCAAAGTCTCTTATCAATACTTTAGAAACTTTTTCACAAGACTTTATCATTAAATTTAGGTTTGGAGAAATTGAGTTCATGTTTATAATTTTTTTATATACTCAATTGTTCTTGTATCTATTAATATTTCATCTCCGCTTTCTACAAATGGTGGAACTTGAATTTTTATATCATTTTCTAAAATTGCAGGTTTATAAGATGACGAGACTGTTTGACCTTTTAACGCAACATCGGTTGATTTTATTTTAAACTGTACTTGATTTGGTAACTCAATACCAATAGCTTTATCTTCATGAAATATCAGATCTACATTTAAGTTTTCTTTCAGTAGTCTGCCTTTTTCTCCTATTATGTTTTTTTTAACATCCACTTGTTCAAAGTTTTTTTGATTTATAAAGTAGTAATTTATTTCATCATCATACAAATAATTGAATTCAATATTCTCTATACTTGCTTTTTCTACAGTATCATTAGACCTGAATCTCTCATTTAGCTTTGTATTTTTATTAATACTTTTCATCTCAACTTGACAAAAGGCTCCACCCTTACCAGGTTTGACATGTTGAGTTTTTAAGATTTCCCATAAATCATCTTTGTATTCAATCAACATTCCAACTTTAATTTCATTAGCGTTTATTTTCATAAAAATCTTTAATTGCTTTTGCCGGTTTTTTATCCCAAATGCCTCCTGAGATAGCTAAAAAGTCTGGTTTATGCAACAGAAGTTTTCTAAAATTTTTATTAGTTATTCCTCCAATTATAACAACAGGTAGTTTTGTGAATCTTTTAGCCCAAGATATTAAACTTGGTTTTGCAATGTAATTTGCTTTTTTTGTTTTTGATTTGAAAAAAGCACCAATAGCTATATAATTTGCACCATTTTTAACCGCATATCTAATCAACTTTTTTGAATTGTGACATGTAATACCAATGATTTTTTTTTTTAAAATTTTCCTTGCTCCTTGAATGACCATATCATTTTGCCCCAAATGACAACCATCTGCACCAACTTTTTTTGCAAGATTGGGATCATCATTTATTATTAATTTTACTTTATACTTTTTACAAATTTTTTTAATTTTAATTCCAATTTTTTCTCTCTCTATTAAAGAATATTTTTTCAATCTTAATTGAAAAAAACTTACTAAATTTGAACTAAGGACGACTTTTAAATTAATATAAAAACTCTTCTTAATTTTGTTTGGTGAAATTAAATAAATAAACTTCTTTTTATTGACTTTCAATTTCTTTTGACCATTTTCCTTGAGCAGCAAGAGTATTCATTTTTGCTCTGTGGTTAAATACTTTTTGGGTTCCTTCAATATCTTTTATGTTCTTAGACCAGAACTTAAGAGCACCTTGCTGCAATGCTCGTCCGTAAGAGTAACTCATTATAAAACCAGTCTTATTCAATTTATTTATCAAATTTAAATTTTCTGTCGCTTCAAGTTCTGACTGTCCACCAGATAAAAAAGCTATACCAGGAACTTCTGAGGGCACAGAACTTTTTAAGCAGTCCAAGGTTAATTTTGCAACCTCATCATTAGAGATTTTTTCTTTTGATTTATTTCCAGCTAGAATCATATTTGGTTTTAATATTACTCCTTTTAAATCAACTTTATGAAGAATAAGCTCCTCGAAACATTTCTTAATGACCTCGGAGGTTTTTTGAAAACACTCTTTAGCGGAATGGTCTCCATCCATTAAAACCTCTGGTTCAACAATTGGCACCATATTACATTCTTGTACTAATGCGGAATATCTAGCTAACGCGTGTGCATTAGAATGAATAGATAATTTGCTTGGGAAATCTTTTGATATATTGTAAACACCTCTCCATTTAGTGAACTTTGCTCCAAGTTTAAAATATTCCTTTAGTCTATCCCTTAAACCATCTAACCCCTCTGTAATTTTTTCATTAGGTGACCCAGCTAAAACTTTTGCACCGGTATCTACTTTTATTCCTGCGCAAGATCCCATACTCTCAATTAAATCCGGTATCTTGTTTTTTCTTGAGGATGTCTGCTTAATTGTTTCATCGTACAATATAACTCCACCAATACAATTTTTCATCTCTGATGAACAAAAAAGAGTTTCTCTAAAAAGCAATCTATTTTCCGGAGTTGAGGGCACACCTACACCATCTAGCCTTTTGGTCATTGTTCCCGTGCTCTCATCTGCAGCCAAGATACCTTTACCATTTTCAAGAATTTTATTTACAATATTATTTAGTTCAGACATATTAATTTAGAGCTTTTATACCAGGAAGTTCTTTGCCTTCAAGATATTCTAAAAAAGCTCCACCAGCAGTTGAAACAAAATTAAAATCACTTATTGCGTTTATCTGATTTAATACCGCAATTGTATCTCCACCTCCTGCAACAGAAAAAATTGAATTATCTTTATTTTTTTTAATAATCATTTTTGCTATTTCATAACTACCTAAAGCAAAATTTGGATTTTCAAAATAACCTGCCGGACCATTCCACAAAACAGTTTTACTATTTTCGATAATATCTTCAATTTCCTTTAAAGTTTTTGGGCCAATATCAAGAATAAAATCATCGGCTGATATTTCGGTCAAGTCTTTAATTTGGGATTTGTCATCCATGCTTTTTCCAATTTTGACATCTTTTGGATAAATTATCGAACATGAGTGATCATTAGAGTTTTTAAAAATGTTTTCTATTTCTTTTTCACAATTCTCCTCCTTAATTGACTTTCCAATTAAATTTCCTTTATAGCTTAAAATGTTATTTGCCATTCCACCAACAACAATAATGTTATCAAATTTCGGTATAAGATTTTTAATTAAATTAATCTTAGTTGAAATTTTTGATCCTCCAATGATACACGTAACTGGTCTTTTTATTTCACTCGTTACTTTCTTGAGAGCATTTATTTCAGTTTCTAGTTGCAACCCAGCAAATGACGGCAAAAATTCAGTAATTTTACTTATTGAGGCGTGAGCTCTGTGTGAGCAAGAAAAAGCATCATTTACATAAAGATCTGCAAGACTCGCCAATTGTTTTGAAAAATTTGTGTCATTTTTTTCTTCTTCTTCATAAAACCTGATATTCTCTAAAAATATAATTTGGCCATCGAAATTTTTAAATAATTTATCTTTTTTAATCTTAAAGATATTTTTATTAATGAGTTTGATTTTTTGATTTATTTTACTTTCTAAATTTTCACAAATCGGTTTCAAAGAAAGTTCTTTGTTTACTTTTCCTTTAGGTCTCCCAACGTGTGAAATTATAACTATCTTGCAATTTTTTTTTATTAAAAAATTAATTACAGGTAAAATCTTATCAATTCTTGTTTGATCTGTGATAACTCCATTTTTTAATGGAACATTCAAATCCAATCTCAATAATATTACCTTTTGATTAATATTTTCTTGATCTTTAATATTGTTCATTAAGAAATTTTATGAAGATACGCCGCAATATCACACATTCTATTTGAAAAACCCCACTCATTGTCATACCAAGCAGAAATTTTACCCATATTTTTACCTATAACATTTGTTAATGATGCATCTACTACAGCGGAAGCTGGATTGTGATTAAAATCAATTGAAACAAGTTTTTCCTCTGTAATTTCTAAAACTTTTATTTTCTGTTTCTTACTGAAGTTTTTAAAGGCAGAGTTAATTTTTTCAACAGATAGATCTTTTTTGGAGCAAAATATTAATTCAATTAAAGAAACGTTTGGGGTTGGTATTCTCATTGCTACACCCTCCAGTTTTCCTTTTAAAGAAGGTATAATTTCACCAATCGCTTTTGAGGCACCAGTTGAGGTTGGTACTATTGATTGACTAGCTGTTCTTGCTCTTCTTATATCTTTATGTGAATTATCTAAAATCCTTTGATCAGTTGTAAAAGAATGAATTGTAGTCATAAAACCTTTTTCAATTTCAAAATTTTCATTTAAAACGTGAGCGACAGGCGCAAGACAATTAGTTGTACAAGATGCGGCAGATATAATTTTATCTTCCTTCTTAATTTCTTTTTCGTTAACTCCAAATACTATTGTCTTATCAGCATTTTTGCATGGAGCTGAAACAATAACTTTTTTTGCTCCATTAATTAAATGCGAGATTAGTTTCTCCTTAGCATTAAATTTACCAGTGCATTCAAGTACAAAATCAACATTATTGTCTTTCCAATTAATTTCTTCCAGCTTATCTATTTGTGAATAATAAATTTTATTACCATTAATATTTATATAGTTTTTTTCTATTGATATATCCGCTCTGAATTTTCCGTGAATACTATCTCTTTTCAGTAAAGCACAAGCAGTCTCAATGTTAGCTCTATTATTTATATGTTGAATTTTAATGTTAGAATAATTCTCTTCAAATATTGATCGAACCACCATTCTACCAATTCTACCTAAACCGTTTATCCCAATTTTAGTTTTCATAAACTTTTCTTTATTTTTTGTACAATGTTTTCAACATCTAATTCAAAATGTTTATAAATATCTTTATAAGGTGCGCTCTTACCAAAATTATCTATTCCTAAATTTAATCCTCTGGTTCCTGTATATTTTTTCCAATAACTAGTTTCCGATGCTTCTATAGAAACTTTAAGCGTATCTTCTTGCAAAATATCTTTTTTATAGTCGTGGTTTTGACTATCAAATATTTCATGACATGGCATTGATATTACTTTTGAATAGATATTTTCTGTGGCTAATTTATGACTTACTTTTATTGCAAGATCAGTTTCAGAGCCTGTCGCTAATAGTGTTACTTTAAGATTATCTCCATTTCTTAAAATTTCATAAGCTCCTTTTGAGCAAAGATTGTTAGTGATCACCTCTTTTCTTATGGGTTCTATTTTTTGTCTTGTTAGAGCGATTACACTTGGTTTATTTTTACTTTCTAAAGCCAACTGCCAACACTCAAAAGTTTCAATGGTATCGGATGGTCTAAATACATTTAAGTTTGGTATAGATCTCAACATTGCGAGCTGTTCAACAGGTTGATGGGTTGGACCATCTTCTCCAAGACCAATTGAGTCATGGGTTAAAACATAAATAACCCTTTGTCCCATCATTGCAGCCAATCTGATAGAAGGCTTGCAATAATCACTAAATATTAAAAAAGTCCCACCATAAGGAATAAGACTACTATGCAAAGAGATTCCATTCATTATTCCACACATTGCGTGTTCTCTTACTCCATAATGAATATAATTTCCCCCAAAATTTCCTGGCTTAATTATTTTATGATTTTTTGTTTTTGTATTATTTGAACCTGCAAGATCAGCTGAGCCACCAATTAAATTTGGTAGTTTTGAAACTATATCTAAAAATTTTTCTGAGGATTTCCTAGTTGCAATTGGTTCTAGTGATTTTAAATAATCATTTTTTACTTGCTCTATTTCGCTTGTAATCTCATCGTTAAAAATGTTGAATTCAGGCTCGTATGATTTATTTTTTTCTGCTTTTGAAGAGGCGCTTTCCCCTATTTTTCTCCACTCACTTAAAATTTTTTCAGGGATCTTAAAAGGCTCATGATTCCATTTTAATTTTTTTCTTACTAGCTTTACCTCATCGGTACCTAGCGGGCTTCCATGCGATGATGCTTTCCCACTTTTATTTGGTGAGCCATAACCAATTGTAGTCTTACAAGAAATAGCAAATGGTTTTTTTGAATTTTGAGCTTTTTTTAATGCGGTAAAAATTTGTTTATCATTATGACCGTCTATTTCTAAATAGCTCCAACCATAACTCTCAAATCTTTTTTTTGTATTATCAGAAACAGCAAGGTTAGTAGGGCCATCAATCGAGATTGAATTATTATCAAAAAGAAGTATCAAATTTTTTAATTTTATATGACCCGCAAAACTTAAGGCTTCATGGCTTATTCCTTCCATAAGGCATCCATCACCTGCCAAGACATAAGTTTTATGATCTATCTTTTTTTTTCCTAACCTCTTTTTTAATATTTCTTCAGCAAGCGCAAAACCCACAGCATTAGATATACCTTGTCCTAATGGTCCAGTTGTAGTCTCTATTCCTGAATTAGAATGATATTCAGGATGTCCGGCACAAATACAATCCAGTTTTCTAAAGTTTTTAATGTCATCTATAGAAACACTTTTGTAACCAGTTAAATATAAAAGTGAGTAAAGAAGCATAGACCCATGACCAGCAGAAAGAACGAACCTATCTCTATTAAACCAACTAGGATCTTTAGGATTAAATCGTAAAAAGTTTTTAAATAAAACTGTAGCAACATCAGCCATTCCCATTGGCATTCCAGGATGACCTGAATTTGCTGTTTCAACAGCATCTAAAGATAGAAATCTTACAGCATTAGCTAAATCTTTATGTTTTATTTTCAAAAATATTCCTATCTAGACTAAGAGACTCATTAATATATAATTATATATATATGAAATATATCAGCGAAAAAGAAAAAAAACTTGAAGACGCACTTAAGAAATTAAAAAAACTTGATCTAAAAAATGACCAGATATCTGGAGACATTAAAGAATTAGTTAATCAAAAAAATCAATTAGAAATTGAAAAAAATGAATTGGAAAAAAAATACAAAAATTTAAGTGATGAACACGGCAATCTTCAAGTCAAAATCAAACAAATGATGGCTGAAAAAAAGGAAGATAGAGTGAAAAGATTAGAGTTTGACGAAAAAATTGATGAATTAAATCAAGAAACAGATACTTTACTTGATGAGATTGAAAAATGGCAAATGTAAACATTAAATTTAATGGAAAAGACTTTCTTCTTTCATGTGAAGATGGTCAAGAGGATCATCTTGAGGAGTTAGCGGCAAATTTAAACGATAAATTTGAAAAATTAAAAAATGACTTAGGAAACATAGGTGAAAATAAATTATTATTGATCACTGCTATTAAAGTGATGGATGAGTATTTTGATACCAAAAAAAATGTTGAGAAAAAAAAGCTAGAATTAACTAATCTCACTGAAAAATTTAAAGAACTGAAATCTCTTGTATATGGCTACAAGGATGAAAAAGAAGATGAAGCAACTAAATTGAACAATGACATCAACAACTTGCAAAAAGAGCTTGATAAAATAAACAATAATTATGATCAATTAATTTCTAACACTGCAAAAGAAATAGAGGAATTTGTTGAACGAGTTAATCTTAAAAATTAGATTTAGTAGTGAACAAATTTCAATTGAGAAAAAAAATATCTAAAATTCGATCAAAATTTGCTAGAAAAAAAATCACAGTAAATTCTGAGGTAATAATCAAATTGATTGAGCAGAAATCTCCCAATAAAAGAGTTGGATTGTATTATCCGTTTGGTGATGAGTTATCTACTTTGGAATTAATGGATCGATTAATTAGGAAAAAATTTATAATTTCTTTACCTATAATTAATAAAAAATTTCAGATGTCTTTTTATAGCTGGAGTCCTAATGAACCTTTAACAATAAATAGATTTGGTATCTTAGAACCTTTTAAGGGAAAAAAAATAACTCCTTCTACATTAATAATTCCGATGTTAGCTTTTGACTCTAACTTAAATAGACTAGGTTATGGAGGAGGTTTCTATGACAGATTTATTCAAAAAATTGAAAAACAAAATAATTGTGTCAAAATCGGACTTGCTCTCTCCTGTCAAAAGATTAATAAAGTGCCAATTGATAAATATGATAAAAAAATGGATTACATAATTACTGAAAAAAGAATTTATAAATGAGAATTTTATTTTTAGGTGACATCGTAGGACCCTCGGGTTGTATGGTTGTAGAAAAATACCTTAAGAAGATTGTTGAGGAAAATAAAATAAATTTTGTGATAGCAAATGGTGAAAACGCAGCCAATAACGGCGTAGGTATTACAAAAGATGTTTTAGATAATCTAATTAAATTTGGAGTAAATGTACTCACAACTGGAAATCATGTTTGGGATCACAAAGAAACTTTAAAATTAGTTGAGGATGATAACAGACTTCTTAGACCATTTAATTTAATTGGAATATCTCCAGGAAAAGGATTTGAAATTTATCAAGCATCAAAAAATTTTAAAATAGGTGTACTAAATTTAATGGGAAATATTTTCATGAGGAAAAGTGAAGATGTTTTTAAAACAGCTGAAAATTTTCAAAAAAAATACCAGCTAAAAAAAGATTATGACTTTTTAGTAGTCGATTTGCATTGTGAAACTACCTCAGAAAAAATGGCAATGGGACATTTGTTTGATAGTAAAGCAACTTTAGTGACTGGTACTCACACGCACATTCCAACAAATGATGCAAGAGTTTTAAAAGGTGGGACTGCGTATATCACTGACTCAGGAATGTGTGGTGACTACGACTCAGTAATTGGGATGAATAAAGAAAACTCATTAAAGAGATTCTTCAAACAAGATTCTGAAAAACATTATCCATCTTTAGGGGATGGTTCTTTATCGGGTGTTATGGTAGATTGTGATGAAACTACAGGACTAGCTAAAAATATTAATAGTATAATTGTTGGGGGTGTTTTAAATAACTCAAAATAATATGGCAGGACATTCTCATTGGGCTGGTATAAAACATAAAAAAGGTAGAGCAGATAAAGAAAGGTCAAAGATTTTCTCGAAACTTTCAAGAGAGATTACTGTAGCCGCTAAACTCGGAGATAAAGATCCTTTGATGAACCCGAGACTTAGATCTGCTATTCAAGCAGCAAGGTCCTCAAACATGCCAAAAGATAACATTGAGAGAGCCATTGATAAATCAAAATCATTAAATCAATCAAATTTTGAAAAGATAAGATACGAAGGTTTTGGTAAAGATAAAGTTGCTGTAATAGTTGAGGCACTTACAGATAACAAAAATAGAACTGCCTCAAAATTAAGAACAATTTTTCAAAAAAATGGTGGTAACTTGGGTACCCAAGGTTCTGCAGCTCATAATTTTAAACAAATTGGCGTAATTAGGATAGACATAAATGAAATTAAAGATGATAAAATTTTTGAACTAGCAATTGATGCTGGTGCAGATGAATGTTTTTCCTTTGAAAGTTTTCATGAGATACATTGCGGTTCTGAAGATATTTATTCTATAAAAAAAAAAATTGAGTCTCATGTCGAAAATTTTATATCTACAGATATTGAGTGGATTCCCCTAAACAAGGTTTCCAGCGAAGGTGAGAATAAAGAAGACATAAAAAAACTTATAGAATTATTAGATGATGACGATGATGTTCAAAGGGTTTACTCAAACTTTGGGGAAGAAGATTAAGCAATGTTGATAATTGGAATAGATCCTGGAATTAATGGTGCAATATGCTTATTTAGAGATGGAAAGATAGTGGATGTATTTGAAATGCCAAAAATGGCTGTAGGAAAAAAAAATAAATCACAAGTTAATGCTTCTCAAATATTTAACGAAATTCAAAAAGCTGTAGAAGGAGAAGATAAGACGAAAGTAATAGCTGTGATCGAACAAGTTTCTGCAATGCCAGGACAAGGAGTTACTAGCATGTTTAATTTTGGACAGTCTTTTGGAGTGTTGAAAGGAATTTTTTCTGCAATGCAAATTCCAATGGATTTTGTTTCACCAGTTAAATGGAAAAAATTCTTTAATTTGATAAATACAAACAAAGACGCTAGCAGGACAAAAGCTATTGAAATTTATCCATACTTTTCATCAAAATTGTCAAAAAAAAAAGATGCTAATAAAGCGGACGCGATACTAATTTCTAGTTTTTATTACCAAAATGCTAAATATTAGATTTATTTGATCTTTCAGGTCAAATTGATGACACATTTTAGTGTGAAAGATTTTTCATGGAAGCCGATATAGCATCACAATCTGTAGGGCTAGGAAGTTCTGTAGACTTCTCTTTATGGAGCCTATTTCTTAGAGCAGACATAATTGTAAAATCAGTTATTGTTTTGTTGATTGCAGCATCAATTTATACTTGGGCGATAATTATAGAAAAGTTCAAGTTATTTAAGAAAATAAACTTATCAACCCAAGAGTTTGAAGAAAAATTTTGGAAATCAAGATCTGCCGAAAGTTTTTATAATAATTTACCAGCAAATATTGATGATCCAATGTCAAATGTTTTTAAAAAGACTATGCAAGTTGTTCTTAAATCAAGATCTAGAAGTAATTTGAATGAAAAGCTTTCAGGTTTATTAGAGTCTAATATAGAAAATGAAGTTAACAAGCTTGAAAAAAATTATTCATTCTTGGCCACAGTAGGTTCAACAGCACCGTTTATTGGTTTGTTTGGAACAGTTTGGGGAATTATGAATTCATTTCAGTCAATTGCAGTTTCAAGAAACACGAGTTTAGCTATTGTTGCGCCAGGTATTGCAGAAGCATTATTTGCGACAGCTCTCGGTCTCTTAGCAGCTATACCTGCGGTTGTAGCTTATAACAAATTTAATAACGACTCAAAAAAATATTCTCAAAGATTAGAAAATTTTGCCAAAAGATTTATCTCTACTATTTAACTGATGGCTTTTAATTTAAAAAATAAATCTAAAGATCCAATAAGTGAAATAAATGTAACACCATTTGTTGATGTTATGTTGGTTCTTTTAATCGTTTTTATGGTCACAGCACCGCTATTGACAGTTGGTGTTCAAGTAGATCTTCCAGAAAGTTCAGCTGACTCTCTTCCAGAGGAACAAGAGCCATTAACTTTAAGTATAAATTCAAAAGGGGAGATTTTTATTCAAGAGTCTAAGGTTGAGTTTGATAACGTAATTGCTAAAATATTAGCTGTTTCAAAAAACAGAACAGATACAAGAATATATGTAAGAGGCGACAAGACAATCAACTATGGGAGAGTTCTAGAAGTTATGGGGATGCTTTCTGGTTCAGGATTTACAAAAGTAGCGCTTATTTCAGAGCCTTATAAAGAGAGGTGATCGATAGTGGCTAATAATATTATTATATCATCTTTACTACATTTATTTCTTATAATTATAACAGCGTTGAGCCTTCCTTTTTTAGCAAAAAAACCAATAGATCTTCCACCGATTATTTCCATAGAACTTATTCAAATAACTGACAAAACATCTATACCTTATGCTCCTAAAGCGAAAAAGATTATTGAAGAAATAAAAAAGAAAGAAAAAGAGAAACTTGTTTCTGAGCAAGCACCTCCAAAAAAAGTTAAAAAAGAAAAACCAGATGCAATACCATTACCAGATCAACAAAAAAATATTGTAAAAAAACCAGAAGAGGATAAACAAAACCCAGAAAAGATCGATGATGAAATTAAACAAGTTTCAGAATTTGAAAAAAAAGAATTATTTGATCCAAACAATATTGCTGCGCTAATTGATAAATCAAAAGAAGAAACTGCAGAGATGATTAAAAGTGATAATAAGATAACTCAATCACAGAGAAAAAGTGTTATTTCCTCTGGTTTGACTTTAAATGAGGAAGATGCACTTAAGGCCCAAATATTTGGATGCTGGAGTATCCCATTAGGCTTACCTTATAATGAAGATCTTCTTGTAAGAATTAAATTAAATTTAAAACCTGATGGTACAATTATCAACTCTGAAATTCTTGACCACGCTAGAATGAACAAGCCAGGACAAGGTTTCTATAAAGTTTTGGCAGAAAGTGCACTTAGGGCAATTAGATTGTGTCAGCCCTTGAGAGTTCCAACTACTGGTTATGAGAGATGGAAAGAAATTCAACTAAATTTTGATGCTAGGGAGATGCTTCAAGGATGAAAAAAATTATTTTTTTTATATATATTTGTTTGTTTATTTTTAATTGGGGCAAAGCTTGGTCTCTTATAGAAGTAGATATTACAAGAGGTAATCTAAATCCTTTGCCACTAGCAGTATCACCACTATCTGTTGATCAAAATTCCAAAGAAAAATTTAAAGATTTATTAAAACTTGAAGATATAGGTGTAGAAATATCAAAAGTTGTTGAAGATAATTTAAGGCAATCGGGTTTATTCAATCCGTTAGATCCTAAAGCTTTTCTCCAAAAACCAGATATAGCTCATGTAAAACCAAGATTTGAAGATTGGGCTTTAATTAAAGCTCAAGCTTTAATCACTGGAGAAGTAAAGATAGTTGATGAAAAGCTTCGAGTTGAATTTAGATTATGGGATGTATTAGCTGGCAAAGAAATTATGGCGTTGGCATTTACAACTGTTTCAGAAAATTGGAGAAGAGTCGGGCATATAATTACTGATAAAGTTTATCAGAGGCTTACAGGTGAAAAAGGTTATTTTGATACTAGAATTATTTATGTTGCTGAAGAAGGACTTAAAACAAGTCGTATCAAGAAATTAGCAATTATGGATCAAGATGGTTTTAACACTAAATATCTAACTTTAGGAAATGAATTGGTTTTAACACCAAGATTTAATCCAACAAATCAAATGGTTACTTACTTATCTTATTTTAAAAATCTTCCTAGAGTATACTTATTAGATATTGAGACTGGGATACAAGAAGTCGTTGGTGACTTTCCTGGTATGACATTTGCTCCACGTTTTTCTCCAGATGGAAAAAAAATTATCATGAGCTTTGCCAAAGACGGAAACTCGGATATCTATACTATGGATCTTGAAAGTAGAGAAGTTGAAAAAATAACAAATCATCCATCCATTGATACTTCTCCATCATATTCTCCAGACGGTAAATATATTTGTTTCAATTCAGACAGAAGTGGCTATCAGCAGATTTACGTAATGAGAAGTGATGGTTCAAAAGTTAAAAGGATATCTTTCGGGAATGGTCTTTACGGTACGCCCGTGTGGTCTCCAAGAGGTGACTTGATAGCTTTTACAAAGCTTCATAAAGGAAAGTTCTATATTGGAGTAATGAGAACAGATGGAACTGGTGAAAGACTTCTTACAGAAAACTATTATCAAGAAGCTCCTTCCTGGTCTCCTAATGGAAGAGTTTTAATTTTTTATAGAGAGACAAAATCAGACTCTGCAGGAAAAGGCTTTTCAGCCAAACTTTGGTCTATAGATCTTACCGGATATAATGAAAGAATGGTTAAAACCGAGACTGATGCTTCAGACCCATCTTGGTCGTCATTATTAACCGATTAATTATGATATTTTCAAAAAAAATTAATAATTCCTTGATTTTTGAGCTTGAAAGATCTATTTAGTTGTGAAAAAGTATAAAAATAACTTTTAAGGAGCAGTAATGAGTTTAAACAAAATTTTTAGAAATACTTTGCTAATTATTTCTGCAAGTATTCTATTATCTGCATGTGCCGTAAAAACAACAGGTAAAATGCAAGGTGACGTATACACTGGAAAAGATACAGTTGAGTATTTAGCTTCTGGTGTACCAGACAGAGTTTTCTTCGCAACTAATGAAACAGTTTTGACTACTGCTTCAAGAGAAACATTAAGAAAACAAGCTTCATGGTTAAGAAAAAATTCAAAAATAAATGTAGTTCTTGAAGGTCACGCTGACGAAAGAGGCACAAGAGAATACAACTTAGCTTTAGGTGAGAGAAGAGCTAATGCAGCTAAAGATTATTTAATGACTTATGGAATATCTGGAAATAGAATTTCAGTAATAAGTTATGGAAAAGAAAGACCGGTAGACTCTGGTTCAAATCCTTTAGCTTGGTCAAAAAACAGAAGATCAGTAACAGTAAAAGCTGACTAATAATTTACAAATTCAGACCCCAATAACATAAGTTGTTGGGGTCTTTTTTTTGCCATCATTATAGATAGAAATCAATTAATGAAATTTTTAGAATGTATAAATAAAAGTATATTAGTTTTAATAATATTTCTTTTTTCAAATATTTCTTTTGTTAATGCAGAAGAAACTGAGACTTTAGAAGTAATAAAAACATTACAAAAAGATTTAAAAACTTTAGAAAAAGCTGTTTACTCACAGTCCTCAGATATAATTACAGCTAGCAAAACAAAATTAAGTTCAAATGATGAAGATGTACTTACAAGACATTTATTAAAATTGTCTGAGATAGAAAAACAATTTCAAGATTTGACAAATAAATTCGAGGAAATAAATTTTAAAATCGATAAACTATCAAGCAGATTATCAAAAGTTCAAGCAGACAATCAGTTGAGGTTCCAAAATTTAGAGGGCGAGGACATTGATAAAAAAGTTACATCTAAGAAAAAAGTTTTACCTGGCTCTTCTCAACCGCAAGATCTTGGCGCAGTATCTTACAAGTCATCAGAAACAAATGAACTAACACAACAAACCCAATCAATAGATACAACTGGAACAGTCATAACCGAAAAATTTGTGTCAGAGGAAAAAATCTTACCTAACGATAAACCTGATAAACAATACGAGTTTGCTACTAGTTTTTTAAAACAAGGAGACTATACGACAGCAGAAAGAGCGCTTAGAGAATTTGTGATGACAAATCCTGAACATAAAATGGCAGGTAGCGCACAATATTGGTACGCAGAAACATTTAGAATTAGACAACTTTATACAGATGCTGCTTCTGCTTACTTAGAAGGTTATCAAAAATATCCTAAAAGTGAAAAAGCAGCTATAAATTTACTTAAGCTTGGAGTATCATTAGTGCAAATTGGAGAAAAAGATCAAGGGTGTTTAATGATTACAGGAGTTAAAAAAGAATATCCTGATGCAAAACAATCAGTTCTTCAAAAAGCAAAATATGAAGAAAAAAAGTTCGAGTGTAAAAAGAAAAAAACTTAAAAATTCAATTTTTAGTCTTCAAATAAGAAATAAAAAAATAAAAAAAATCTATCAAAGGTTTGAATTTTTAATTAAACAGAAAGAATTCAAAAGGTATTTGGTTGCAGTATCTGGGGGCGCAGATAGTCTTGCTTTAGCATATCTTTCAAAATGCTATCAAATTAAAAATAAAGATAAAAAATTTCACTATGTTCATGTGGATCACAATCTAAGAGATACATCTTCGAAGGAGGCCCAGACTTTAAAAAAAATCTTAAGAAAATTTAAAATTGAGTGCAAAATAATTACATGGAAAAAAAAGACAAATATTAAAAAAACTCAATCAGACTCTAGAGATTATAGATTTAAGGTATTCGAAAGATTTTGTAAAACAAAAAAAATCAATACATTATTATTAGGCCATCATTTTGATGATTTTCAAGAAAATTTCTTCATCAGATTATTAAGAGGCTCTGGTCTTAAGGGACTAGTATCTTTTTATAATTATAGAAATTTGCGAAGCAATAACATTAATATTGTTAGACCATTACTTGATTTTTCAAAAGAAGATTTATTGTATGTGACTAAAAAAACCTTCAATTTCCATATAGATGATCCATCAAATAGAAGCTTAGAATATTTGAGATCGCGGGTAAGATTTATGATTAATAATTTAAAAAAAAATGGTCTTGATGAAAAAAAGTTTAAAATGACTTTTGAAAATTTAATATCCTCGAATAAATCAATTGAATTTTTCGTACAAAAAAACATCAGTGAAAATTCTTATATCAGCCCGTCCAAAAATAATAATAGAGCTCTCTTAACTTCAAAGTTTTTTGGTAGCACTGATGAAATAATTTTAAGATCTTTTACAAAAATCTTACAAGATATTAGTAGTAGATATTTTCCCGCTAGAGGCAAGGGTGTCTCAAGGATTATTAATCAAATTAAACAAAAATCCTTGACCAAAACAACTTTAGGAGGATGTGTTATTGAAAAAATAGAGAATTCAGTAGTTATTTCTAAGGAAAACACAAAATAAACTCATTTGTGTAACAATTTAGCACTTGTTAAATTTAGAATAATTCTTAACTTATTAAACGTATGAATTTAAAGAATCTAGCTATGTGGGTAATTATTGTTGTTTTGACTATAGGTCTTTACAACATGTTCAAGAATCCGCAAAATCTTCAAAACAAAAATAATAAATCAATTATTTTCTCTGAATTTTTAACGGAGGTTGATAATGGAAGGGTTGTAGAAGTTCAGATACAAGGTAACAACATTAAAGGTGTTATGGCCGATGGATCAGTTTTTTCAACATACTCACCGAACGATCCAAACTTAATAGAAAAATTAACTGATAAAGGTGTAAGTATATCTGCAGCTCCACTTGATGAGAAGATGCCATCTTTGTTTGGAGTTCTTTTATCGTGGTTCCCAATGTTACTTTTAATTGCTGTTTGGATATTTTTCATGAGACAAATGCAAGGTGGTAAAGGTGGTGCCATGGGATTTGGAAGATCAAAAGCAAAGATGATGAATGAGATTAAAGGGAAAGTTACTTTTAACGATGTTGCTGGAGTTGAGGAAGCAAAAGAGGAAGTTCAAGAAGTGGTGGAGTTTTTGAGAGATCCAAAAAAATTTAGCAGATTGGGTGGTAAGATACCAAGAGGTTGTTTGTTAGTAGGTCCTCCAGGTACAGGAAAAACTTTACTTGCTAGAGCTATTGCCGGTGAAGCAGGTGTTCCTTTCTTCACGATTTCTGGATCAGACTTTGTTGAAATGTTTGTTGGAGTTGGTGCTTCAAGAGTTAGAGATATGTTTGAACAAGGTAAAAAACATTCTCCATGTATAATTTTCATTGACGAGATAGATGCTGTTGGAAGAAGTAGAGGCGCAGGTTTAGGTGGAGGCAATGATGAAAGAGAACAAACATTAAACCAATTACTGGTTGAGATGGATGGATTTGATACAAATGAGGGTGTAATAATTATTGCTGCAACTAACAGACCTGACGTTTTAGATCCAGCGCTTTTAAGACCAGGAAGATTTGATAGACAAGTTGTAGTTTCAAATCCAGATATTATAGGTCGAGAAAAGATTTTAAAAGTTCATGCTAAAAAAATTTCTATGTCTCCAGATGTAAATTTAAGAACTGTCGCAAGAGGAACACCTGGATTTTCAGGAGCAGATCTTGCTAATTTAGTTAACGAGGCTGCATTGTTAGCTGCGAGAAAAAATAAAAGAATTGTAACATCTCAAGAATTTGAAGATGCAAAAGACAAGGTGATGATGGGTGCCGAAAGAAGATCTATGGTCATGACAGAAGATGAGAAGAAATTAACTGCTTACCACGAAGGTGGACATGCAATAGTTTCTTTTAACTTGCCAAATTACGATCCAATACATAAAGCAACAATCATTCCTAGAGGAAGAGCGTTAGGAATGGTCATGAATCTTCCAGAAAGAGATAAACATGGTCACTCTATTAAATATTTGAAAGCAAGATTGGCTGTGTGCTTTGGAGGAAGAGTTGCCGAAGAACTCATATTTGGCAAAGATAATATATCAACAGGTGCAGGTGGGGGAAATGGTTCAGACATTAACCAAGCAACCTCATTAGCAAGAGCTATGGTTACAAAGTATGGAATGAGTGAGGAACTTGGTCCTGTTGAATACGGTGAAAATCAAGAGGAAGTTTTCCTTGGAAGATCTGTAACACAAACACAAAGTGTTTCAGAGGCTGTTGCTCAAAAAATTGACAGAGAAATAAGAAAACTTGTTGACGAAGGTTACAATCAAGCAAAAACTATTTTAACAAACAAAATTGATGATTTGCATAAAATAGCAAAAGCTCTTTTAACTTATGAAACTTTGACTGGTGAGGATATAGCAAAAATAATTAACAAAAACGAATATCCACCTAATAAGGAAGATTTAAAAGTTGATGATGAAAGTTCTGACTCCGCTTTAGGATCAATTGGTTTAAAACCAAAAATTGTTCATTAATATTTAATGTTAAAATATTACACTAGAGCGTGTAATTTCTATTATGGCGACCATTCAACTTTGATGGTCAATAAAAAACTTGCTCTCCCACTTAATGGAAATGATAAAATTTCTTTTGATACAATAGAACTTATAACAAGAAAAAAGAAAAAAAGAATCCACATTTCAAAATTAAATTTTTTAAGTAAAAATTTAAAAAAAAAAGTAAAATTTGATATAAAAAATATAACTAAAAAAAAAAACTTTTCTAAACTAAAGTTTAAGTCTGTACCTCTAATAATGGGAGTTGTTAATTTAACCCCTGATAGTTTTTCAGATGGTGGAAAATATAATAATCATAAAGATGCTTTAAAAAGAATAAAACATTTTATTGAAAAAGGATCGTCAATTATTGATATAGGTGGAGAGTCCACAAGACCAGGATCAAATGATGTAAATGAAAAAATTGAGTGGAAAAGGATTAAGGAAGTATTAAAAAAAACAAAAAAATTTAAAAATGTAATATCTGTTGATACTCGAAAAAGTGCCATAATGGAAAAAAGTTTAAAATATGGTGCCCATATCATTAATGATGTTTCCGGACTCAATTACGATCCTAATACATTAAAAATCCTAAGAAATAAAAAAACCCCCTTTATAATTCATCACATGCAAGGTAATCCAAAAACAATGCAAATTAAACCTTCGTATGAAAACGTCTTGCTAGATATTTATGATTTCTTTCAAAAAAAAATTTTAGAACTAGAGGACAATGGTATAAATCATAAGAATATTATTTTGGATCCAGGAATTGGTTTTGGAAAAAGATTGAAACATAATATTACCTTATTAAGAAACATTTCTATTTTCCATTCACTTGGATTTCCTATAATGTTGGGCACTTCTAGAAAAAGATTTATTAAAGACATTTCTGGGATAAACGATAGTAAGGAAAGACTAGGGGGAACTATATCATCTAGTTTGTGTGCTATGATGCAGGGTATTCAGATTTTAAGAGTTCACGATGTGAATGAAGTTAATCAAAGTATCAAAGTTTTTAAATCACTAAAATTTTAAATGACTAAAAAATATTTTGGAACTGATGGAATTAGAGGGAAGGTTAACCAGACTAAAATTAATGGTGAAATGTTTTTTAAATTTGGCCTAGCAGCAGGTACATATTTTAATAATCAGAAAAAATCAAAACAAACAGCTATTATTGCAAAAGATACAAGACTCTCAGGATATACACTTGAGCCCGCATTGGTGTCTGGATTGGCCTCAGCAGGAATGCATGTCTACACGCTTGGGCCTTTACCAACAAATGGATTAGCGATGTTAACAAAAAAGATGAAAGCCAACATGGGAATTATGATTACAGCGTCTCATAATCCATATTATGATAATGGACTAAAATTATTTGGACCAGATGGCCTAAAACTCTCTGACAAAATTGAAAAGAAAATAGAAAAACTAATTGACTCTAAAATAGCAAAAAATCTTTCTGAGCCAAAAATTTTAGGAAGGGTAAAGAGATTAGAGGATGCAAATGATAAATATATAAAAATATTAAAAGACAATTTTCCAAAAGGTTTTAAGTTAAAAGGAATGAAAATTGCAATAGATTGTGCTAACGGGGCAAGTTATAAATCTGGACCAAAATTATTACGGAGTTTGGGTGCAAAAGTAATTGAGTATGGGACTTCTCCAAATGGTTTAAATATTAATGATAATTGTGGCTCAACCTTTCCGCAAAAGATCAAATCTTTAGTTCGAAAAAACAAAGCTCATATCGGGATATCTTTAGATGGCGACGCAGACAGAATAATTGTATCTGACGAGAAGGGGAACATTGTTGATGGTGATAAAATTATTGCGATGCTAGCAACCAGATGGAAAAGAAAGAAAATTCTTAAAGGTGGTGTAATTGGCACCCTAATGTCAAATTATGGATTACAAAATTTTTTTAGAGATCAAAAAATTAAATTTATCAGAGCTAATGTAGGAGACAGATATGTTAAGGAAAAAATGCAAAAAGAAAACTTTAATTTAGGTGGAGAGCAATCTGGGCATATTATACTTGGCAAATTTGCAACAACAGGTGATGGACTATTAGTTGCACTAGAAATTCTATTTTCAATGAGAAAAGGTAAAAAGGCGAGTGAGCTTTTTGATTTATTTGAATTAACACCTCAAATATTAGAAAATGTAAAGGTTAAAAATAAATCAATTATTAATTCTACTAAGTGTAAAGTTGCTATTAAAAAATCTGAAGGAATAATTAAAAATTATGGTAGAATGCTTGTAAGAAAATCTGGCACAGAGCCTAAAATCAGAATTATGGGTGAGTCGAACAATATTCATTTATTAAAAAAATGTATAAATATTGTAAAAAGGTCAATTAAATAAATTGAAATTTAAATCTAAAATATTAGTTATTGCGGGCTCAGACTCTTCTGGGGGCGCAGGTATTCAAGCAGATATTAAAACCATTACAAGTCTTGGCTCTTATGCAATGACAGCTATTACTGCAATAACTTCACAAAATACAACAGGAGTTTTGTCGATTTCAAAAGTTCCAATCAATGAAATTAAAAGGCAAATTGAATTCACCTCAAAAGATATCAGGCCTGATGCTATAAAGATTGGAATGTTACACTCAAAAAAAGTTATTGAAACAGTAATAAACTCTTTAAAGAAAATTAAAGTAAAAAAAATTATTCTTGATCCAGTGATGGTAGCGAAAGGTGGCACAAAATTAGTTGATGATAAATCAATAGAAATAATAAAAACTAAATTAATGAATAGAGTATCTTTAATTACACCAAATATACCAGAGGCAGAAATACTTGCTAAAATAAAAATTAAAACAACAGATGATATGATTATAGCTGGAAAAAAATTATTAAGTTTAGGAGCAAAAAATGTTTTAATAAAAGGGGGTCATTTAAAAGCAAAATATGTATATGATCTTTATTTGAATAAAGGTGAAAAAGAACTTTTTAAAAGTAAAAAAATCAAAACAAAAAATACACATGGTACAGGATGTACTTTATCTAGTGCGATAGCGACTTATTTTTCGTGTGGAAAAACATTAAAGAAATCTTGTAAGATGGCAATTGATTATGTTAACCATTCAATCGGATCAGGGCCTGATTTTGGAAAAGGCCATGGGCCAATAAACCATATAAGCGTGTTTAATATTAAAAATAAATTTAAATGAAAAATGTAGCTGTTGTCGGATCTCAGTGGGGTGACGAAGGAAAAGGAAAAATTGTTGATTGGCTCTCAAGTGAAGCAGATGTAGTTGTAAGATTTCAGGGCGGACACAATGCTGGACATACGTTAGTAATAGATGGAGTTACCTATAAATTAAGATTACTTCCATCAGGAATTGTTAGAAAAAATAAAATATCAATTATTGGTAACGGGGTTGTAGTGGATCCATGGGCATTATTAGATGAAATAAAAGAGATAAAATCAAAAGGAGTAGAGATATCTGAAGAAAATTTAATTTTGTCAGAGTCAGCCAATTTAATTTTACCTTTTCACAAAGAAATGGATGAAATAAGAGAAGATGCAGCAGGAAAAGCAAAAATTGGCACTACAAGAAGAGGTATAGGACCAGCATATGAAGATAAAGTAGGGAGAAGATCAATCAGGGTAATGGATTTAATTTCTGAAAAAAATTTAGATCATAGGCTTGAAACTGTTTTAATGCACCATAATGCAATAAGAAAAGGTTTAGGAAAAGAATTGTTTGAAAAAAATAAGTTGAAAAAGGAACTTCTTGAAATTGCACCCCAAATATTAAAGTTTTCAAAGCCCGTCTGGAAAAAGATTGATGAATTTAAAAACGAAGGAAAGAAAATTTTATTTGAAGGCGCACAAGGAATTTTGTTAGACGTAGATCATGGCACTTATCCTTTTGTAACTTCATCAAATACAGTCGCATCTTCAGCAGCAACAGGCTCAGGGTGTGGACCAAATACAATTGGTTATGTTCTTGGTATAACAAAAGCCTACACGACAAGAGTGGGTGAGGGTCCTTTTCCAACTGAGTTGAAAAATGAAACTGGAGAACATCTCGGTAAAATAGGAAAAGAGTTTGGAACTGTTACTAGCAGAAAAAGAAGATGTGGTTGGTTTGACGGGGTTTTGGTAAGACAAACGATTAAAGTCTCAGGTATTAATGGAATAGCATTAACCAAACTAGATGTTTTAGACGAACTAGAAGAAATCAATATGTGTGTAGCTTATGAACTGAATGGCAAAAAGGTTGACTATTTGCCCGCTGCGGTAGATGATCAATTAAAAGTTAAGCCAATTTATAAAAGCTTTAAAGGTTGGAAATCTTCAACAAAAGGAATCAAAAACTTTGAAAAATTGCCCGAGAATGCAAAAGTTTATATTAAAGAGCTTGAAAAATTTATTGAAACAAAGGTTTCAAGCATTTCAACAAGTCCTGAAAGAAACGATACAATTTTAATCGAAGATCCTTTTAAAATTTAATTTACTGGAAGTAAATTTTTTGATTTTGCTGAATTAAGCATATGCTTTTGTAGTTTTTCAAAAGCTTTGTTTTCAATTTGTCTTATTCTTTCTCTACTAATTTTATATTTTTTACTCAAGTCTTCGAGAGTAGATGGATTTTCATTTAATCTTCTTGCATAAAGAATTTCTTTCTCTCTATCATTTAATATTTTTATAGAGTCCTGAAGTAAATCTTTTCTTTGGTCAAGTTCCTCTTGGTGGGCTATTTTTAATTCTTGATCCATTTCTTTATCAACAACCCAGTCTTGCCACTCATCACCATCCTCACCAATCGGAGCATTCAAAGATTGTTCTTTGCCTGACAACCTTCTATTCATTGTGATAACTTCATCTTCACTCACATCAAGCGTATTCGCAATTTTTTCTACCTCATCTTTTTTAAGATCACCTTCGTTTTTTGGAGCTATTTGATTTTTTAATTTTTTTAAATTAAAAAATAATTTCTTTTGTGCTGTAGTTGTACCAATTTTTACTAAACTCCAAGATCTTAAAATATATTCTTGTATCGATGCCTTAATCCACCACATAGCATAAGTTGCCAATCTAAAACCTTTTTCAGGTTCAAATTTTTTCACTGCCTGCATCAATCCTACATTTCCTTCAGAAATAATTTCATTCATTGGCAATCCATAACCTTTGTACCTCATCGCAATTTTTGCAACCAATCTTAAATGGCTTGTCACAAGTTTTTCAGCTGATTTGACATTTCCTGTAGTTTTCCAATTTTTAGCAAGCATATATTCTTCTTCAGCATCAAGCATTGGAAATTTTTTTATCTGGTCTAAGTATACTGACAGACCGCCTTCATTGCTTATAGCAGGGTATTTGAATGTAGATGTCATTTTATTACTATGTATTTAATAAATAATTAATTTTTTGCAATATTGTAATTACTTCGAATTTCTAAGCTTTTTTAACAGGGTATTTAAATCTTGAGGTAAATTTGATGTAAATTCGACTTCCTTATTTTTTGAGGGATGATTGAACCCAAGAGTTTTTGCATGTAAGAATTGTCTATCTAGTTTAAGAATTAGATTATTTAAATCATCATTAATATTTCTGAATTTCTTAAACTTTTTTTTATATTTTTTGTCCCCTAAAATATTGTTACCTTTGTAACTCATGTGAACTCTAATTTGATGGGTTCTACCAGTTTCCAATCTACACTCAATTAAACTAAAAGTTGGTGTTTTTTCATTTTCAAAAATTTCCAAGGTTTTATAATTAGTAATTGCATTTTTTCCTTTAGTGAGACCAACCTGCATTAATTGTCTATTTTTTGAGCTTCTTGTAATCAATGTTTCAATTCTACCAGTTTGAGGCCTTAGCTTTCCCCATACAAGAGCTTGGTAAACTCTTTTAATTGTATGGTCGTTAAATTGAATAGATAATTTTTCGTGTGTTCTATTATTTTTCGCAACCACAACTAGACCAGATGTATCTTTATCAATTCTATGAACGATTCCTGGTCTAAGTTCATCACCAATAGTTGAAAGATTTTTACTATCATAAAATATTAAGGCATTTACCAATGTTTTGTTGTAGTCCCCAGCTCCAGGATGCATAGATATCCCAGCAGGTTTGTTTATTACCATTAAATCTTTATCCTCATAAATGACATTAAGTTTGAAATCAAATGGTTCTAAAGAAGCTTTCTGTGGCTCAGGTATTTCAAGTTTTATATTGTCATTTTCACTAACTTTTTTTGATGGGTCGGTGCAAATTTTTTCATTTATCAACAATCTATGATTTAAAATTAAATTTTTAACTCTAGTTCTACTGAGTTCCTTTTTGTTATTTGATAAAAATAGATCAACTCTCTGATCGTTTTCATTAACCTTAACAATAAACTTAATGATATTTTTCATAAATTATAATATTAATACTATATGCGCTTGTAGCTCAACTGGATAGAGCGCCTGACTTCGGATCAGGAGGTTCTGGGTTCGACTCCTAGCAGGCGCACCAAATTATTCCCCTATATTAATTAATGTTCCCTTTTTACGGGCTTTACTGAAAGAGTAGTAAAATAAGCAAATGGAGATAAATAAATATAATCCATTTAAATAAAATGCTTTAAAAATATTTTCTACATTTACAAATCCATTGACTAAAATATTTCTAGCCTCCTCAAATATGTATACGAGTGGTAGTGCATAAGCAATTTTTTGAAATATTTCAGGTAATATATCTACAGGATAATAAATACATCCAAAAGGAGCCAACAGAAACATAGTTGACCAGGCAATATTTTCAAATGAAGGGCCAAACCTAAGTAGACCAGAAGAAACTAGTATACCTAGCGTTATTCCAAAAATATAGAGACTAAGAAATAAAAAAAATAAACTTAAACCTAAATCTAATATAGAAATTCCAAATAGAGGAGAAGTTAAAAGAATTGCAGGAACTAAACCGATTAAAGCTCTTACTAAAGCTGTGAATATTAATGAGATTAAAATTTCACTTTTTTTTATAGGTGAGATAAATAAATTTGTAAAATTTCTACTCCAGATTTCCTCTAAAAAAAGCATATTAAACCCGATACTTGTTCTAAATAGAAAATCATAAAGTATCGCGCATGTTAATATTATTCCAACAGCATTATTATAATACGAGCTGTATGTTGTAAAAAAATTTGAGATGAAACCCCATAAAGTAATTTGTATTGTTGGCCAATATATTAGATCTAAGATTCTTGGAAAAGACCTAGTTATTAAAAAAAAGTGTCTTAAGAACAATCCATACATTCTACCTATATTCATATTAATTCCTTACAAGTTTTAAAAAAACTTCCTCCAGATTTTGTCTTCCATGTTTTTTAACTAGATCATTTGGTTTACCTTGATCAATTATCAAACCGTTTTTCATCATCATTATTGACGAACACAATCTAGTTACTTCATCCATGTTATGAGATGCTAATAATATAGATACCTTTTTTTCTTTTTTATAATTTTCTAAAAAGGTTCTTACAAAATCTCCCGTTTCTGGATCAAGTGAAGCTGTAGGTTCATCGAGCAATAAGACAGATGGATTGTTGATAATCGCTTTAGCTAAGCTAATTCTATTTTTTTGCCCTGAAGATAATTCTCCAGTCACTCTATCAAGCAAATTTTGCAATCTCAGTTCTTCTACCAAATAATCTATTCTATTATTTAAGTTTTTGACAGAATACAGTTTTCCATAAACAATTAGATTCTGCTTAACTGTAAGTTTCTTTGGTAATTCAATATACGGAGAAATAAAATTTATCTTTTGAAGAATCTCAATTCTATTTTTTTCTAGTTGAAAGCCGTTAATCAAAACTTGCCCACTTGTAGGTTTTAATAAACCTAAAATCATACCTATAGTAGTAGTTTTTCCACAGCCATTAGGACCAAGCAACCCAATTATTTCATTTTCTTTTATTTCAAAATTAATATTCTTAACCGCTTCTTTATTTCCATAATTCTTTTTAAGATCAATTACTTTTATTGAATTTTCCATTACTTTACTGAAGCCCTTTTAAGTCTTTCATTGATTGCTTCCCCAAATCCATAATTAGGAATTTTTTCTACAGCAATACTTTTATAATCTTTATTTTTAATATTTCTTAAAACTTTATACAAATTTTTTGCAGCTTCTTTTAAATCTTTTTTTTTACTTAAATAATAATAATCCTTTGAATTTTTTTTTCTTTTTTTAATTAAAATAAAAGCTTCATTTTCTTTTGGTTTTTTCTTGTTTAGCCTTATAGGTATTCCAGGTGAATAATGTAAACTTAATTGTCCTGGGACAACAATTGTTTTATCATTTTTTTTATACAGGATTTTTTTTCTCAAAACTTTGTTAATTCTTTTTCTTTCAATTCCTCCTAGCCTTAATATTTTTGGCTTTCCTAACAAACTAACTATAGTGGACTCTAATCCTATTTTAGATCTACCACCGTTAAGAATAAATTTAATTCTTTCTCCAAATTCATCCTTTACATCTTCTTTTGTTACTGGACTTATTTTTGAGGATATGTTTGCACTTGGTGCTGCTAGAGGATATTTCAATATTTTTAAAAGTTTTATAGCCAGATGATGTCTAGGAAACCTAACAGCTAGTGTTTTTTTATTATTAGTTACGATTTTTGAAATATTACTATTTTTTTTTAATTTTAAAACGAATGTAATAGGTCCTGGACAATATTTTTTATATAACTTTAAAAATTCTTCATTAATCATACAGTCGTTATTAAGCATTTTTAAGCTACAATAATGCACTATGAGTGGATTTCTTTTATTTCTTTTCTTAAGTTTGAATATTTTTAAGGTAGCCTTTTTTGAATAAGCATTAGCCGCTAAACCATAAACGGTTTCAGTCGGAAACCCAATACATTCATTTTTATCTAAATAATATTTAGCTTTTTTAATATTTGAAAGATTATAATTCATGTAATAATACAAACTAATATATGAAACAAAAAAATTTACCAGATGATATTGAGTCTAAATCTTTAGATGAACTTAAAGAAATTCTTAATAATTTGGTTGAAAAAATTGAAAAAAATAAAGCTTCAAATCAACTCGAAGAGGATTATCTTGAAATATTTAAATTAAATAAATTTATTGAAAAAAAGTTTCAAAATACCTCAAGAGAAATATCTGAGAAAAACAAATTAAAAATAAAACAAATTCTAAAAAAAAAAGATGGAAAAAAAACTAAATAAAACAGGAAAAGATATAAATAAATTTCTCAAGAATTTTTTAAAAAAACAGAGAAGAACTGACTTAATCACTTCAATGAATTATGGTTTATTTCCTGGTGGAAAAAAAATAAGATCAAAGATCATTGTTGACGTAGGAAAAATTTTTTCAGTTCCTTATTATCATTTAGTAAGGGTAGGAGCTGCAGTGGAATGTATTCATGCATATTCACTTATACACGATGATTTGCCATGTATGGATAATGACGATTTAAGAAGGGGAAAGTTAAGCACACACAAAAAATTTGGTGAAGCAACAGCAGTCCTAGCTGGCAATTCACTGCTTACCTTAGCCTTTGAAATTTTAAGCGAAAAAAGTTTCAATATTAGTGAAAATAAAAAAAGTAAATTAATAAATTTACTCTCAAATACTTCAGGCCATTTAGGAATTGCAGGGGGCCAATATTTAGATCTTAATTTTGAAAAAAAAAGAGTAAGTAAAAGAAAAATTATAGATATGCAGCTTAATAAAACTGGTAAACTTTTTTCATTTTCCACTATAGCGCCGCTAGTTATTGCTAATAAGTTTGGGAAGATAAATCAGTTTAAAAAGATAGGTTTAGATATTGGACTTTTATTTCAAATTATTGATGATTTTCTAGATTACAGTGGAAGTGAGAAAAAGATTGGAAAAAAAACTGGAAAAGACAAAAAAAAGGGCAAGGCGACTTTAATAAGTTTACTCGGGTATAAAAATGCTGTTAAATATTCTTCTTATTTAAAAAATAGAATAATTTCTTCTTTAAGTAAGTATAAAAGTAAAGATTTGATTGAAACTGTAGAGTTTGTGGTAAATAGAAAAAAATGACAAAATATAAGTTATTAGATAATGTAAATTTTCCGTCGGATATAAAAAATTTAAAATCCTCAGAATTGATTACCCTGTCAAAGGAGTTAAGAGAGGAATTGATAGAGGCTGTTTCATTTACAGGTGGTCATTTAGGGGCAGGTTTAGGAGTTGTTGAGTTGACAGTAGCCTTACACCATGTTTTTGATACACCTAATGATAAAATAGTTTGGGATGTCGGCCACCAATCGTATCCTCATAAAATTTTAACAGGTCGTAAAAATAGAATCAAAACACTGAGACAAGGAAATGGACTATCTGGTTTCACAAAAAGATCTGAAAGTGAATATGACCCATTTGGCGCAGCACATAGTTCAACATCAATTTCTGCAGCTTTAGGTATTGCTACTGCAAATAAACTTTCAAAAAAATCAGAAAATGTTGTTGCTGTTATTGGTGACGGGGCCATCAGTGCTGGAATGGCTTACGAGGCTATGAACAACGCGGGCATATCAAAAACTAAAATGATAGTAATTTTAAATGATAACGATATGTCAATTGCGGAACCCGTGGGTGCAATGAGAAGTTATTTAGCAAAATTATTGACTGGAAAAATATATTTTAGTCTAAGAGAGACTTTTAAATTAATTATTTCTGCCTTTTCCAAAAGATTTTCAAAAAAAGCTGGAAAAGCAGAAGATTTTCTGAGGTCAGCAGTAACAGGTGGAACACTTTTTAATTCACTAGGTTTTTATTATGTTGGACCAATAGATGGACATGATATTGATACTCTTGTCTCAGTTTTAAAAAATGCAAAGGATACTAACTTTGACGGTCCAATAATGATACATATTAAAACTGAAAAAGGAAAAGGTTATCAATTTGCAGAAAATTCAAAAGATAAATACCATGGTGTTTCGAAGTTTAATATAAAAACTGGTGTACAAGAAAAATCAAGTTCTAAAATTCCATCATATACGAGTGTTTTTGCAAATACATTAATTAAACACGCTGAGAGAGATAGTAAAATAATTGGTATAACTGCTGCGATGCCATCTGGTACAGGAATGGATTTATTTGCAAAAAAATTTCCAAATAGAATGTTTGATGTTGGTATTGCGGAACAACATGCAGTGACATTTTCTGCTGGTTTAGCTACAGAAGGATTCAAGCCTTATGCAGCAATTTATTCTACCTTTTTACAAAGAGCCTATGATCAGGTTGTTCACGATGTTGCAATTCAAAGTTTACCTGTCAGATTCGCTATAGACCGTGCAGGTCTTGTTGGTGCGGACGGTCCTACACATGCCGGATCTTTTGATATAACCTACTTATCAACCTTACCTAATTTTGTAGTTATGGCTCCAAGCGATGAGTCGGAATTAGTTAAAATGATTAATACTTCAGTTGACATTAATGATAAACCTTCAGCTTTTAGGTACCCTCGTGGAACTGGTATTGGAATTAAACTTCCTGAAATTCATGAAAAAATTGAAATTGGAAAAGGTAGGGTTATTAAAGAAGGTAAAGAAATTGCTTTGATTAACTTTGGTGCCCGTTTGCAAGAATGCCAAAAAACTTTAAACAATCTTGAAAAAAAAGGTTTAAATCTTACTTTAATTGACGCAAGATTTTGTAAACCACTAGATGAAAATTTAATGTGGAATACAGCAAAAAATCATGAAGTTGTTATTTCAATCGAAGAAGGTTCTATTGGGGGTTTTGGATCCCATTTAAGTAAATTTTTATCGGAAAAAGGCTTATTAGAAAAAATTAAATTTAGGTCGATGACTTTTCCTGACAAGTTTATTGATCAAGATAAACCTGATCTAATGTATCAGATCGCTGGCTTGGATAGCAAAGCTATCGAAGAAAAAGTTTATGAGGTTTTGGACTCTAAAGTTGTTGTTCAGAAAAAAAATTAGGCATCGCACTGGGCTTTGTGCATCAAAAAATGATCCAACAAAACACAATGCATCATCGCTTCACCTATTGGAACTGCTCTAATTCCAACACAAGGATCATGGCGACCTCGAACTGATATATTTGTATTTTTTCCAAATTTATCAATAGTTTTTCTTGAGTTAAGTATGGAAGATGTTGGTTTTACCGCAAAAGATACTTTTATTTGTTGACCACTTGAAATACCACCAAGAATCCCACCCGCATTGTTAGATTTGAAAATCGTTTTATTCCCTTTTTGTCTAATCTCATCAGAATTCTGTTCACCTGTTAATTGTGCAACATCCATTCCAGTTCCAATATTGACACCTTTTACAGCATTGATACTCATCATAGCTGACGCTAAATCCATATCTAATTTTGAGTAAATAGGCGCACCTAGGCCAGATGGTACTCCGTTAGCTCTTAATTCTATGACTGCACCACAAGATGAGCCAGACTTTCGAATTGCTAATAAATATTTTTCCCACAATTTTAAAACTTTTTTGTCAGGACAGAAAAATGGATTTTTTTCTATAAATTTATTATTCCATGCAGATACATCGCAACCCAAAATTCCAAGTTGGATAACCGCACCTTTAACATAATATTTTTTCCCAATTTTTTTTTCTAAAACTTTTTTTGCAATTGCACCCGCAGCTACTCTAGCTGCAGTCTCTCTCGCTGATTGCCTACCACCTCCTCTGAAGTCTCTTATGCCGTATTTTTTAAAATAAGTTAGATCAGCATGTCCAGGACGAAATTTATTTTTAATAGTCTCATAGTCTCTTGATTTCATATCCTTATTGTAAATAATCATTAATATTGGTGTACCAGTTGTCTCACCATTAAATACTCCTGATAAGATTTCAACTTTATCATCTTCTTTTCTTTGAGTAGTAAATTTAGATTGACCAGGTTTTCTCTTATTTAGTTCTTTTTGTATGTCTTTTTCAGATATTTTTACTCTCGGAGGACATCCATCAACTACACATCCAATAGCCGGTCCATGAGATTCACCCCAAGTAGTGAAACGAAATAACTTTCCAAATGTATTAAATGACATTATTCTATTATATAAATTATTTTGTTAAAATTATGAACGAAAAAAATTCACTCGGACTAGATATTTGTTTTAAAGATGAGGATAACCCAGTAAATCTCTTCAAAGAGTGGTTTAAAAAGGCTGAAACCACAGAACCTAATGATCCAAATGCATTATCATTAGCAACAGCTGACAAAAGCGGGAGACCTAAGGTGAGAATGGTTCTCCTAAAAGGCTTTAGTGATGATGGTTTTACTTTTTACACAAACTTCAATAGTTCTAAAGGCAAGGATCTTAAAGAAAACCCTAAGGCGTCAATGTGTTTTCATTGGAAAAGTCTTTTAAGACAAATTAGGATTTACGGTAATGTTGTTAAAGTTTCTGACAAAGAAGCTGATGAATATTACAATTCAAGAGCATATGGGAGTAGAATAGGAGCATGGGCCTCAAATCAAAGTGAAGTTTTAGAAAGCAGAAAGTCACTTGATGAATCAATTGAAAAATTCAAAAAAAAGTTTCGTGATGAGAAAAAAGTTCCAAGACCACCTAATTGGTCTGGATGGAGATTGGTACCTGAAGAAATTGAATTTTGGCGTGATGGAGATAATAGAATTCATGAAAGATTGAAATACGTTAAGAACAATGGAAAAGGCTGGAAAAGATTCTTATTAAATCCTTAAAATGATCTTTCAATACTAAAAGATGTCAAGTTTTTCAGAATATTTTTTTGCTCAGAGCTTTCAAAGATATTTAAAGAGCTAGATGCTAAAGAAATAAAGTGATCAGCTTTTTTGTAACATTGTTTAATAATGTCATATTTTTTTATGATATCTAATGTGTATTTAAGGTCGTTTTCAGTTCTTTCTATTTTAGAAAAAAATTCTTTAAGCATATCTCTCTCACCACTTTTACAGTACTGATTTAATATAATTATAGGCAAAGTGATTTTACCCTCATAAAAATCTTTTCCAATTATTTTTCCAAATTTTTTCAGATCAGAATTATAATCTAATGTATCATCAGCTATCTGAAAAGTTACTCCAAGATTTTTTCCATAAGAAGATAATGCTTCTTTTACCTTTTCATCTTTATTACCCAATATCGCTCCAACCTTGCATGCAGCAGAAAATAGCGCTGCAGTTTTGGAGGTGATAATCTTTAAGTATGTCTCTTCGACTGTATCTATTTCTGACTTGTGTTGAAGTTGTAAAACTTCACCTTGAGCTATTTTTGCAGAAGTTGCTGATAATAACCTTAAAACCTCCAAATTTCCATCTTCAACCATCATTTCAAAACATCTACTTAAAAGATAATCACCAACTAAGATTGATGCATGGTTTCCCCAGATGGAATTTATTGTTTTTTTTCCTCTTCTGATCTCTCCGTTATCGAGAACATCATCGTGCATTAATGTTGCAGCGTGAATCAATTCTACGCATGCAGCTAAGTTTATATCTCGGCCACCTTTTAAGTACCCACATAGTTTTGAACTACTTAAAGTCAACATGGCTCTTAATTTTTTTCCACCAGTTTCTAAATTATAACTAGTCATCTTTTCCACTAAAGACACATCACTTATGAGTTTATTTTTTATCTTTTCTTCTACTAAAATAATTTTGTCATCGACTGAATTTTTTAAATCCAGGTAGGCGTTATTAACTTTATTTTTTAATTGAATTACTGAACCCATTGTTAAGAAACTAATATAATTGGAGATATTTTATACTTATCAATTGACGCACCTAAAACTTCAACTATTAGTAGACTTTATATTAATCTAAAAATTCTGTAAGCATACTTCATGTTATCTTTTTTCAAAAAAAAAAAAATCGTTCCCCACATAAGATTAACTGGTGTTATTGGAAACGCTGGAAGATTTAAACAAGGAATTGATTTTGCTGGCCAAGAGGAATTAATAAAAAAAGCATTTTCTATAAAAAAATCTCTAGCTGTTGCTATATCGATTAATTCCCCAGGTGGTTCGCCAGTCCAATCTCATTTGATATATGACTTCATTAGAGCTCAGGCCAAAAAAAATAAAAAAAAGGTAATTGTTTTCGCAGAAGATGTTGCTGCTTCAGGAGGTTACTTGATTGCATGTGCCGGAGATGAAATTTATGCTAATTCAAGTTCAATTGTTGGCTCAATTGGTGTTATTTATGCCTCTTTTGGTTTCAAGGATTTTATTCAAAAGGCAGGTGTAGAAAGAAGAGTTTATACTGCAGGAAAAAACAAAAGTACTTTAGATCCTTTTGTAGATGCGAAAGAAGAAGATATTAATAGGTTAAAAAATATTCAACTTGATTTGCACAAAGATTTTATAAACGTGGTGGAGACAAGCAGGGGTGCAAAACTTAAAAAAGATAAAGGAATAGAATTATTTTCTGGAGAGTTTTGGTCTGGGTCTAAATCAAAAGAACTTGGCTTAATTGATGGTATAGGAAATGCAAATCAAATTTTAAAAGATAAGTTTGGTGACGATGTCGTTATTAAAAAGTTTGAAAAAAGCAAAGGATGGTTGGCAAAAAGAATTTCATCAGAGAATCAAATCGATAAGATAGCAAACGTAATTGAAGAAAGATCTATCTGGCAAAGATATGGCCTCTAAAAAAAAAAATTCAAAAATACAAACATTCCAGGATACAATTTTAAATCTGCAGAAATTTTGGGCAAAAAATGGGTGTGTAATTTTACAACCATATGACATAGAAGTTGGTGCAGGCACATTTCACCCCGCAACCACCTTAAGATCTTTAGGACCCAAACCATGGAGATCAGCTTATGTACAACCTTCGAGAAGACCAACTGATGGAAGATATGGAGAAAATCCAAATAGACTACAACATTACTATCAGTTCCAAGTGATTATAAAACCGTCACCAAAAAATATTAAAAGATTATATCTTAGTAGTCTTAATGCAATTGGAATAAAACATAATGATCATGATATAAGATTTGTTGAAGATGATTGGGAAAGTCCAACATTGGGTGCAGCTGGACTAGGTTGGGAAGTGTGGTGCGATGGAATGGAAATTACTCAATTCACTTATTTTCAAAAAATGGCTGGGATGGATTGTAAACCTATTTCTGTGGAGCTTACTTATGGTTTAGAAAGATTATGTATGTTTACCCAAAAGGAAAAAAATGTATTTGACTTGGTATGGAACGATGAAGGTATTCTTTATAAAGATGTTTTTTTACAAGCTGAAAAAGAATTTTCATCTTACAATTTTGACTTTGCAAACGTTGAGAACTTGTTTAAATTTTTTGATATGTTAGA
The DNA here is from genome assembly GCA_902591755.1 of uncultured Pelagibacteraceae bacterium. Classification (GTDB taxonomy): domain Bacteria; phylum Pseudomonadota; class Alphaproteobacteria; order Pelagibacterales; family Pelagibacteraceae; genus Pelagibacter. Next base: position 113,219 of record CACJBX010000004.1, read on the forward strand.
ACAAGAAACTAAATCTTTGTTAGAAAAAAAACTCTCACTTCCTGCCTATGATCAATGTTTAAAAGCAAGTCATGTTTTTAATATTTTAGATGCCAGAGGAGCAATTAGCGTAGCGCAAAGAGCAGAATTTATCGCTAGAATTAGAGATTTGACCAAAGGTGTGGGTCAAGTGTGGATAGATAGCCAAAAATAAAATGTCTGAATTTTTTTTAGAATTATTTAGTGAGGAAATTCCTGCAACTTTACAGAAAACAGCTAGAGACAATCTCCAAAAAAATTTTGTAGATTTTTTAAAAAAAGAGGAAATTAAATTTAAAGATAATATTTCTGTTCTATCAACTCCAAATAGGTTGATTGTTTACTGTGAAAACATTTCTCAAAAGATTATAAAAGCAGAGGCCGAAATAAGAGGTCCAAGTGTAAATGCGCCTGAACAAGCGCTAAATGGTTTTATAAAATCTAACAATATAACTAATGAAGAAACCTTTATAAGAAAAACAGATAAAGGGGAGTTTTATTTTTTCAAAAAGCCCGCTCAAACAATAGAGACAAAATCTATTTTGCAAAAAAATTTACCAAAAATTCTTGATGAAATCTCTTGGAAAAAATCAATGAGATGGGGTGATCACGATTTGTACTGGGGTAGACCTTTAAAATCCATTCTTGCTTGTTTTGATAATAAAGTTTTAGAATTTAACTATCATCATTTAAATTCATCCAACTTTACATATCTAGATAAAGACTTTGAGGAGAAAACAAGTAAATTTTTGAGTTTTAAGACTTACAAGGACTTTTTCAAGAGCAAAGGTATTATATTGGATCATAATAAAAGAGAGGAATTTATTGAAAATCAATTATTAAAAAAAACTAAATTAGACAGGTTAAAGTTAACCCCAAACAAAAAATTATTAAGTGAAGTTACAAATATTGTTGAAAAACCCAATATAATTAAATGTAAGTTTGACAAAAAATTTTTAAAGATTCCTAAAGAAATATTAGTCACAGCTATGGAAGTTCATCAAAAGTATTTTCCAACCTTTGACAATAAAGAAAATTTAACGAATGTTTTCTTTGTAGTTGCAGACAATAACGACCCAAAAGGTTTAATTAAATTAGGAAATGAGCAAGTAGTCGAAGCTCGTTTAAATGATGCTCAATTTTTCTGGGATAAAAATAAAACAAAAAATTTAGTTAAAGGAATATCAGATCTAAAAAAAATAAATTATTTTGAAGGATTAGGAACTTACTTTGATAAAACCCAAAGATTAAGAAAGCTCGGATCACTAATATCTGATGAACTTTTAATTAGTAAAGAAAAAGTTGAAGTGGCATCATCCATTTGCAAAGTAGACTTAGTGTCTGATTTAGTTGGAGAATTCCCGGAACTTCAAGGTGTAATGGGCGGCCACTTTGCTAAAGCTCAAGGTTTCGATAATGAAATTTGTTTGGCCATTAGTGAACATTACTTACCAATAGGCCCAGAGACGAAGACACCAAAAAAACCTTATTCAGTCACTTTAGCTTTAAGTGATAAAATAGATACCTTAGTTGGTTTTTTTACAATAAATTTAAAACCATCTAGTTCAAAGGATCCGTTCGCACTAAGAAGGTCAGCAATTAGTCTTATAAGACTAATAATAGAAAATAAATTAGAGATTAAATTAAAAGATTTAATAAATTATTCTTGTGTTTTATTTACTGAACAAGATTTAGATTTTGATATTAAGACTGTCCAACAAGATCTGTTTAATTTTTTTTCTGAAAGGCTTAAATTTTATATGAAAGAAAAAAAAGTAAGATCGGATATTATAGAATGCTCAATAAATAGTTATAGCGCAGATCAAATTTATAAAATTTATAACAAGGCATTTATTTTAAATAAATTAATCGATAAAAATATTGGTCAAGATGTAATTTTTTCTTACAAAAGAGCATCCAATATTCTATCAAACGAAATATCGAAAAATAAGATTGAGTTAGAAAATTCGACTGATCCAGGATTATTCAAAAATGATTTTGAGAAGAAATTATACAAAAAGATACAAGAAATAAGAAAATATTTTACAAGCCTAGGTAGTCGTGAAGACTGTAAAAAAACTTTAGAGATTTTAGCTGATGCAAAAACTGATGTTTCTAACTTCTTTGACAATGTAATAGTTAATGATGAAGATGAAGCAGTCAAAAAAAATCGTTTGGAACTTATGCAATTGTTATGTAAAACGTTCAATAATTATTTAAATTTTTCTGATATTGAAAGTGCATAATGAGCAATTTAGTTTTTAATTTTAAATCAAAAAAAATAAAAAATATAAAGAACCCAAAGTTCATTTTAGGTGGAAAAGGAGCAAATCTTGCTCAAATGGGGAAACTTGGTTTACCCGTTCCTCCCGGATTTACAATATCAACAGGGGTTTGTGAAATATATTATAAAAACAATAAAAAACTTAATTCAAAACTTATTAAATCTATTAAGCAAGAATTAAAACAAATTGAAAAAGAATGTGGAAAAAAATTTGGTGATTTAGATAATCCATTACTGGTATCAGTAAGATCAGGCGCAAGAGTCTCAATGCCTGGGATGATGGATACAATTTTAAATTTAGGTTTAAATGATGAAACTGTCAAAGCTCTTGCAAAAAAAACATCTAATATGAGGTTTGCAAAAGATAGCTATAGAAGATTCATTCAAATGTATTCTAATGTGGTGCTTGGAGTAGAAAGTTATAATTTTGAGGAATTAATTGAAAATTATAAATTAACTAAGGGCGTTTTGTTAGATACCGATCTAGATGAAAATGATTGGGATGGTCTTATTGATGATTTTAAAGACGTTGTTAAAGAAAAGACTAAAAAACAATTCCCTCAAGATGTTTATGAACAATTGTTTGGAGCTATTTCAGCAGTTTTTTTGTCATGGGAAAGTAACCGTGCAAAAGTTTATAGAAAATTAAATCAAATACCTTCCGCATGGGGAACAGCTGTAAACGTTCAATCAATGGTTTTTGGAAATATGGGTAATGATTGCGCAACAGGTGTTGTTTTTACAAGAAATCCATCAAATGGAAAAAATGAAATTTATGGAGAGTATCTTATTAATGCTCAAGGGGAGGATGTTGTAGCTGGCACAAGAACACCAAATTACATAACAAAAAAAGCCAACAAAGATTCAAATTCTAAGGGTAAATCAATGGAAGAGGCTATGCCAAAAGTTTATGTTCAACTAAAAAAAATTTTAAAGCTTTTAGAAAAATTTTACAAGGATATGCAAGATGTAGAATTCACAGTCGAAAATTCTAAACTTTGGATGCTTCAAACAAGATCTGGAAAGAGGACTGCAAAATCAGCTGTGAAAATAGCTGTAGACATGGTTAAAGAAAAATTAATAACAAAAAAAGAGGCAGTCTTAAGAGTCGACCCCAACACTTTAGACACACTTCTCCATCCAACATTAGACGAAACTAAAGAAGTAAAAACTATTGCAAAAGGTTTGCCTGCGTCTCCAGGTGCAACAAGTGGAAAGGTTGTTTTTTCATCTGATGAAGCAGAAAGATTAAATGGGATGATGCAAGATACAATACTTGTTAGAGTAGAAACTTCACCAGAGGATATCCATGGCATGCATGCTGCAAAAGGTATTTTAACTGCTCGCGGAGGAATGACTAGTCATGCTGCTGTTGTTGCAAGAGGTATGGGAAGGCCATGCGTTTCAGGTTCAAGTGAAATAGATATTAATTATGAGAAAAAAATATTTAGAACCTCTTCAAACGTAGAGGTAAAAGAAGGAGATGTAATTACAATTGACGGATCTACAGGAAGAGTTATTTTAGATAAAGTTCCAACATTAAAGCCAGAGATCTCAGGTGATTTTTCAAAATTAATGAGTTGGGCTGATAGTTACAGAAAATTAAAGGTAAGAACAAATTCTGAGACCCCTCTTGATACAAAAACAGCAAGAGAATTTGGAGCTGAGGGCATCGGTCTTTGTAGGACTGAGCATATGTTTTTTGACGAGGATAGAATTTTATCTGTAAGAGAAATGATTTTATCAAAAACTATTGAGGACAGAAATAAGGCTTTAGCAAAATTATTACCTCATCAAAAAAATGACTTTATACAAATTTTTGAAATAATGAGTGGTCTTCCAGTAACAGTTAGATTACTTGATCCACCCTTACATGAATTTTTACCTAAAAATGATAAAGAAATAGGGGATTTAAGCGCGGTTACAGGTTTAAACGCTAATGAAATAAGATCTAGGACCGAAGAATTGCATGAACACAACCCAATGCTTGGGCATAGAGGATGTAGATTAGGCATTTCTTTTCCAGAAATTTACGAAATGCAATGTAGAGCAATTTTTGAAGCTTTAGTTGAATGTAAAAAGAAGAAACTCAAATCTACAATGCCAGAAATTATGATACCTCTCGTATCAACTGAGGCTGAAATCAAAATAATGAAAGATCTAGTAATTAGAGTTGCTAAAAAAGTTCAAGACGAAAATAATGCTAAAATAAGTTTCTTGGTAGGAACCATGATTGAACTGCCAAGAGCAGCTATTAAAGCAAAAGATATTGCTAAACATGCGGAATTTTTTAGTTTTGGAACAAATGACTTAACTCAAACAACTTTTGGCATTAGTAGAGATGACAGTGGAAAATTTTTAAATGATTATATTGAAAATAAGATATTCGATATCGATCCCTTTGTTTCTATAGATGAAGGTGTCGGAGATTTAATCGAAATAGCTACGTTAAAAGGTAGAAAACAAAATAAAAAAATTAAACTTGGAATTTGTGGAGAACATGGCGGAGACCCAAAAAGTATAAATTTTTGTTCAAAGACTGGATTGAATTACGTCTCTTGTTCACCTTACAGAGTTCCTGTTGCACGTTTAGCAGCTGCTCAAGCAGAGCTAAAAAAATAGCAAACTTTCTTAAGCATTACAAATGTCTCATAAGTTGTAATATTGTTTAAAATACCTTTTAAAATTGAATAATTGATTTAAAGCTCAAAAAGTACATTAAAGCACTATTTAAATAGTTTTTTTAATTTGATTTTGAAGGCATAGTAAGTACCATTCTTTTTATAGCATTTATGAATATTTTATTAATAATTGCTGCGATTTTTATAGCCACTGAAACTATTAACCCTGAAGTTGATGAGGGGAAAGAAATTCAAAAAAAAGAAGTGGTTACAGAAACAGTGGAAAACAAACCTTCTGAGGAAATAATTTCTGAGGCACAAGTAGCGGCAGAAGCTGAGGCTAGAGCAGCAGAAGCGCAAGCAGCAGCAGAAGCTGAGGCTAGAGCAGCAGCAGAAGCGCAAGCAGCGGCAGAAGCTGAGGCTAGAGCAGCAGAAGCGCAAGCAGCGGCAGAAGAAATAAATTACTTAAAGATAGCTTTATACATAGTTCTTTTATTAGCTGTTTTATCAGGTGCATTACTTTATTTTAGGAAAAGAGATAAGTCGCCATTGGAAAGCAAAGCTGTTCCACTTGAAAGGAAAGATGAACAACTGGTTCAAGAGGATATTCAGCCTGAAAATAAGGAGGTACACCCCGTTAAACAGGAAGCTCAACCTGAAATTAAAGAAGAACAGCCAATGGATGACACAAATAAAGAACCCACGAATTTCGAAGAAACTAATGAGGATGAAAAAAAATAAACATCTTAAATACTCATAAGCATTATCTTAAATTTCTAGTTTGAAATCCATAGCAGGAGCACTATGTGTGATACTCCCAACAGAGATTCTGTCAACACCTGTTCTTGAAACTGATCTAACATTTTTTAGAGTTATATTTCCAGACGCCTCAGTTTCATAATATTTTTTTGCAAGTTTTACACCCTCTCTAAGACTCTTAATGTTCATATTATCAAAAAGCACTGTATTGAATTTAAATCCCAAAATTGACTTTAGTTGTTTTAAATTATCGACCTCAACTGTTATTTTTCGTCCCTTTTTATTTTTAATTGCTTTTTTAACTAAAGATTTTAAATCTGAACTTGCTATGTGATTATCTTTAATTAAATACTCGTCGCTCAGATTAAATCTATGATTAGTACCACCACCCAATTTAACTGCATATTTTTGTAATACTCTTAAGTTTGGAATTGTTTTACGGGTACAGCAAATCTTACTTTTGCCTTTAGCATGTTTCACAAATTTATTAGTGTAACTAGCTATACCTGATATATGAGAAAGAAAATTTAGTGCAACTCTTTCACAAATTAATATATTTTTTGAATCACCTTTGATTATAGCAATAATTTGTCCCTTTTTAATCTGAGATCCATCTTTTTTTTTCATATGAAATTGGATCTTGTTGTCAAAAATTTTAAATGTATTTTTAGCAAACTCTATTCCACCAATTACTCCATTTTGATTTGCTATTATTTTAAATTTTTTAACACTACTTTTCTTTATAAGATTTGATGTGATATCCCCACCTGGATACAAATCCTCATTTAATGCAAGCTTAACGGAATTTTCTATGAAACTTTTACTTAAAATTATTTTGGACACAGATATTATCTGCCTATTTCAGCCATTCTCTCTACAGACTTTCTAGCTTTTTCGATTATTTCATCTGACATTAAAATTTCATTTGTTTCATTCTTTAAACAATCTAAAATTTTAGGAAGAGTAATTCTTTTCATGTGGGGGCATAGGTTGCATGGTCTTATAAACTTAACATTTGGGTTATCTACTTGGACGTTGTCGCTCATAGAACACTCTGTTACCATCATAACTTTTTCTGGTTGATTGTCTTTTACATATTTTATCATTCCACTAGTCGAACCTGTAAAATCACTTGCATTAATTACGTCCGGTGGACACTCAGGATGCGCTATGACTTTTATACCTGGATTATTTTTTCTTATTTCATTAATTTCACTATCATTAAACTTTTCATGCACCTCACATGTTCCTTTCCATGAGATAATTTCAACATCAGTTTGAGAGGCTACATATTTAGCAAGATAATCATCTGGTAAAAAAATTACTTTTTTAACACCCAGTGAATTTACAATTTTAACAGCATTCGCTGAAGTACAACAAACATCTGTCTCTGCTTTTACATCTGCTGATGTGTTTACGTATGAAACAACTGGAACACCTGGATTTTGTTTTTTTAATTTTCTTACATCTTCACCTGTTATTGATGAAGATAAAGAGCAGCCTGCTCTCATATCTGGTAATAATACTTTTTTATTGGGACTCATAAGTTTTGCTGTCTCGGCCATAAAATGCACACCACACATTACAATTATATCAGCTTTAGTCTTTGCAGCCTCAACCGCTAACGCAAGAGAGTCTGCGGAAAAATCTGATATTCCATGATATATTTCTGGCGTCTGATAATTGTGAGCAAGAATAACCGCGTTCTTCTCTTTTTTAAGTTTATTTATTTCATAAATATAAGGTGCGTGAGTGGACCATTCAATTTCAGGAATAGTCTTTGAAATTTTTTGATAAATTGGCTGAGTTGCTTTTTTAATTTCAGGAGTAAATTCCATAATTTAAATGTATCAACTTGAAAGATAATTGTCATTCAATTAATGTGACGCATAAGGCGGCCATGCTGAAATTGGTAGACAGGCACGGTTGAGGGCCGTGTGGACCTAGTCCATGAGAGTTCAAATCTCTCTGGCCGCACCATTTAGATAGCTTTGTTTTTTTTTCTTAAAAACACTAATAATAAACAGCCTTTTTTTGAAAAAGATGAATGTTTTGAACCCGGTTTATACGAGATAAAATCACCTTTATTAAAAGTTGTATTATCTTCATCCGTTAGTTCTCCATCCAAAACATAAAATTCCTCATAGTTTTGATGTTTATGTTTAAGACTTCTAGCACCGGGAGCCATCTTTAGTACATAACTTCCTACACCAGTATTTTGATTATAAGATATTTTATGCCAACTCATTCCTGAAATTGGTTTTCCATAACTGTTAAATGGAGTAAATTTTAATTTTGATGGATTTATAATTTTCCTATTTTTCACTAATTTAACCAATAAGGTTTTAATACTTCAATATTTGCTTCACCACACTTAAATTCTTTATTGTATTCAAACTCCTTATCCTTAAATTTGATAAGGGCAAAACTAAATTTATTTGCTATCAAAACTTTACCAATTTCTACATTATTAGAGGTAATTGGGTCATTATTATTTATTGAGCCTTTTTTTACTTGAAGCGGCAATAATCTTTTGTTTAATTTATCTTTATTTTTAATACGTGAAGTATTTTCTTGGCCAATATAACAGCCCTTCTTAAAATCAATTGCATTAAGTTCCACAAAATTACACTCTATTCCAAATAATTTTTCTTGTAACTGGTCCATGTTGCTTTGAGGTATACCTAGCTCAAAGCTTAATTTGTAGTATTCATCTATGTTAGAAGATTTAAGTTTCATTTTTTTTAGGGACATGTACAGTTTTTCAAGATTAGCAATAATTCTACCCCCCAATTTTTTATTTCTTGGATCAAGAAGAACATGGTCCTCATTATATTTAGTGGTATATCCCAACTCATCTTTTGCACCTTCTATAGATAAGAATTTTTCATGATTAAAAGCAGCTACCACAAATTCATTACTAAGATTTAAGATTTCTACATCTGATCTTAGTTTGTACGTAACTAATTTTTTATAAAGCTGATCGACTATTCTTTTTTCACAATCTAAAATGTATCCATCCTTATGTTTTATTACTATAAAATCAAATAAAAACTTTCCCTGAGGTGAAAGCAAAGAGGCAAAACAACTTTTACTTTCATTTACCTTTTCAATGTCATTTGAGATTAGGTTTTGTAGAAATTTTTCAGAGTCTGGCCCATTAATATACAAGATACCCCTGTCCTCTAAAATATAAACTTTTTCTGTATTCATAATTGATTAATATATAAATATAATATATCTATTTTCAAAACAATGTTAGATCTAATCATTAAAGACGGTGAATGTTATATAAATGGCAATCTTGAGAAAAAAGATATCGGAATATCTAATAATAGAATTGTTGAGATTGGCGATCTGAAAGATAAATCCAAAGAAACATTTGATGCAAAAGGATTGACTGTTTTGCCAGGTTGTATTGACACTCAAGTTCATTTTAGAGAGCCAGGATCTACTGATGCTGAGGATTTAAATTCAGGAAGTAAAGCAGCAGTAATGGGGGGAATAACTTCTGTTTTTGAGATGCCAAACACTAATCCACCAACAACAAATTTTGAGGAGTTCGATAAGAAAATTCAATTAGGAAAAGGAATGTTTTGTAATCATGCATTTTATTTTGGTGCTACAGCTGAAAATTATTCAACACTAGAAAAACTAAAAGGTCTAAAAGGGTGTTGTGGGATTAAACTTTTTGCAGGCTCTTCAACAGGAAATTTATTGGTTGATAAAGAGAAAGATATAGAAAAAGTTTTTGAACATGCATCTAAAGTAGTTGCTGTGCACTCCGAAGATGAGGAAATACTCAAGATTAGAAAAAAATTGATAGAAGAAGGCAATGTATTAAGTCATCCAATCTGGAGAAATGAAGAAGTTGCAATGTCCTCTACTCGAAGAATTGTTAAAATTGCAAAAAGGTTTAATAAAAGAGCACATATACTCCACATAACTACAAAAGAGGAAATTGATTTTCTTTCTCAAAATAAGGGATTAATTACTTTTGAAATTACGCCTCAACACTTAACTATTTACTCCCCAGATTGTTATAACAAACTTGGAACTTATGCACAAATGAACCCACCTATTAGAGACAAGTCACATTACGATCGTCTCTGGTACGCGGTGAGAAATAATTATAATGATACAATTGGCTCAGATCATGCCCCTCATTTAAAAACTAACAAAGATAAGAAATATCCTAATTCTCCCTCAGGAATGCCAGGAGTTCAAACCCTTCTTCCTGTAATGTTAAATCATGTGAACGAGGGTAAATTAAATTTGAAACAATTAATGAAACTTATTTGTGAAAATCCAGTAAAAATATTTGGCATACAAAACAAGGGATTTATCAAAAAAGGATATGATGCTGATTTTACGATAGTAGATTTAAATAAAGAAATTGAGATTAAAAATGAAAATATTCAAAGTAAATGTGGATGGTCACCATTTAACGGTGAAAAATTTAAAGGTTTTGCAGTAGCAACAATTGTTAATGGAAAAATTAAAATGAAAAACGGGAAAATCATAGGCGAACCCGAGGGAAAACCTTTGGAATTTAATTAATTTTAATGAAAAATAAACTGCAGTCTTTTGAAACCTATAGAGGTTTTGCAGCTTTAATGATTGCTGCGGTACACTTTAACGTAAACTCTCCATTATCAACTCATTCTCTAGCAAATGGTCTTTTTGTTCATTTTTTTTTCACCTTGAGTGGTTTCGTAATGTATTTAAATTATCATAATAAATTCATAGATTTAAATTCAGTTAAAAATTTTCTAAAAAAAAGATTTTATCGTTTATATCCATTACATTTATTATTTTTAATTATTTTTTTAGTTATTGAAATTAGTAAATACCTTGTACAAATTAAATATGGTTTGTTAGCAAATAACGTAGCTTTTTCTGTAAATAACTTAAAAACTTTTTTGGGAAATATATTTTTGATACAAACATTTTTTCATGATAATACCTTTAATACTCCAAGTTGGTCGATTTCTGCAGAATATTATACATATATGATATTTGCTTTAATCTTATTTTTTATTAAAAAAACCAACCTTTTAATTTTTATTTCTTTAGTGAGTATCTTGGTATTTAGATTAAATTCTGACATAGGTTTAGGTATTGAAAAAACCTATTTATCATTTTTAGATTGTATATACTGTTTTTTTATCGGGGTTTTTAGTTGCAAAATATATTTTAAATACTCAAGTCTTGAAATATACAGAAAATATTATTCAATAATTACATTTTTCCTATTAATAGTTTCTGGTTTACTTATCATAAATATAAGTGGCAAATTTAGTTTTATAATCCCTGTATTTTTTGGCTTATTATTAATTTTTTCAGCAAATTTAAAAAATGAAAATATTTTAGGTAAAATAATATGTAACAAACTTTTTGTTTATTTGGGTAGCATAAGTTATTCAATATATATGTGTCATTTATTTGTTTTTTGGTGTTTAACGCAGTTTTTAAGGTTTGTAATTAGATTAGAAACGATTGTGGATGATAATGGAATTACAAAACTTGACTTGAGCTTATTTGAGGCAAATATTATGGTAGTAATATCTTACACATTAACGATAGTATTATCTCATATATTATATAATTATTTTGAAAAACGTTTTTATAGACCTAGTTGATATTATTAAATTCGACAACCTTGCCGATAACTTTTTTTATATCTGAACCTTTCATAGTTGGGTAAAAAGGCAATCTTACAAGACCATTATATACTTTATCTGTATTTATCATTGCGGTACGATTAAATTTCTTACCAAAAGAAGATTTATGTAATGGAAAATAATGGAAATAACAAAAAATTTTTTTTTTTTTCATATACAGAATAAATTTATCTCTAATTTTCTGATTTTTAAAAATTAATGCAAAAATATGATAAGCACTTCTATTTTTTTTATCGAACTTAAGTATTTTGAAGTTTTTTGAATTTATTTTTTTTAATCCCAGAAAATAAAAATTCCATATCTTTTTTCTCAAATTTTGAATCCTATCTGATTTTTTAAGCTGAGAAAAAACGAGTGCTGCTGGTAACTCTGCCGATCTAAACTCAGACCCTATATCTTTCCAAGAATAATATTTCTTTTTATTTGATATTAAGGATCTATCAGTACCTTTATCCAAAATTATTTTTGCTCTTCTTTTAAATTTCAAATTATTGATAGATAATGCACCACATTGTCCACCGACTAGATTTTTTGTTTCATGAAAACTAAATGTACCGAAGTCACCTATTGTGCCTAAATATTTTTTTTTAAATTTACCTCCAAATGAATGCGCACAATCCTCAATTAAAAATAAATTATTTTTTCTTTTTAACTCCAAAAACTTATCCATATTACAAGAATTTCCACCATAATGTACTACAATTATAGCTTTAGTTTTTTTATTAATTTTTTTTTTTACAGATTTAAAATCCAAATTTGCATCATCTAAGTTTACATCCGCAAATACAGGTTTTGCACCTCTCAATAAAACAGCATTAGCGGTTGATGTAAAAGTATATGAAGGCATAATTACTTCGTCATCTTTTTTAAGATTTATTAAAATCATTACAATTTCAAGAGCACTTGTGCAATTTTGAGTTAACGCAACAAATTTAGATTTTATTTTTTTCTTTATGTAATTTTCACATTGTTTTTGAAAATACCCATCTGCATATTTATTATTCTTAAAAACACTATCTACATATTTTTTGTCTTCCGATGTTACAAATGGCCTATTGAAATCAATTATTTTCATTATTTGTAAAAACTAGTCAAAAATTTTGTAATTAAGTAATCAAAATTATAATTAAAAGACATACTCCCTTTTAAAATTTTTTTCAAATACTCAAATGAGTCGTTTCTTCTTTTAAACCAATTTTTTCCTAAAAATTGATATTTTTTTGACTCTCCTAAACTCTCATAAAAAGTTAATTTTTCGCTTAATGTGTAAAATGACTCTTGATTAAAAAAAGAATACACACCCATTCTAAAGCCCATCCAAACATTTTCAAAATTGTTTAAATACTTTTTGTTTGCTTCTAAGAAGTCTATCATAAATTTTTTTCTAAAAGAGATGCAGCTCTCTGGAGCTAAATAAGGCCAAAAACTCATTGGATTATTTTTATTTGTCTTTTTAAATTTTTTTTTACCTTTAATATGAGGTAAGTTTTGAACAAAGTTTATTTTTCTGTTTTTTTGGAAGACTTTTAAAATTTTTTTTATTTTACTTTTGTGAAAAAAATCATCGCTATCAAGCAAACATATGATAGTCCCTTTTGATTTTTTAAAAATAGTGATGTACCCATTCATAGCATTTAAAGCGGCAAACTTTTTCTTATTTTTTTTATTAAAAAATATTTTTATTTTTTTATTATTTTTAAATTTTTTAATAATGTCTCGAGAATTATCGGTTGATCCGTCATCAAATATTAAAATTTCAAAATTTTTATAAGACTGATCTAGACAAGAACTTACAGCTCTTGAAATAAGTTTTGCGTTGTTGAAATTAATGATTAAAATAGAAATTAATGTATTTTGTATTTTCATCAAATTAGGTTTATATAACTCACATTATATATAGAATAATGAGTCAAAAAAGACTAATAATATTTATTCCTTCGATTGAAGGTGGCGGTGTTGAGAAAAACTTATTTATTATATCTAATTTTCTCACAAAAAAAATTAATAATATTTCATTAATTACAATTTCAAAACGCTTTAAAAATAGATTTAATAAAAAAATTAAATTTATATCTCCTAAATTAAACTTTTGGGATTCTCTGGGTAGAAGGAAAAAATTTTTTGTTAGTTTATTTTTACTATTAATTGAAATTTTCAAGGATAGAAATTTGACAGTTTTTTGTTTTCAAGGAAATATCTATTGTACTTTATTTTGTAAATTATTTGGAATTAAGATTATAGTTAGATCTAATTCTGCTCCAGAAGGTTGGTCTCAAAATATTTTTAAATTTTATTGCTTTAAATATATTTTCAGATTTGCCGATAAAATAATAGTAAATAGTTTAGATTTTAAGAGAAAATTCAAAAAAAGATTTAATTTAAAAACTCTTTGTATTTATAATCCTCTTAATAAAAAAGAAATTATCACTAAGTCTAAAATTAAACCTAAAATTAAATTTAATAAAAAAAAAGTAAATTTAATAAATGTAGGGAGATTTACTGATCAAAAAGATCAAATTACTTTATTAAAAGCGGTTAACCTTCTAAAAGATAAAATTAATTTTAACTTATTTATCGTTGGATATGGAAAAAAAAGAAATTTTCTTCTTAGCTATATTAATGAAAATAATTTGTATAAAAAAGTTAAAATAGTTCCGTACCAAACAAATCCTTATAATTTAATTAAATCGTCTGATATCTTTATTTTAACCTCATTATATGAAGGTCTACCAAACGTATTGCTAGAAACTCAAGTTTTAAAAAAATTTATAATATCATCGAATTGTCCAACGGGTCCTAGAGAAATCCTTTTAAATGGAAAGGCGGGATATTTATTTAAAGTAAAAGATTATCAAAATCTTTCAAAATTAATATTAAAAATTTTAGCTAATAAGAAGACTATGAGAAAGAAAATTAATGTAGGATACAAAAATTTGTATCGTTTTAATTATGAATTTAATCTTAACAAATATTATAAAACAGTCTTACAGTATCTATAAAATATTAAAAAATAATTTAAAATCTTTTAGAACTAGATTAATATATTTTTTTAAACCATTTTAAATTAGTTTTTAAAATTTTTTGAAGATTTAGATATTTAAATTTATAATTAATATATTTCGATATATCGTCTCCTAATTTATAAACTTGTGTAATACTCTCTTTTTTGCTTATCTGTTTTACTTCATATTTCGGATTTATATTCATTAATTTTGAGAGTTCCTCTAAAACTTGAAAATTAGAGTATTGTTTTCTGTTAGATATATTAAATATATAAAAGTTTTTGTTAAATTTCTTAAAATTATTAATAACTTTTATGTTAATATTAGAAATATCATTTACATGTACATAACTTCTTTGAGGAAATTTCTTTCTTTTAAAATCAAAATATAATAAATTTTTTTTCTTTGCTAGGATATTTTTATAAAAAAAAGGTACGATACGACTTATAAAATTATTTTTTTCACCCAACTCTCCAGATGGATCAGACCCTATAATATTTGGGTACCTCAAAACTATTACTTTAAAATTTCTTGACGAAAGCTTTTTAAGATAATTTTCTAATTTCAACTTATAATCAGAATATGGAGATAAATTTTTCTTAATTTTACTACCCTCAAACACAGATAAAGAACTCGAAAAAATAAAATATTTTACATCAGTTTTTTTAAGAAATTTAATAAATTTAATTTGAGATTTAAAGTCCTTGTAATACATATCTTTGTTATAGATACTTTCTCTCACACAGGTAAGCGCTGCTAGATGTAAAATAGTATTAATTTTTTTATTTATAATAAATTCTTGTGCTTTTTTTTGCGAAATATTTAATATTTTGCTATTTGAGTATTTTTTTGCAAACGTATTTCCTCTTGACAAATTATCTATAACATAAACTTTCTTTTTACTTTTTGTGAAAATATTTTTAGCAGTGAAAGATCCTATGTACCCTAAACCACCTGTTATAAGTAGCTTATTTCTCATGAATTATATATTTTAACCACTCTTTAAGATATTATTTTTTATAAGATCTTCTTTTATTTCATCTAAAATTGCAGGATCGTCTATGGTTGGAGGTAATTTATACTCAACATTATCAGCAATTTTTCTAATAGTTCCTCTTAAAATCTTACCCGATCTTGTTTTGGGAAGTCTTTTAATAACTATTGCAACTTTAAAAGCTGCAACTGGGCCAATCTTATCTCTTACCATTTTAATACATTCTTTAGAAACAGTTTCATTATTTTTTTCTACCCCTGTCTTCAATACAACTAAACCTATTGGTAGTTGTCCCTTAAGTTTATCAGAAATACCTAAAACAGCACATTCAGCTACTGATTGATGCTCCGATAAAACTTCTTCAATAGCACCTGTTGATAGTCTGTGACCTGCAACGTTGATGATATCGTCCGTTCTGGACATAATCCAGATATATCCATCTTCATCAATGTGTCCAGCATCATAGGTTTGATAGAAGCCAGAATAGTTGGACATATAGTTATCTTTATATCTTTTGTCAGCATTCCAAAGTGTTGGAAAAGTTCCTGGAGGTAAGGGTAATTTTACCACAATATCACCCATTTCATTTGGTTTCGCCAGTGTTTGGTCTGATTTAATTATTTTTACATCATATCCAGGAACAGCTTTACATGCGGAGCCATATTTTGTTTTCATCATTTCTATACCTGTACAATTTGAACTTATTGCCCAACTAGTTTCAGTTTGCCACCAATGATCTATAACAGGAACTTTTAATAAATTTTCTGCCCACTTGATTGTGTCAGGATCTGCTCTTTCACCTGCAAGAAACAGACTCTCAAATTTCGAAAGATTATATTTAGAAAAAAACTTGCCCTCGGGGTCTTCCTTTTTGATTGCTCTAAAAGCGGTAGGTGCCGTAAATAAAGATTTTACATTATAGTCAGAAATTATTTTCCAAAAAGCTCCAGCATCTGGTGTTCCAACTGGCTTTCCCTCAAATAAAACAGTTGTACATCCTTTAAATAGTGGTGCATAAACTATGTAGGAGTGCCCAACTATCCAGCCTATATCACTCGCAGACCACCAAACATCACCTTCATCAATGTTGTAAATATTTTTCATTGTCCACTTAAGTGCAACTATATGTCCACCAATATCTCTCACAATTCCTTTGGGTACTCCAGTGGTACCTGAAGTATAGAGGATATATGCATATTCATTTGAATTCATTTCAACACAATCAGTATCCTTGGCATTTGATAGCGCTTCTTCCCAACTTATTTCATATGGTGAGTTGAGCTTTACCTCATGACCTTCTCTTTGAAAGAAAATAATTTTATCCACTTTATGTTTTGCAAGTTTTAAAGCACCGTCCACAAGCGGTCTATATTCTACAGTTCTACCTGGTTCAAAACCACATGATGATGTAATTAATACTTTAGCTTTGCTGTCGTCTATACGACTCGCAAGCTCGTTTGAAGCGAAACCTCCGAACACAACTGAGTGTATAACCCCAATTCTTCCACATGCCAACATAGCGACAACAGCCTCAGGAACCATTGGCATATAAATTATAGCCCTATCACCCTTTTGAAGTCCTTGATTTTTTAAAGCTCCTGCAAATTTTGAAACTTTTGAACGAAGTTCATTGTAAGTAAACTTTGCTTTGTTACCTGTAATTGGGCTATCGTAAATAAGTGCAGTTTTTTCCCCTAAACCGTTATCTATATGAAAATCTAAAGCATTATAACAAGTGTTTGTAGTTCCATCCTCGAACCATTTGTAGAATGGGGGATTAGTTTTGTTTAAAATTTTAGTTGGTTTTTTAAACCAGAAAATATCATCAGATATTTCACGCCAGAACTCCTCGGGTTTAGTTATAGATTTATTGTAAATTTGCTCAAATTTCTTACTCATAATAAATGACTCAAAATCCTGTTATTTAAGGCTTTTTCTACGTGTTAGTTGCATTTAATTTCAAAAAGTCAGTAAAATCAACCTAAATTAGTCCTAAATAACTCTTCTAATAACGCTTTATATTTGGTATTAGGACCCCAACTTTGATCTAAATTGAGTTTAGGTCGTAGTTTAAATTTAAACTAACAAAAAACTAACTAAAGAGGGAGTTTTTTATGAATAAACTAAAATTGTTTGCATTGGCAGCATTAGCTCTAGTAGGCTTTGTTGGTACGGCAAACGCAGCAGACACTGTTCTGTTAGCTACGGATGACCTTGTAGGAATATCATTTTGGTTAATTTCTATGGGTATGGCTGCAGCAACTGTCTTTTTCTTCATGGAAAGAGGTTCAGTAGCTGGTGGTTGGAAAACATCTATAACAGTTGCAGGTCTAGTAACAGGTGTTGCATTTGTTCACTACATGTACATGAGAGAAGTATGGATCATTACAGGTGACTCACCAACAGTGTACAGATACATTGACTGGTTAATTACAGTACCGTTACAAATGATTGAGTTTTATCTAATATTAGCAGCGATAAGAAAAGTACCTTCAGGAATTTTCTGGAGATTACTAATCGGATCAGTAGTAATGCTAGTAGGTGGATACTTAGGAGAAGCAGGTTACATCAACGCTACACTTGGTTTCGTAATCGGTATGGCTGGATGGATCTACATCTTATATGAAGTATTCTCAGGTGAAGCTGGAAAAGCAGCATCTAAAAGTGGTAACAAAGCACTTGTTACAGCTTTCGGTGCAATGAGAATGATCGTAACAATCGGTTGGGCAATTTACCCATTAGGTTACATTTTTGGTTACCTAACAGGTGGAATTGATGCAGCTTCATTGAACATCATTTACAACTTAGCTGACTTTATTAACAAGATCGCATTCGGTCTAGTTATTTGGGCAGCTGCAGTTTCAAGTACACCAGCGAGAGCTAGATAATTAAAGTTATCTTAATTTTAAAATAGGGCGAGTTTAACCACTTGCCCTATTTTTTTTTATGCTTATATAAATTTAATGGCAAAAATTACTTACATAGAACATAACGGAACAAATCATACTGTAGACGTTCAAAACGGACTTACCGTTATGGAAGGTGCTGTTCAAAACGATATACCAGGAATTGATGCAGATTGTGGAGGAAGCATGGCTTGTGCAACTTGCCATGTTTATGTCAAAGAAGATTGGTTTGATAAGGTAAATAAAAAAAACGAAGGTGAAGACGACATGTTAGACCAAGCTTATGAACCAAAAAAAAATAGCAGGCTAAGCTGCCAAATAATTGTTTCAGATGATTTAGATGGTTTAGTAGTAGACATGCCAGAGAAACAAACTTAATGATAAAAACTGATGCGTTAATCATTGGAGCTGGACCAACAGGTCTTTTTACAGCACATCAACTTAAATTAATTGGTTTAGATTGTGAGATTGTTGAT
Source organism: uncultured Pelagibacteraceae bacterium (assembly GCA_902591755.1). GTDB lineage: Bacteria > Pseudomonadota > Alphaproteobacteria > Pelagibacterales > Pelagibacteraceae > Pelagibacter. The sequence goes on from CACJBX010000004.1 coordinate 131,963, forward strand.
AATTTAGATAAAATAGGTGGACAATGTATCGAGCTTTATCCTGACAAACCAATCTATGATATTCCAGCAGTTCCAGAATGCACAGGCGAGGAGCTTACAAATAATTTAATAAATCAACTAAAACCATTTGATATTAAATTTCATTTATCTGAAAGAGTTGATGAAGTAAAAAAAGATAATGACAAGTGGGTTGTTAAAACAAATAAAGGAACTTCGTTTACTACTCCAAATGTTATAATTGCGGGTGGAGTTGGATCATTTGAACCAAGAAAATTTTCAGTTGAAGGACATGAGAAATTTGAAAACAAATCAATTTTATATTCAATAAAGGATAAAAATATTTTTAAAGGAAAAACAGTTTCAATTTTCGGTGGCGGGGATAGTGCTTTAGATTGGGCTGTTGAATTGTCAAATAATTGTAATGTAAATTTGATTCATAGAAGGGATGAATTTAGAGGCGCTCAGGCAACTGTTGATAAAGTACATGAACTCACAAAATCTCAGAAAATAAATCTTTTTACAAAGTTTCAATTAAAAAAACTTAATGGTGCAAGTAAAATTGAAAGCATAGATATTGAAGATGATGATAAACAAATTATAAATTTAAAAACTGATTATGTGCTAGGTTTCTTTGGGCTTATTATGCAATTAGGACCAATTGCAAATTGGGGGCTAAATATTGATAAAAAAACAGTCGAAGTTGATACTGAAAAATTCGAAACAAACCAAAAAGGGATTTATGCTGTTGGTGATATATGTAATTATCCAGGAAAACTTAAATTAATCTTGTCAGGTTTCCACGAGGGAGCTTTAGCAGCGAGAGCCTGCTTTAAATTGGCTAGACCCAATGAGAAATATCGTTTTGAATTTACGACATCCTCAAAAGCAATAAAAAACAGACTTGGCGTAAAAGGTGATTGAGCTTTTTACAGCCGATACGCCTAATGGAAAAAAGATCTCAATCATGCTAGAGGAAATACAATTTGAATACAAAGTAACTAAAGTTAACTTGTTTAAAAATGAGCAATTTAACATTGAATTTAAAAAGATAAGCCCATTTAATAAAATCCCTGTAATAAAAGACCATGAAAATGGTAAAACAATTTTTGAGTCTGGTGCAATCTTAATCTACCTAGGTAATAAAAGTGGTAAGTTTTATGACGAAAAAAATAGAGACCAAATCAATCAATGGCTAATGGCCCAGATGGGATATGTTGGACCAATGTTAGGTCAACATCACCAGTTTCATCATTATAATCCTGGAAAAAGTAAATTTGGCGAAGATAGATATTTTAAAATTTCAAAAGCAATCTATAACGATTTAGATCTAAGATTATCACAATCAAAATTTTTAGCAGGTGAAGAGTACTCAATTGCTGACATAGCTACATGGCCATGGATGGCTAGACATGACTGGCATGATATCGGTTTAAAGAACTACAAAAATTTGACGAGATGGTATAATGATATTGCAAGAAGAGCAGCGGTTATCAAAGGGTATGATTTTATGAATAAAGGAGAAAAAATACCCTTTCCTTAGACGTCACTTGCGTAAACTTTTTCCTCTTTCTCGTGTTTTTCTTGAGCAGAAATACTTAATGTTGCTACAGGACGAGCAATTAATCTTTTAATTCCAATTGGTTCACCTGTATCTTCACAGAAACCATATGTTCCATCTTTGATTCTTCTCAGAGCAGCATCTATTTTAGATATAAGTTTTATCTGTCTATTTATAGCTCTCATCTCAACATTTTTGTCTGTGTATGAACTTGCCTGATCTACGATGTCTGCTGATGTGCTGTTGTCATCCATTGAGCTGTTGTAAAGAGCTTCGTTATTTGATCTTATAAGATCTTTTTTCCACTCTGTTAATTTGTTTTTGAAGAACAGCTTGTGTTTTTCACACATATATTTTTCTGATTCTTTTGGAACGTAGTTTTTTGAAATTTTAACCATTTTAATTTCTAAAGCGCTCGCAGTATATTCAGCAATTAAATGGTGTCAAGAAACCATTAATTGTATAAATATATAGATATATGTTTAAAAAAAAGAATATAAGTAATTTATTCTATCTTTTTTTAATTACACATTTATTTGTTTGGACTTTGATTCCTTCAATAACAAATAATAATTTACCATTAGATACAATAGAAGCATTAGCCTGGGGCAGTAATTTAGATTGGGGATATAACAAGCATCCACCAGTGAGTGCTTTCTTTGTGGAATTTTTCTATTTTTTTTTCGGAAGTAATGACATTGCATATTATCTTTTAAGTCAAATTTTTGTAATATTAACTTTCTATATTGTTTGGATATTTTCAAATGAATTTTTTCAAAATAAAACTTTAAGTTTTTTTTCTGTTTTAATTCTTGAGGGAATATATTTTTACAATTTTACCACGCCAGAATTTAACGTAAATGTTTGCCAATTACCTTTTTGGGCACTTACGGTTTACCTTTCATGGAAATTATACATGAAGAAAGATACAAACACTGTAATATTAATTTTATTAGGTGTTACCGCTGCAATTGGTTTTTTAACAAAGTATTTGTTTGCTTATTTGCTTTTATCGGTAGTAATAATTTTTGCCTATGAATTTTTTATAACAAAAACTAGGAAAATAGATTTTAAACATTATTTACCAATTGAAATATTTTTTGTTTTTTTAGTCCCACATTTAATTTGGCTTTTTCAAAATGATTTTGTAACAATTAAATATGCTTTTAATAGAGCTGGACTAGTAGATTATAGTTTTTTAAATCATTTTAAGTTTCCAATTATATTTTTGATGAAACAGATTGGAATATTAATTCCTTTTTTTGTTCTTTGTTATTTTATAATAAAAAAAATAAAAATAAGATTTGATATAAAGGATAAAAAAAAATATTTTATTTTACTCATAAACTTTCTTCCAATAGTTTTAATGTTTGTAACTTCATTAGTAACTGGTTCAAAAATAAGAACAATGTGGATGACACCTTTTTATCTTTTTTTCGGTGTCCTTATTTTAAGTATGTTTGATATTAAAGATGACGAACAAACGATTAAAGAATTTTTCAAACCATTTTTAATTTTGTTTTTACTGTCTCCTATTACATATGGTCTGGTCTCACTCATTAGTGAAAATAAAAGAACTGATTATAAGGGTAAGGTTGAAGCTAATAAAGTTCTTCAAGTTTGGCAAAAAGATTTTACAGAGAAAATTAACGTAGTTTTAGGAGACGAATGGTATGCAGGTAATATATCTTACCATATGGAAGGAAGACCAGTATGGCTTGGAGAAATAAATCAAAAAAATGTTGATTTACTAAATGCTTACATTTGTACTAAAAAAGTTTGTGTAGGTTATAGATGAAAAAAATAATAATCTTAATTCCAGTTTATAACGATTGGCAGTCTCTTGAAAAACTTATTGAAGATATAAATTTGAAGGTAAAAAATATTAATTGTAAGTTCTCAATTTTTGTAATTAACGATGGATCGACAGAGGAATATGATGATAAAAGATTCTCCACAGAGGAAATCAAAGTTGAAGTTATCAGTTTACTAAAAAATGTTGGTCATGCCAGATCAATTGCGACTGGTTTGAAATATATTTATGAAAATGAGGATTTTGACTATGTAATCCCGATGGATGGTGATGGGGAGGACAGACCTGATGAAATTAGTAAATTTATAGAAAGCACAGATTATTACGTTGAAAAAGCTATAGTTGGTGAAAGAATTAAAAGATCTGAAGGATCAGTTTTTACCTTTTTTTATGTAATCCATAAATTTTTGACATATTTCTTTACTGGAAAAAATATCAAATTTGGAAATTTCACCTGTTTACCTAAATCAGTGGTTAAAAAGTTTATCATAGAAAAATCTTCCTGGAATAGTTTTTCTGGATCGCTTGTTAAAATTGAAAAGAGCTTTGGATCTATTAAATCAACTAGAGGCAAACGTTATTTTGGGCCATCGAAAATGAGTTTTTTAAATCTAGTTAAACATAGTTTATCTATTATCTCTGTTTTTAAGCTTAATGTTACTATAAGATCAATTTTATTTTTTGTAATTTATTTTGCCATCATAAATAAAAATATTTCCTTAATTACTATCTTTCCTCTACTTCTTCTTGTCTTGTTTTTATTTATCATTTTCAATTTATCCAATAGAGAAAACGTTAAAGAATTCGATGCTTCACTCTCAAACATTGGGGATGTACGTCCGCACTAGTTTGCTAGTATTTTAGGCAAAGAATAAAAATCTGCAGTATCAATTTTTGAGGAATATTGTCTTCTCATACTCCATTTTTTATTTATCCCTGCACTTGCCAAGCTAATTGTTGATCTTCCATACCTATAGTTAGTGTTATCAATAGATTGCATTAAGTTTTTAATTCTTTCGTCTTTTGTAGACTTAAATAAACTATTTCCTTTTTCAGAGTCAGACAAACCCGACAAGATTATACCAGCTTTTTGATATTTGAATCCATCTTTGTATATTAGATCAAGACCTGTAAGAGCATTTTTAACTATTTCGATACTATTATTTGTTGCAATAGGGAAATCAATTGTCTTTGAATTTGAATAGAATATACCTTTATTTTGAAAAGGACTTGTTCTTATAAAAACAGTGATAGACTTACAGACTAGTGACTCAGATCTAATTTTTTCTGCTGCATTTAAACAATAGCTTGTTACAGATTCTTTCAGTTCTCTGAGTTTTTCTACTTTCTTTCCAAATGATCTCGATACACAACAACTTTTTCTTTTTGCTTGTTTAGTTTCAATTTCAATACAAGGAACACCTCTAAGCTCCATAGCAGTTCTTGAACTAAGAACGTTTTTTGTTTTTTTAATCCAAGTATTTGAAGCATTTTTTAATTGTTTTGCATTATAAATTCTATTTTTGATATAAAACTTTGAGAGTTGTTTTCCAACTCCCCATATATCTCTTACTTCAACTTTTTCTAATATTGGGTCTAAGTCCTTGATATTGACCAAACTTACAACACCTGACTTTTGTTTTTTCGCTATATGATTTGCAACCTTACTTAAAGTTTTAGTTTCAGCTATTCCAATACTAGTTGGTATACCAGTCCATTGTAAAACAGTATTTCTAATTTCTTTACCGACATCTTTTACTTCTTTATCTGAAAAATTAGACAAATCTAAAAAAGCTTCATCAATAGAATAAACTTCTATTTTTGAGTTAAATCTTTTTAGTGTTCGCATTACTCTTCGTGATATGTCTCCATATAGAGAATAGTTTGAAGAAAATACCTGAACATTGTTTTTTATAATAATATTTCTTGCTTTAAAATAAGGCTCTCCCATTTTAATCCCTAAAGCTTTCGCTTCGTTAGATCTTGATATTATACACCCATCGTTATTAGAAAGAACTACCACAGGTAGCCTTCTTATTTTTGGGTTGAATAATCTTTCACAAGAAACATAGAAAGAATTACAATCTATCAATGCAATTTTTTTAGTATACAGAGTGGATGACATAAGTTACGACCCCCCAAACAAAAACATCTGCTTCTTCATTTATTAAAATTCTATCCTCAAATTTTTTAGATCCAGAGGTTAGAAATTGTTTATCGTTTTCTTTGACAAAACTTTTGACAACAAGTTCGTCATGAACATTTGCTATAACAGTAGAAAAATTTTTAGGCTTTAGGCTTTTGTCTACAACTAATAAATCTCCATCGTAAATTCCAGCGTTGACCATAGATTTTCCCTGCACCCTAATTATAAATGTTGCAGGAACATTCTTTATGAGGTGAACATTTAGATCTATGTCTTCCTCAATGTAGTCTGTAGCTGGCGAAGGAAAACCTGCTCCAGCTTTGTGTAAATAATAGGGTATAGTTAGCTTCATAAATGTTCTTATTTTGTTCCTTTGTAATTAATAGCCTAATAAATCGATATAGTCAAATAGGTTGTATTTTGAGTCTGAAATTGAATCAAAAGTGAGTCAAAACGAGAACACCGAAACCACATTTTGATACGTTGTGGATAACTTTTACAAGGGATAGAGTAAAAAGGAGATGAAAAAATTAACATGTCACTGCGGAGCAATAGAAATAAAAATAAAATTAAATGAAAAATTAAATGATTATTACAGATGTAACTGCTCTATTTGTAAAAGAAAAGGCTCGATCACAACTATAGTGGATAAGAAAGATTTAGAAATAGTTAAGGGTGTAGAAAAAATTAAATTTTACCAATTCAATACAAAAACTGCAAAGCACTTTTTTTGTTCAGTCTGCGGAATAAATACCCATAATTTAAGAAGGAGCGATCCAAATACATATGGAGTAAACGTTGGGTGTTTAGAAGATATCTCAACTAAAGAATTATTTGAACTTAATGTGAGAGTGAACGATGGTAAAAATCACAAGATGGATAGAATTGAAAAATGATTAAAAAATTAACATGTCATTGTGGTGAAGTTGAAGCTGAAGTAAAGATACCTGAAACAGGTATTGAAAAATTCATGAGATGCAATTGTTCTTTATGTAAAAGAAAAGGATATATAATTGGCGTGATAGGAGAGAACGACTTTAAATTAATTAAAGGTGAAAAAACATTAAAACTTTACCAATATTATACAAAAGTTGCCAAACACTATTTCTGTTCTATATGTGGTATTCATACTCACAATAGACCAAGAATTAATCCGAAAATTTATGGAATAAACATTGCATGTATTGACGAAATAGATACTTTTGCTTTAAAAGATGTTCCAGTCAATAATGGTGAGAACCATCCATTAGACCAAAAAAAATAAGATGCAAAATTATAGAGAGTGTTTTGAAAAGGTAAGAAAAGATTGTGTAAAATATATACAGTCACAAGAAACAAAAAAAGAAAAGTTTAAAAACAAAGATCAAATGATAAAATCCCATATAATTCCTTTATGTTTTTGGATTAACAAAAAAAGGAAAAATAAAAAAACTTTGCTGGTAGGTCTTGCAGGAGGTCAGGGGACTGGAAAAACAACAATTTCAACTTTATTAAGGTTAGTACTTATCAAGTATTTTAAATTACAGGTTTTCAAAATTTCTATTGATGATTTTTATAAAACTAGAAAAGAAAGAATTTTATTGTCGAAAAATAAACATCCTTTGTTACTTACAAGAGGAGTTCCAGGCACGCATGACATAAAATTAATGACTAATCTTTTCAGGAAAGTTAAAAAAAATACATTTAGATCAATAAGTATTCCAAAATTTGATAAGTCAATTGATGACAGGTGCAAAAAAAATAGTTGGTTCAAATTAAAAAAGAAACCAGATATTTTAATTTTAGAGGGTTGGTGTGTTGGTGCTAGGGCTGAAGGTAGTAGATCTTTAAATAGACCGATAAATGTTTTAGAAAAAAATGCAGACAAAAAAAAGATTTGGAGAAGTTATGTTAATAATCAACTTAAATCGAAATATTCAAAACTCTTTGATCAGTTAGATAGTCTGTTATATTTAAAAGCTAAAAATTTTAAATTATTAAAAAGATGGAGATTGAAACAAGAAAAAAAACTTAAAATGAAAAGTGGAACAAAAAAAAATTCAAAAATAATGAACGAAAGAGAAGTTGAAACTTTTATGATGACTTATCAAAGAATTACTCAAAACATGTTTAAACATGCTCCAAAATATTCTTCAGCAGTTATAGATCTTAATGAAAACCATCAAATTAAAAAGGTGAAATTTAAACATGTTTAATTTTTTCAGATTAATAATTTTAATTTTATTTATTTTGACACAAAATTTGTATGCTGCAGATTTCTACAAAGCGTTGCAAGATGCTTACTTAAGTAACCCTGAATTAAATGCAGAGAGAAAAAACATTTCAGTATCTGAAGAGGATTTGAAAATTTCAAAAAGTGAGTTTTTGCCTTCTGTTACAATTACCGGCACAAAAAGTGAAGCGACTACCAAAAAATTAACTGATCGTGATGGAACAGATGCTTCTATTACTGATGTAGATACCGAGACACAAACTGTCACGATAGAGCAAAAAGTTTTTCAAGGTTTAGGTGGAAAAGCAGATCTTGAAAAAAGTAGAATTGGAGTAAATTTAGCAAAAGCAAAATTATTAAAGAAAGAACAAGAAGTTATTTTAAGTGCCGCTGAAGCTTTTACAGGAGTTATCTTAGCAAATAAGAAATTTAAGATAAATAAAGAAAATTTAGATCTATTAGAAAGACAAGTCGAAACTGATCAAAATAGACTTGAAAGCGGAATAATTACTTTAGCAGACTTAGCTCAATCAGAGTCATCATTAGCTGGAGCCCAAGCTCAATTTATCAGCTCTCAAAACGATTTAGTAACTGCTAAACTTCTTTATGAAAAGATTATAGGTCCACTAGATGATATTGATAGCTTAGGTGAAGATGTAAATATAGAATTTGATATTCCGACATCCCTTCAAAATGCAATTCAAATTTCAAAAGGGAACAATCCAGATCTTACAATCGCCAAACTAGAGTATGATCAATCTGAAAAGGATGTTAAAATTGCTCTTTCTGAATTTTCACCTTCAGCAACAATTTCAGCTAAGTCTTCAAAGTCAGACGATTTTAGTTCATCTTATGATGAAAGAGAACAAGAGACAGTAAGTGCTGAAATTTCATGGCCAATATTTCAAGGAGGAAAAAATTCAGCATCTCTTGAAAGAAGCAAGAATTTACAAAATCGAAAACAATTACTTTTAGATAATGCTCTTAGAACTAATGAAACAAACGTTGCTAGTGCCTGGTCTAAGTTTCAATCTTCAGATAGTTTGTTATCTTCAGTTCGTGCGCAGGTGAAAGCTGCAGAAATTGCTCACGAGGGGATCACAGTTGAGTATGAAACTGGACTTGGAAGAACCACACTTGATGTTATTCAATCAAATACAATTCTTTTAACTGCTAGAATCAATCTAGCTAATTCAGAAAGAAACCTCCTATTGTCACAGTTAGAGCTTTTAAAATCAGTAGGTCTTTTGAACGCAAAATATCTCAATATTATTAAGTAATTTAGAGATTTTTATTTAATCCTTGCCAATGAGAACAAAATGTGTACATTTAAAAGCATGATTCGTATGTTAACAATTAATAAAAAAGAGGCATCAAATGACAAAAAATAACTTAAAAGTGGTTAAAACCGCGAAAGATAAAGACTTGGAAAATAAAGAAAAAAATAAAGCTTTAGACGCAGCAATCAGTCAAATTACTGATAACTTTGGAAAAGGTTCTGTAATGAAGCTTGGCCAGAAAAAAGCTATGGATATAGAGTCTATTTCTACAGGCTCTCTAAGCTTAGATTTAGCGCTAGGTATTGGTGGATTACCAAAAGGAAGAATTATCGAAATTTATGGTCCAGAGTCTTCTGGAAAAACAACACTTGCACTTCAAGTAGTCGCTGAGGCTCAAAAAGCTGGCGGAATATGTGCATTCGTTGATGCAGAGCACGCTTTAGATCCAGTGTATGCAAAAAAATTAGGTGTAAACACAGAGGAATTATTAATTTCACAACCTGACGCTGGTGAGCAAGCACTAGAGATAGCAGATACACTTGTTAAGTCAGGTTCTATTTCTGTAATAGTTATTGACTCAGTTGCAGCATTAACACCAAGAGCTGAAATTGAAGGAGACATGGGTGATCATCACGTAGGTCTTCAATCAAGATTAATGAGTCAGGCTTTAAGAAAATTAACTAGCTCAATATCAAATACAAACACAATGATGATTTTCATTAACCAAATCAGAATGAAAATAGGTGTTATGTTTGGAAGTCCTGAGACTACATCAGGTGGAAATGCATTAAAATTCTATTCATCTGTAAGAATGGATATTAGAAGAATTGGTGCGATAAAAGATAAAGATGCAATCATTGGTAACTCTACAAGGGTTAAGGTTGTTAAAAACAAAGTATCTCCACCATTTAAAGTAGTTGAGTTTGATCTAATGTATGGAAAAGGAATTAGCAAAGTAGGTGAATTAATTGACCTTGGAGCAAAAGCAGAGATTGTTGAAAAATCTGGTGCTTGGTATGCATACAAAGGTGAAAAAATTGGCCAAGGAAGAGAAAATGCCAAAATTTACTTAGAACAAAATCCAAAAGTTGCCGCTGAAATAGAGATGGCAATTAGAGAAAAAGCAGGTGTGATTACTAAAAAAATCGAAGGTAACCCACTTGATCAGGAGAAAATAGAAGCAAGTCAAAAAGAAGAGACTCCTCCTGCAAAAAAGAATTAGCTAAATAGTCATTATTAGTTAAGAAAAGGCGCTGTAACAGGCGCCTTTTTCCCCTTAAGATTATAGACATCATTTAAAAAAGCTGTATTTTAAAAATATGGCTCAAAAAACCCTAAATGAAATAAGAAATACTTTTCTAAAATATTTTGAGAAAAATGATCATAAAATAGTTGAGTCTAGCAACTTAGTTCCTAATAACGACCCAACGTTAATGTTTGCTAATTCTGGAATGGTCCAGTTCAAAAATGTTTTTACTGGATTAGAAAAAAGAGATTACAAAAGAGCCACAACTTCACAAAAATGCGTTAGAGCAGGTGGTAAACATAATGATTTGGAAAACGTAGGATATACTCCAAGACACCACACATTTTTTGAAATGCTTGGAAACTTTTCTTTTGGAGATTATTTTAAAGAAAGAGCAATAGAACTTGCATGGAATTTAATAACTCAAGATTTTGGATTAGATAAAAATAGACTTTATTTTACTGTTTATAACGAAGATGAAGAAGCATTTAAACTTTGGAAAAAAATTTCGGGCTTAAATGAAAATAGAATAATTAAAATTTCTACCTCAGATAATTTTTGGTCAATGGGTGAAACAGGTCCATGCGGACCTTGTTCTGAAATTTTTTATGATCATGGAGATCATTTAAAAGGTGGGATTCCTGGAAGTAAAGACCAAGATGGCGATAGATACATTGAGATATGGAACTTAGTCTTTATGCAATATGAACAAGTTTCAAAAGATAAAAGAATTGATTTACCCAAACCTTCGGTAGATACAGGGATGGGTCTTGAGAGAATGGCAGCTCTTCTTCAAGGCACACATGATAATTACAAAACAGATCATTTCTTAAAATTAATTAATTCAATTTCAGAAACTGTAAAAGTTAAACCAAACGAAAATAATTTATCAAGTTTTAGAGTAATAGCTGATCACTTAAGGGCAAGTTCATTTCTACTTGCAGAAGGAGTTTTACCATCTAATGAAGGAAGGGGTTATGTTCTTAGAAGAATTATGAGAAGAGGAATGAGACACTCACATTTACTAGGATCTAAAGAACCAATTTTTTACAATATTTTTAAAACGCTTTTAGATGAAATGTCTAAAAATTATCCGGAGTTAAAAAGGGCAGAGTCACTTATCAAAGAAACTTTGAAAATGGAGGAAGAAAAATTTTTGGTTTTATTAGAAAGAGGTATGAAAATTTTAGATGATGAAATCTCAAAAATAGACAAGGTTCTTTCTGGTGAGGTTGCTTTTAAACTTTATGATACTTATGGATTTCCGTTAGATTTAACAGAAGATATTCTTAAGAACAAATCTCTTCAAGTAGATAACAAAAAATTTGATGAGATGATGAAAAAAAGTAGGGAACTAGCAAAAAAGAATTGGAAAGGGTCGGGTGACAGTTCAGTAAGTGAAATTTGGTTTAACCTAAAAGAAAAAATTGGTCCAACTGAATTTTTAGGTTATGAGACTAATCAGGCTGAAGGAAGTGTTACTGCAATTATAAAAAATGATAAAGAAATTCAGCAACTAAAAGAGGGAGAAGAAGGACAAATTATTTTAAACCAAACTCCTTTTTATGGGGAGTCAGGTGGTCAGGTTGGTGACAAAGGTACAATAACTTCAGGCGAAAACAAATTCGAAGTAAACGACGTTCAAAAAAAAATTGGAAACTTGTTTGTTCACTTTGGCAAAGTTTCAAAAGGAACAATTAAATTTAAAGATAATGTTGAACTAAAAATAAACTCAAAAAGACGTCAAAATATAAGAGCTTATCACTCAGCAACTCATTTATTACATGAATCTCTTAGAAGAACTTTAGGCACACATGTGATGCAAAAAGGATCATTAGTTGCGCCAGATAGATTAAGATTTGATTTTAGTCATATGAAACCAATTACAGATGAAGAAATGAAAAAAATTGATGAAAATGTTAACAAGTTTGTAAACTCAAAAACAGAAGTTGTTACCAGATTAATGACTCCTGAAGAGGGAATTGAACAAGGAGCGATGGCATTATTTGGAGAAAAATATGGAGATGAAGTAAGAGTTGTGTTTATGGGTGAAGAAGGTAACAAATATTTTTCAACAGAACTTTGTGGTGGAACACATGTAAAAAACACTGGTGAGGTTGGTAAATTTAAAGTAGTCAGTCAGTCATCAATAGCAGCAGGTGTTAGAAGAGTTGAAGCATTAAGAGATAAACAGCTTGAAGAATATCTAAAGTCAAAAGATAAGATGTCTAGTTTGTCCTCTCAAAAAAATGAAGAAACTATCAAATCATTGTCGAGTGAAATCGCCAAACTTGGAGGAAAACCAATTAAAAAATCAGATGACCTTAAGATTACAATTAAGGAACTGACAAAACAATTAGAGGAAATAACAGTAAAAAGTATTTTATCAGATAAGAAAAAGAATATTGTTAAAGATGAGAATATTAAAAAAATAAACATTAGATTTCAAAAAATTGATGACTTGCCTTTTAAAGAATTAAGAAGACTTGTTGATCAAGGTAAGAAAGATATTAAAGAGGGAATTGTAGTTATATATGCAATTAAAGATGATAAAATTGGTTTAGCAGTAGGAGTTACAGACTCTTTAACTAAAAAGTACGATGCAATAAAACTTGTAAAATCTGGTTCAGAAATTCTTGGTGGAAAAGGTGGTGGAGGTAGATCTGATTTTGCCCAAGCTGGTGGAGTTCATTCAAACAAAATAGAAGAGAGTTTTAAAAAGATTAAAAGTTTAATTTAATTTCTTTTTTAAATTGCCATCGATTGCATCAAGAAATTGATTAGTAGTTAGGTATTTTTGATTTGAATCAATTAAAATTGCCAAGTCTTTAGTCATTGATCCAGTTTCAACACAATCAATACAAACTTTTTCTAACGTATTTGCAAATTTTATTAGCTCATCATTTACATCTAATTTTCCTCTATGAGCAAGTCCTCTAGTCCAAGCAAAAATTGATGCTATAGGATTTGTTGAAGTTTCCTTTCCTTGTTGATGCATTCGATAATGTCTCGTAACAGTTCCATGAGCAGCCTCTGCCTCCATTGTTCTTCCATCTGGTGCGAGCAAGACACTTGTCATTAGTCCAAGAGAACCATATCCTTGAGCAACAGTATCTGATTGAACGTCACCATCATAGTTTTTACAAGCCCAAATATATTTACCACTCCACTTCATCGCGCAGGCAACCATGTCATCTATAAGCCTATGTTCATAGGTTAAATTATTTTTTTCAAATGACGATTTAAATTCTTTTTCAAAAACACCTTGAAATATATCTTTAAATCTTCCATCGTAAGTTTTTAAAATAGTGTTTTTTGTTGAAAGATAAACTGGCCATTTTTTAATCAATCCATAGTTAAAACAAGATCGAGCAAAATCCTCTATTGATTTATCTAGATTATACATTGACAAAGCCACACCTGATCCAGGAAAATTAAATACTTCATAATTTTTGGTATCTTTGCCATCTTCAGAAGTCCATTTAATTTCAAGTTTTCCTCTACCAGGAACTTTAAAATCGGTTGCTCTATATTGGTCACCAAATGCATGTCTTCCAATAATCACAGGATAAGTCCATGATGGTACCAATCTTGGAACATTTTTACAAATAATGGGCTCTCTAAATACAGTTCCTCCAATGATATTTCTAATTGTACCGTTTGGAGATCTCCACATCTTTTTTAAATTAAATTCTTTTACTCGTGCTTCGTCTGGAGTAATTGTTGCACACTTAATACCCACACCATTCTTTTTAATTGCATTCGCACAATCAATGGTTATTTGATCTGAAGTATCATCCCTGCTTTTCATACCAAGATCGTAATATTCAATTCCTAAATCTAGGTACGGTAATATCAGTTTATTCTTAATAAACTCCCAAATTACTCTTGTCATTTCATCGCCATCCAACTCGACGATTGGGTTTTTGACCTTAATTTTGCTCATATTTATGTATAAATCTTAGTAATTGAATTTCTGCTTTTTATATACATATTAATCAGAAATTATCAAATAAAGGATTATGATAGATAAAGTTTTTCCGAAAATACATAACGAGGGTTATAAGTTTTTAGTAATCTTTGGACTTGGAACACTTGTTTTATATTTAATAAGTGGTTTCTTGGGTTTAATAGGTGTTATTCTTACAATATGGGTTTACTATTTTTTCAGAGACCCGGAAAGATTCCCAATTAATGATGAAAATTATCTTGTAAGTCCGGCTGATGGATTAGTGATAAAAGTAGAGGAAGTAAATGGTCCTTCAGAACTTTCCTTAGAGAATAAAAAATTTACCAAAGTAAGCGTATTCATGAATGTTTTCGATTGTCACGTAAATAGAATTCCATGCAGTGGTGAAATTGAGGAAATTTTATATAAACCTGGTAAGTTTTTAAACGCATCTCTAGATAAAGCCAGCGAAGACAATGAAAGAAATTATTATAAAATAAAAAATAGTAATGGTGATCAAGTAGTAGTTGTTCAGATAGCTGGTTTGATTGCTAGGCGTATTGTTACTGAGACAAACAAAGGAGAAAAACTAAACCAAGGTGATCGAATGGGGATGATTAGATTTGGCAGTAGGGCAGACATATACTTTGAAAATTATAAACCCTTAGTGAAAGTAAATCAAAGAGCAGTTGCTGGCGAGACATTAATTGCAAAAAAATAAAATGGAACAACAAAATAAAAATTTCAAATTAGTTGCAAATAAGAAAACAAGATCAATTTTACCTAATATGTTTACACTAGTAGGCGTGTGTATAGGCTTAACGTCTATTAAATTTGCTTTTGATGGCAGCTTTGGTTTTGCAGTTCTTGCAATATTAGTTGCGGGGATTATAGATGGTCTTGATGGAAGAATTGCCCGACTTATTAAAGGAACATCTGAAGTTGGTAAAGAACTTGACTCTTTAACAGACGTTATAAGTTTTGGAGTTGCTCCAGCATTTATAATGTATTTTTGGTCCTTAAATAATCTTGGAAGAGTGGGGTGGTTAGTTTGTTTGATTTATGTAATTTGTGTTGCTTTAAGATTGGCTAGATTTAACATTACTTCAAATACCAATGCAAAGTGGAAAGATAATTTTTTCGAAGGTGTCCCTTCACCGGCTGGAGGTATTTTAGTTTTATTTCCATTAATTTATAGTTTTAGTGAACTTCAGTTTTTTTCGATCGAAAATGAATACCTTGTACCTGGTTTTTTTATTTTAACTTCAATATTATTGATTAGCAAGATACCAACTTATTCTTTTAAAAAGATTGTGGTACCAAGAAGATTAACAATTTTTTTATTATTTACGTTAATTTTATTTTTTGGCTTGTTATTAATTTATACTTATAACGTTATAGTGGTATCAACGCTAATATACTTCCTTCTTATACCAATTAGTTTTTTTCATTTTCGCAAGCTATCCAAAAAATTCAGTCATGCCAATCAAGATGGCGAAGATCAAGAAGATGTCCTTTAAATGAAAAAAAGCGCTATAGTTTCATTAGCAGATGAAAAGTATTTTGATTTGTTAATTGAATTGATTGACTCAATTAAAAAGAAACCTGAGAGTAAAGATACAGCAATTTGTGTACTCGATGCAGGAATGAATGACAATCAAAGAGAGCAATTAAAAAATAAGGTTGATGAATTAGCAAAAGCAGAATGGGATATTGAAGTTTCAAATTTAAAAGTAATGGGAAAAGAATGGCTCAAAAGTCAAGTGTCTCGAGCATTTCTACCAAAATATTTTCCAAAATATGATAAGTATCTTTGGATAGACTGTGATGCATGGGTCAATGATTGGAAGTGTGTAGAATTATATTTCAAAGCATGTGAAAAAGGAAAATTAGGAATAACTCAAACGATGGGCCCAGGATACAAAGTAATGTCAAAAGTTAAATGGTTACTTGGAAAATTAGCGATTGTTAAAAGCCAAAATTTCAAACACGCTCTTTCATCAAATATTGATATATCAAAATCAAGAAAACTTGCATTCGCACCCCACATTAATATAGGTGTTTTTTCACTTCAAAAAAACTCACCATGCTGGGAGGTATGGCAAAAAAATTTAAGACAAACTTTAAAAAGTGGAAAAATTTTTGGCTCAGAAGGGTTAGCAATAAATCTAAGTGTTTACATAGATGAAGTAGACACAGAATTTTTACCTTTAAATTGTAACTGGATTGCAAGTAATTTACTTCCAAAATACGATAGTATCCAAAAAACATTTGTAGAGCCTTACTTACCGAATAATAAAATCGGCATTATGCATTTAGCTGCTGGAATTTGGAAAAACAATGTTGATATGAGATTAGATAAAAATATAAAGATTGATATTTATACTCTTCAAGATCAAAAAGAACTAAAAAGCTTAAGGTTTAACAATAGTTGAAAAAGAATAAGATATCTAAAAGTTGGGTTATAAGACAAAGAAAAGATAAATACGTTCGTCAATCAAAGCTGGAAGGTTATAGGTCGAGAGCAGTATATAAACTCAAAGAGTTAGACGAAAAGTTTAAAATAATTAAAAATAATTTAAATATTTTAGATATAGGTTCTGCACCTGGAAGCTGGACACAATATCTATCTGAAAAATCAAAAGGGTCAAAAATAATGTCTATTGATCTTAAAGAAGTTGAGAAAATAAAAGACGTTTATCATGTTGTCGGCGATTTTTTGGATAATAAAAACCAAAAAATAATTTCAGATTACTTTCCAAAAAAAATAGATCTCGTAGTCTCTGATATGGCAGTCAATACAACTGGAAATAAAAATTTAGATTCAATTCAAACGGGTGAACTTTCTTTAACTGCAATGGATTTTGCTGTTGGTATGTTGCGACCAAAAGGAATTTTTCTATCGAAAATTTTTATGGGCTCAACATTTAATGAAATTGTTGAAAATGCAAAAAAAAACTTTAAAGAAAGCAAAATCTTTAAACCACCTTCAAGCAGAAAAGACTCGAAAGAAAGCTTCATCATCTGTAAAAATTTAAGATAGTCACTTTAAAATTTTCAGGAATCGTATATAAACTATTATGGACCCTATAAAAGAAGCACTTACCTTTGATGATGTCACTTTAGCGCCAAAGTATTCCTCTGTGCTTCCTTCCGAGGTTAATACTTCTGTCAAACTTTCAAAAAACTTGAATCTTAAAATACCTTTGCTTTCGTCTGCCATGGACACAGTCACAGAGTCTAAAATGGCAATCGAAATTGCAAAGGCAGGGGGTATTGGAGTTATTCACAGAAATCTCTCTATTAATGATCAGATATTAGAAATAAAAAAAGTTCAAAAAAAAGGTTTAGCAGTTGGAGCAGCAGTTGGGACTAATGATATCGAACTATCTCGAGCAGAGAAAATTATTA
>CACJBX010000005.1 GCA_902591755.1 uncultured Pelagibacteraceae bacterium
GCAAAAAAATTTGGTTTAGGAGAAAAAGTATTTAATGGGACTTACAACGAAGAGAAAAAAGGATTAATACCATCAACACAATGGAAAAAGAATGCACTAGGAAGAGGATGGGTTTTAGGAGAAACTTTAATTACTGGTATAGGCCAAGGATATATGCAGACAACTCCACTTCAACTGTGTCTTATGACTGCTCAACTTGCAAATGGAGGTTTTAAGATTAAACCAAAAATAATCTACGATAAAAAAAGTGACTCTTATGAAAAAATAAAAGCTGAAATGGAAAAAAATAGAATTGAACTATTAAGCGACTTCCAACAAGATGATGCATTGGTTGACTTTTCTTTAGAGAAGAAAAAAGGCGATACCGATCTTTATAAACCTTTGTATAGAAACCAGGAAAATGTAAAATTCGTTCTTGAAGCTATGTTTGCATCTACAAACGAAGTCTCAGGCACATCCTATTCATCAAGAATTAACGATAAAAAATACCAATTTGCAGGAAAAACTGGAACTTCTCAGGTCAAAAAAATTACAGAGATACAAAGAGAACTTGATCTAGATATATCACAAATTCCTTATGAAGAAAGAGATCATGCCTTATATGTAGCATTTGGACCATATGTTAATCCACGATATGCTTTAAGTGTTTTTGTGGAACATGGTGGAGCGGGAAGTTCTGCTGCAGCACCTTTGGCAAAAAAACTATTTAAAACTATTATTGATAGACACGAAGAAAGAGAAAAAATCAGAGAAAAAAGTTTAATGGAAATATAAATGTTTAAAGAAACAGCACTAAGCGGACAAACAACATTCTTTCAAAAATTAAGATCGATGGATTATATTCTGATAGTCTGTATTTTAATATTAGGTGTCATAAGTTCTTTAGCAATGTATGCAACCGACGGAGGTGAACTTTTATACCATACAAAAAGTCATGTTTTAAGATTTATAATTTTCTTTATAATGATGTTTATTCTTTCTTTCTTAAATATAAGATTTTGGCATGCAACTGGTTATCTATTTTATATTATAGTTTTGGGATTACTTATATGGGCATCTCTTTACGGAATTACTGCCTCTGGTTCTCAAAGATGGGTCGATTTATACTTTATAAATCTTCAACCGTCAGAATTGATGAAAATTGCTATCATAGTTTGTTTTGCAAAATTTTATCACAGAGCCCAGATAAACCAGATTAACAACTTTAAAAATTTACTTGTTCCAATGATGATATTGATTTTACCAATATTGTTAGTTGTCAGTCAACCTGACTTGGGAACTTCAATTTTAATTGCATTAAGCGGAATTATAGTGCTCTGGCTTGCAGGCATTAACTTAAAATATTTTATATATTCAGGTTTGTTTTTATTGATTTCAATGCCTTTTGTTATTGCATTTTTAAAACCATATCAAAAACTTAGAATTTTAACTTTTTTTAATCCTGATAAAGATCCTTTAGGAGCGGGTTATCAAATTATTCAATCTAAAATAGCTATAGGATCAGGTGGTCTTACTGGAAAAGGTTTTTTAAAAGGAACACAAGGTTACCTTGAATTTTTACCTGAGAAACATACAGATTTTATTTTTACGTTATTTTCCGAAGAGCATGGTTTTATTGGGTCGTTAACACTTTTATTTATTTACAGCGTTATTATTTATAGAATTATAGATATAGGAAAAAATGCTAGAAGTTTTTTCGGTAAATTGTTTTGTTTTGGATTTGCATCATCAATTTTTGTATTTATCACTGTAAATATGTCTATGGTTTTAGGTTTGTTACCAATAGTTGGTTCCCCTTTACCGATAATGTCTTATGGCGGTTCTTCAATGTTAGCAACGATGATAGGTTTTAGTATTGTGATGAGTACAAAAATTTATCAAAAGCAACTTATTGCTTAATTTGTCGCAATAATTTTTCTTTTTGATATTGTATCTTTAAGCATGAGTAATACTAAAATTGGAATAGTAGGCGCTGGTATTCAAGGTGTCTGTAACGCCTTGTTTCTTCAAAAAAAAAACTATGAAGTGCATCTTTTTGATAGAGAGGAACCTGGTTCAGCAGCATCTTATGGAAATGCTGGTCATTTTTCACCTTACGCATCTGTACCACTAAATAGACCAGACATACTAACTGATGTTCCCGCAATGCTTATTAGTTCAACAGGACCATTAGCTTTAAAATGGAACTATGTTCCGAAAATGATACCTTGGTTTTTTAAATTAATTAAAAACTGCACATCAAAAAAAATGATGCATACAGCGAAATATATGCATCAAATTTTGGACTTAGCATTACCTGCTTATGACGAACTATTTGACGAAATTGATCTAGATGGTTTGGTAAAAAAAAAAGGCATAATGTATGTTTGGACCAAAAAAAATATAGCTAGTAGAGAATTAGAAATAAAAATAAGGGAACAACTTGGTGTAGAACAACAGTTAGTTGGTCCAAAAGAGATAAACGATCTTGAGCCGAACTTAAAAAAATTTTACCATGGCGGAGTTTTTTATCCTAATGCTAGACACACTATAAACCCAAGAAAAGTATTATTGAAATTGTTCGACCTCTTTTTAAAAAAAGGTGGTAAATTCAAAAAAATAAATGTAGAAAATATAATTTTCAATGGCGACACACCGATTATAAAGACTATCAATGAAAATATAATTTTTGACAAAGTAATTGTTGCATGTGGAGCATTTTCAAAAAAACTAACTGATAATTTAAACGAAAAAATTCCTTTAGATACTGAAAGGGGATACCACGTTCATTTTAAAAATTGCGAACATTTGATTTCAAGACCCGTTGTTTTTGCAAATAGGGGTTTCGGTATGACACCAATGGAACAAGGTTTAAGAGTTGTCGGAACAGTAGAATTTGGAGGATTAGATAATCCACTTTCAAAATCAAGAATTAAAAATTTAATAGACAATGCAAAATATATGCTGGATGGATTACCAGAGCACGAGGATGAATGGTTAGGTTTTAGGCCAACGCTACCAGACTTTTTACCAATTATTGGAAGTTCAAAAAATCATAAAAATGTTTATTATTCATTTGGTCATCATCATTTAGGATGGACTCTAGGTGCAATTTCGGGAAAAATAGTATCAAAAATGATTTCTGGAGAAAAAACCAATTTAGATTTAGAACCTTACAGTTCGGTAAGGTTTAGTTAGACTTGATAAGAAAAATTAATTTTGCTTATATATTTCTATTTTTAGCAGTTTTATTTTGGTCTGGAAATTTTTTGGTTGGAAAATATGCTAGTTACCATGAAATTCCACCCTTTTCTTTAAATTTTTATAGATGGTTATTTGCGTGGCTTATTTTGATACCATTTACGTATAATGAAATTATTCTTAACAAAAATTATATAATAGATAATTATAAATTTTTTATTTTGTTAGGAATAACAAGCGTTACAGTTTTTAATTCCATAGTTTATTATTCACTAAATTTTACTCAAGTTATTAGTGGTGTTCTTATGATTTCGACAATTCCAGTAATGATTATGTTCATCTCTTCGATATTAAAGATTGAGAAAGCCAACAAATTTCAATTTATTGGAGTAGCATTATCATTTTTGGGCGTCATTACGATTATTACAAAAGCTAATTTTGACGTTTTAAGAAATCTTAATTTTAATAAAGGTGATTTAACTATGGTTGTTGCAATGTTATCTTGGGCGACATATTCAGCTTTACTTAAAGTAAAAAAACATGATGTATCTCAACTCTGTTTATTACAAATAATTATTTCTTTTGGTCTACTGTTTTTAATTCCAGTATATATTTTTGAGTTTATTTTAGGTTATCGTATTGAAATTAATTTACCTTTCACACTAACACTCTCTTATGTTGTTTTATTTCCAGGCCTATTATCATTCATCTGCTGGATAAAAGGAATTTCATTGATTGGTCCAAATAGATCAGGAATATTTTTACACCTAATGCCAATATTAAGTGCGATAATGGCAATGATTATTTTTGATGAGAGATTTATGTTTTTTCATGCATTAGGGGCCTTATTCATTTTAAGTGGGATATTAATATCTAATAAGAGAATAAGTAATTAAATGAACTTACCAATAATAAATCATGATGATTATGTTGCAAAAATAAATGATGATAACAAATTTCCTATTAAAAAATTTGGTGAGCTTGCAAAATATCTGATCAGCGAAGGAGTTACTGAAAAATTTATACAACCTGAATTTTGTTCTGTTGAAACATTAAGTAAAGCGCATTCAGTAGATTATATTAATAAGATTAAAAACAAAAATTTAAGTTCCCAATCTCAAAAAAAAATAGGCTTTCCTCTAAATGATAGCGTAGTTAATAGATCATTTAGAGCTACAGGTGGAACAGTCTTAGCAAGTAAACTGGCTTTACAAAATCGTTTATCGTGTAACACAGCTGGTGGAAGTCATCACGCAACACGTGATGAAGGAGCAGGTTATTGTGTTTTCAACGATGTTGCAGTTGCAGCTAAGCATGTGCTTTCAAAAAAAACTATTAAAAAAGTATTGATAATTGACTTAGATGTTCATCAAGGAAATGGAAATTCTGAAATTTTTAAAAAAGATAGATCAGTTTTTACATTTAGCATGCATAGTAAATCAAATTACCCAGCAAAAAAATCAAAAAGCGATTTAGATGTTGAATTAAAAGACAATACCGAAGACAAGGAATATATTGATGTTTTGAAAAAGAATTTACTTATTTTAAACAATGAAAACTTCGATTTGATTTTCTATATTGCTGGAGTAGACATTCATCATAATGACAGACTAGGCAAATTAAAAATCACAGATGAAGGTATTAAAAGTAGAGAAGAATTAGTAATTTCAAATTTTTTTGATAAAAAAATACCTTTATGTGGCGTATTAGGTGGTGGATATAACAAAGATTTTAAAAAATTAGTTGAGCTTCATGCAATTTTACATAAATCTTGTGCATCAATATTATGAAAAAAATTAATTCAAAACTTTCTTCAGAACAAAAATTAATTCTATTTGAAGAGGGTACTGAAAGACCAGGTTCAAGTATATTAAACGAAGAAAAAAGAGAAGGATCTTATCACTGTGTAAATTGTGATGTAAAATTATTCGACTCTAGTTCAAAATACGAAAGTGGTTCTGGTTGGCCTTCGTTCTACGACTCTTTACCAAACGTGTTTGAAACAAAAACTGATCATCATATTGGATACGCAAGAACAGAATATCATTGCAAAAATTGCGGTGGTCATCATGGACATATATTTAATGATGGACCTAAACCAACTGGAAAAAGATTTTGCAACAATGGTGTCTGTCTAAACTTTAAGCCTAAAAAATGATTTTTCAATATACCCTTTTTTTATTTGGTTTAATTTGGTCATTTTCAATTATAAAAACTCAATCAATTTTTAACAAAAAAGTCGGATTAATATTTAAAATATTTATTTCAAAAATTTCTTGGTTTTCTTTTTTAGCTGCTTGTTACTTTGGATTTAAAAATTTTTCAATTAAACTGACTTTTATTGGGATTTTTGTAAGTGTATTATTGGTTCAGTTAAGTTTTTCATTTATAAAAAATAAGCTTAAAGAAAAATTTGATGAACAAAAATTATATCAATTTAAAACTTTTTTTGAAATTACTTTAATACTTTTGATTATTTACTTTATATTATTTTAGAAAGTCTATTAGTTTGTTTTCTTTTTCTAAAGCTCTTAATTCAGTGTAACCTCCTACGTGGTGGTCACCAAAAAAAATTTGGGGGATAGTTCTTTGACCATTAGTTTTTTTAATCATCTCATCTCTTATACCTTCACCGGATGAAATATCTATTTCATTAAATCTTAATTTATTTCTTTCAAGCAATCTTTTTGCAGCATCACAAAAATTACAAGAAGGACCTGTATAAATGAGAATATTTTTCATTTCTTATATATAGTCATTTTTTTTTATTTTTCTTCTTATTTCTTTTCTTGATAATTCAAATTTTTTTCTATGTTTGATGCTTTGATTTTTAGCTCTTTTTCTCCAAAGTCTGAAAGAAGAGGGTTTTAACTTTTTCCTCATCAATTTGATTACGTCACTTTCAGAATATCCGGATCTTTTTTTTATCTCCTCAAAAGTGATGCGGTCCGCCCAGGCAGCCCACACAACCCAATCTGGACTCATAGAATTTGGCTCTGGATTTTTGACTTTTGTAATAGGCCTGTGACCTTTTTTCATAAATATTTAATTAATATCAAAAAATTGCTTAATGCAATTTTTATGGAGTGTGATATATTGGAGTTAGATAGTCCTATCTAGCCATCTTTAGCTCCCGGTTTTTTAGGGCTATCCTTCAAAAAAGCCTTTAAGTGTAATTTTTAGCGCCACATCAATATTTTAGTTTTTGTGATAATAATATTCTTAATATTATGAAATTAGGATTTATTGGAACTGGTGAAATTACTAAAGCTGTAGTTATTGGCATCTTAGGGTCGAAATTAAAGTTTAAAAAAATTTATTTATCAAAACGAAATAAAAAAATTTCCTCTTTTTTAAGAAAAAAGAATAAAAAAATTCAAATTGAAAAAGACAACCAACTAATAATCAATAAATCAGACTGGGTTTTTTTAGCTGTTACGCCAAAGGTTGGCAATCAAATCATCAGAAAACTAAATTTTAAAAAAAAACATGTTATTATTAGCTTTATTTCAACAATACAACTTACAAGATTAAAAAAATTAACTAAAAATAATAAAAATATTGTACGAGCAATTCCTTTGCCACCAATTTCATTAAGAAAAGGCCCAATTCCGATATTTCCGCCAAATAAAAAGGTAAAACAGTTTTTTTCTCATTTAGGTACAGTAATTGAAATCAATAATGAAAAAAAATCACTTAATTTTTGGTCAACTTCCGGAATGATGGCACCATTCTACGAATTTTTAAATACTTTATCAAGATGGCTTGTTTTAAAAGGGATTAAAAGAGAAAATGCTCAAAATTATATTACTTCATTGTTTGTTGCTCTCTCTGAAAACGCACAAAAAAATTCTGGAAAAGATTTATCAATTTTGGTAAAAAATTCTCAAACACCTGGAGGATTGAATGAACAAGGTGTTAAATTATTTAAAAAATTCAAATTTTATAAGTCGACTAACAAAACTCTAAATGATATTTTAAAAAGATTGAAAAAAAATTGATATGAGACAAATTTTTAAAAATGTAAAACAAAAATTAGTTTCCAAATATATTAAAAATAGTGCCACAAAAAACACTAAGGAAGTTCTTCAAACTGTAAAAGAACAATTAGTTTCTAAATATACAAAAAACGATAATTCGAAAAGTTCTAAAACGTTTAAACCTAGAATTAAAGCTAGAATCAGAAGAAATAAACAGATCATCTCAAAAAATATAGATAATCTTTTTGACTGGATTAAAGGAGCAGAAATTATTGAGCTTAAAAAATGTAATACTAGTGAGGATCCTGTAAGACCTGAATTGGATAATAAATTTAGAACTAGTTATGGTAGAAAAATTTATGGAGTAAAATACAAAGGTGAAATTCATGCTGTAATGTGTTTTGCTTTTACTAATGAAATACCAAAAAGTGTTGAAGAATTAGATATGATGAGCAAAGATGCTTTTCTTCAAAGTATCCGTAGAGACTATCAAGTAGGAAAAATAGCAATTGCATATACAGTATGGTCAAAAAAAAGAGGTGGAGGTAAATTAATCGTAAAAGAGGTATTCAAATTAATTAAAAAAACACATCATTTAAATCGGCTAATTACTTTATCACCACTCACAGAAATGGCTCGAAAGTTTCATTTAAGTAATGGAGCTGTTCAAATACAAGTTAACGAGACTACCCAAAACTTTGAATACGAAAAAGTTTGAAGTTCTATTCCAAATGAAATACGCTTTATAAGTTAATTCTTAAAATAAGGATCTAACTAATGAACAGAAACTTATTCGTACTTTTTTTTAGTCAAATTTTTAGCTTTACAGCCGCGCCAGTAACAGTTTTTCTAAGTGGTATTATTGGATCACAAATAAGCCCTTTGAAATCTTTATCAACTTTGCCAATGTCAATATCTGTTGTTGGTATCGCTATAGGAGCAATTGTCGCCACTAAAATAATGAGTTTATTAGGAAGAAAGACAGGTTTTATTATTGCAGCTATTTCTAATTCTTTAGTTTCTTTATTGGCCGCATATTCAATTATGTCACAGAATTTTATTTTATTTTGTTTTGCAAATTTTTTTATTGGGGTTGGAATGGCTTTTACTCATCAATATCGATTTGCTGCAGCTGAAAGTGTTGATAAAGAGAAAATACCAAAAGCAATTTCAATAATTCTTTTAGGAGGTATAGTTTCTGCATTTATTGGTCCAGGCACAGCAAATTTAACAAAAAACTTTATATCCGAACAATTGTATGTTGGCTCATATGTATACCTTGCGGCGTATATGTTTCTGCCAGCTATTCTCTTTTTGTTTTACAAAAACAATACAATCGAAAAAAAAGATATAAGTTTTATTGGTAGAGGCTATTTTGAAATTATTTCTCAACCTAGATTTTTGCAAGCAATGGTGGCAAGTGCATTTGGATATGCAATAATGACTTTTTTGATGACTGCTACTCCAATAAGCATGCATGTAATGGAAAATATGTCACTAGATAAGACAAGTTTTGTTATTCAGATGCACGTTGCATCAATGTTTTTACCATCTTTAATAACCGGAAATTTAATAAAGAAATTTGGCCACAGCAATATAATGTACATTGGCTTATTTCTTTATAGTGTAACAATACTACTAAGTTTATTAGATCAAACTTTTTTTAATTATCTAATTGCCCTCATTTTCCTAGGGTTTGGCTGGAATTTTTTATTCATATCAGGGACAAGTCTTCTGGTAACAACTTACGAAGAGCACGAAAAGTTTAAAGCTCAAGGTTTAAATGATTTTGTAGTTTATTCAGTACACGCAATAGGAAGTTTATCAGCTGGTATATTGTTAGTTTTGACTAATTGGAAGTTAATGAACATTATCTGTATCCCTTTAATTGCAATTATTTTGATTACAATATTAAGAGCTGAATTTATTGAAAAAAAAACTAGAAATACTTTTTAAAATCTTCAGCTACCTTTAGTATTTCTAAATCAACAAGACCACCAATTATTAATTGAATGGCTACAATTAAAATAAAGGCCAAACCTATATAAGCGATCCATAAATGTTTTTGAATGTAATTTGCAAGGTAAGTCGCAAGAGCACCTGTCAAAACGACTGATAAAACCAAACCAAAAACCATAAATCCAAAATTTCCTTTTGCGGCACCAACTACCCCAATAACGTTATCGAAGCTGATTGTTATATCCGCAAAAAGAACTTTGTAGACACTTTGTATGTATGAGGGTTGTTTTGATACCTTAGTTGGAGATTTAATTTTTTTGATCTCAAACAAATCTTTTCTTAAATCATTAACGATCCAAACTAAAAGTAAACCACCTAAAATTTTAATAAAATAAAATTTGAACAAGTAGGTTGCAAATACAGCAAAAATAACTTTAAAAACTAAAGCACCTGCAACACCCCACAATATAATCTGTTTTCTGTGTTTAGGAACAAAGTTAGCTGCTATTAGTCCAATTATAATCGCGTTATCCGCTGCAAGAATAATATCTATGAAGATAATTTGTAAGAGTATAATAGATTGTTCAATCAAGATTCCTTAATAATATAAAATTTTTTGTATAATTCAATTAAAAGTAGTGAAAATTTTTATTGATTTAAAGATTTAGACATAATCAAATAGGTGTTTAATAAAATAAGGAGGAGAAATGAAAATATTTAAATATATTTTATCAATTTTTGTTGCCCTACTTGTATTTACACATTCAAATGCTACTGAAAAATGGGATATGGCTCTAGCTTATGGTGCCGGAAACTTCCATTCAGCAAACGCTACTGAATTTGCAAATAATGTAACAAAAAAAAGTAAAGGCAAACTCACTATAGTTACTCATCCGGGTGGTTCTCTATTTAAAGGGGGAGAAATTTTTAGAGCTGTTAGAACTGGTCAGGCTCCAATTGGAGAAAGATTTATGTCAGCTTTAGGTAAAGAAGATCCATTACTAGAAATCGACTCACTTCCATTTTTAGCAACTTCGTATGGTGATGCTATGAAACTTTATAAGGCTTCAAAAGCTGAAATTGCAAAAAGTTTAGATAAAAAAGGACTTGTATTTTTGTATGCAGTTCCTTGGCCAGCTCAAGGTTTGTACTCTAAAAAAGAAATTAATAGTGTAGCAGATCTTAAGGGTTTAAAATTTAGAGCTTATAACAGTGCAACTGTAAGAATTGCAGAGTTAACTGGAATGGCTCCAACTAAAATTGAAGCTGCTGAGATATCTCAAGCATTTTCTACAGGAGCTGTTGAAAGTATGATTACCTCTCCAACAACTGGTAAGAACAAAAAAATTTGGGAAAATGGAGTAAAATATTTTTATGACATTGCTGCATGGTTTCCAAAAAACATGATTATAGCAAACAAAGAGGCGTGGAATAAATTAGATAAAGCGACTCAAGACTTAATCATGAAAGAAGCAGCAGTTGCTGAGAGAAAAGGTTGGCAGCTTTCTAAAATGGGAAATAAAAATGACAAAAAAGCTTTAGCTGATGCTGGCATGAATGTTGGTAAAGTTAACGCTGCTTTAAAATCTCATTTTGAAAAAGTCGGTCAAACAATGTCTAAAGAATGGGCTAGCAAAGCTGGTTCAAGAGGACAAACTGTTTTATCAAAATATTAATAATTTAAAATAAAAGGCCATCTATAAAAGATGGCCTTTTTAAATTATGTTAATCAAAATAGAAAACTTCCTTTATCGAATTTATAAATTTTCAGGTATATTAGCAGCTATATTTCTCATACTTGTTGCAGTTTTTATTTTAATTGGAATATCTTCTAGAATTTTTGATTTTTACATAAGAGGTTTGTCAGAGTACTCAGGATATTGTATGGCTGCCTCAACCTTTTTTGCACTTGCTTATACATTTTCAGAGGGCGGCCACATAAGAATTACTTTATTTCTAGAAAAAATGGGCGGTCGATTAAAAAGAATATTTGAACTATGGTGTTTATCAATTTCGTCTATTTTTTCTGGATTCCTTTTTTTCTATTTCAGCAAGATGTTATTTGTTTCTTATAAATTTCAGGAGAGAAGCGAAGGTGCTGATGAAATTTTAATTTGGATACCCCAGACAAGTTTAGCTTTGGGATCTTTAATCTTTTTTATTTGTATTTTACACCATCTATTTAAAGCACTGAAATGACTGAAATTATATTAGCAATATTTTTTATTACTGTTTTATTACTATTTTTAAGTAGCGGTGTATGGGTTGCTTTAAGTATGATTGGTGTCTCAGCTATTGCAATGGAATTGTTTACGTCAAGACCAGTTGGTGATGCAATGGCAACAACAATTTGGGGAATGTCATCTTCTTGGACACTTACCGCACTTCCATTATTTGTTTGGATGGGTGAAATATTATTTAGAACTAAATTATCTGAAAATCTTTTTGAAGGACTCTCTCCGTGGATGCAAAAACTTCCTGGAGGACTTATTCATGTAAATGTTGTTGGCTGTGCAATTTTTGCAGCCATTTCAGGTTCCTCTGCAGCAACAGTTGCAACTGTAGGAAAAATGTCAATTCCTGAACTTCGTAAAAGGAATTATCCAGAAAAAATATTACTTGGAAGTTTAGCTGGATCCGGAACTTTAGGTTTGTTGATACCACCATCTATAATTTTAATAATTTATGGTGTTACAGTTCAAGAGTCCATTGCTAAGCTTTTTATTGCGGGAATTTTCCCTGGAATAATGATTGCTATTATTTTTATGACTTACGTTGTTATTTGGTCATTGATGAATAAAAATAGAATGCCTGTTTTGACAGAAGAAATACCTTTTATTGAAAAAATAAAAAAATCAGGCAAACTAATCCCAGTAATATTGTTAATTGTATCTGTAATTGGATCTATTTATTCAGGTATTGCCACCGCAACAGAAGCAGCTTCACTAGGGGTAGTTGGAGCATTAATATTATCTTTTTTTCAAAAAAGTTTAACAGTGGATTCATTTAAGAAGTCCTTATTAGGAGCAACCAAAACCTCTTGTATGATTGGATTTATTCTTGCTGGATCAACTTTTCTTTCACTAGCAATGGGCTTTACTGGATTACCGAGAAATTTAGCAATTTGGATAGATACAATGCAGCTCTCACCTTACATACTAATTATTGTTTTGATGATTTTTTATATAATTCTTGGAATGTTTTTAGACGGAATATCTGCAGTAGTTTTAACAATGGCAATAATTGAGCCTATGATTAGACAAGCTGGTTTTGATATGATTTGGTTTGGTATATTTTTAGTTGTTGTAGTTGAAATGGCACAAATAACTCCACCTGTCGGATTTAATTTGTTTGTATTACAGGGAATGGCAGAAAAAGATATGGGATATATAGCTAGAAGTGCTTTTCCACTTTTTCTTTTAATGGTCTTAGCAACAATTATAATTATTATATTTCCTGAAATAGCTCTATGGCTTCCTGAAAAAATGATTCAGAATATTAATTAATACTTAGACTCTTTTTTGCCTTCAATCACTAATTTGAGCTCATCGTACTCTTTGCAATTGCAATCCTGAAGAACTGCGAGTCTTTCTTTAGCTTTGTCCAATCTATTAGTGACCACAAATAATTCTCCCATGTATTCGTTTATACCCACGTGCTTAGGATCTATTTCAAGTCCCATTGAATAATATATTTCTGCATTTTTATAATCACCAACTTTTCTATGCGCAAATCCTAAGTAGTTCAGTGTATTAGGATCTGCAGGAAATTTTTTGTTATGCTTTAGTAAATGCCCAATAGCTTTTTTGTAACGTTTTTGCGCTTTATCAATCTTATTTTTTTTTTCTAATTTTTTTGCTTTTTTAATCATTTTCACAGCGATTTCGTATTGAGACACTGGTTTAGTTTTATCTTCTTCGCCACCTCCACCTCCACCAGCTGAATATGAATAATTAGCAATTAGAACAAATAATAAAACTGTTAAAAATTTTTTATACATTATTTAAACTTTTTCATTTTATCTAATGGCAATAAACTTAGATTGTTTGATTTCAAATTTTTGCTAACTTTTAAAGCCGTATCTAATGATAACATGTTGTCACCATGTATACATACTGAGTCAATTTCACAAGGAATTTGTTTACCAGAGAGACAATTTAACGCTTGGTTTTTTACCATCTTTAAAACATGTTCTCGCGCTTTAATTGGGTCTGTTATTAAAGCAGTGCTTTTTTTTCTTGAAACTAAGTTTCCATCATCTTCGTAATTTCTATCTGCGAAAATTTCACAAGCGACTTTCATTCCTAGTTTTTTTGCGGACACCTCCATTTTTGAACCTGTTGGCACTAAATAAATCAAATCTTTGTTAATTTTATAAATTGTTTTTGCGATAACAGTTGCCAACTCAATATCCTCACATGCCATGTTATTTAACGCACCATGAGGCTTAATATGAGATACACTGACTTCGTTTTGTTGTGCAATGGCTTGAAGTATATTGTATTGATCTTGAATAAGTTTCTCTATTTCAGCTGAAGAAAGATTAATCCTTTTTCTTCCAAAATTTTCAGGGTCATTAAATGATGGATGCGCTCCAATACTTACACCATTTTTTTTTGATATTCTTATAGTTTCTCTCATGGTATCATCATCTCCCGCATGATAACCACAAGCAATATTTGCAGAATTAACTATACCTAATAGTTCAGGATCATATTTATTAGAGTGGTGTTTGGATTTTTCACCTAAATCACAATTAATATTAATTTCCATAATTTATGAGTTAAAGTATAACATGGCATGATCAAAAATATATACAATCTTGGCGACGCGGCTTTATATTGTGATTTTGGCGATACTGTAAACAAAGAAACTAATCTTAAAGTAATAAATTATTTTAATGATATAAGAAAAAAAAATATTACTGGCATAAAAAACATCGCACCTTCGTATAATAAACTAATAATTTATTTTGATTTAGAACTTACCAATTATAAAAAAATAAAAGATACTGTAGAAAATCTTGATATTTCAACTTTTGAGTCAGCTAAAACAAAAATAGTAAAGATACCAGTGTGTTTTGATGATGAGTTTGCACTTGACCTAGAAAGGGTTGAAAAAAAAGTTGGCTTAGGAAAAAAAGAAATAGTCAATCAATTAATATCTCAAAAATATTTTTGTTATATGACAGGATTTATTGCTGGCATGCCTTTTCTTGGTGATATTAAAGAAAAAATCAGATTAGATAGGCTTGAAACTCCAAGGGTTAAAGTACCTAAGGGCTCAGTAGGTATTACGGAACAATTCTGTAATATCTATACTTTTGAAAGTCCGGGTGGGTGGAATATTATTGGTAACTCACCTAAAAAAATTTTTACTAAAGATCCAACTAAATTAACATTAATAGATCCAGGTGACGAAGTAGAGTTCTTCGAAATTTCAAAAAAGGAATATTCAAAATTTAATGAGCAAAAATAGTTTTAAAGTATTAAGACCTGGTATAAATACCACTTTTCAAGATTTAGGAAGAGATAACTTATATCACGTAGGCCTT
Organism: uncultured Pelagibacteraceae bacterium; assembly: GCA_902591755.1. Taxonomy (GTDB): domain Bacteria; phylum Pseudomonadota; class Alphaproteobacteria; order Pelagibacterales; family Pelagibacteraceae; genus Pelagibacter. The sequence continues at coordinate 14,674 of CACJBX010000005.1, forward strand.
CCATTTAGTGGAGCAATAGACAAAAGGAATTTTCTAATCGCTAACTCATTAGTTACCAATAGAGAAGATGATGCAGTATTAGAGTTTGCATACCAAGGACCCTTACTCGAATTTTCTGGAAGTCAAACCTCTATTGTAATCACAGGTAATGTTAATTTTAAGATAATTAAAAAAGATACATCTGAAATAAAAGGTGAATGTTATAGAACTTACAATTTAAATAATAAAGATTGTCTTGATATTATATCAACTGAAAAGTCAGTCTATGGCTACCTTTCGGTGAAAGGGGGTTTTCAGATTAATAAATTTTGTAATAGTTATTCGACAACTGTTAGAGCTGAAGTAGGTCCAAATAATGGAAAAAAAATAGAGATTGGACAAACAATAATCTTAAATGCTGTTGATAGCGCAATTGAAAAAAGTTTAGAATACTTAAACTCAAAAATAGAATTTATAAGAGTGATAAAGGGCACAAACTTTGATTACTTCTCAGAAGATTCAATCAAAGATTTTACAAGTAAAGATTTTATTGTTTCAAAACTTACCGATAGAATGGGAATGAGATTAAGTGGACCTAAAATTAAAAATTTAAAGAAAACAAACATCAAATCTGAAGGATTGGGAAAAGGAGTAATACAAGTTCCGGCTGACGGAGACCCCATAGTAATGCTTTCAGACCATGGAACAATAGGCGGTTATCCAAAAATTGCTGTTGTAATAAGTGCAGATTATGACAAGTTAGCACAATGCCCACCTGGAGAAAAAATCAAATTTAAAATTGTAAATCTTACAGAGGCAGAAAATTTGTATAAAATTTATACTATGGAAACTAAGAATATAATTAATAAAATAAGATGAATTTTATAACAAGATTACCGGGTCCACTTTTAGTTTTTTTTGGTGCCACCAGTTTGAGTTTTGGAGGAATGATTGTAAAATCTTTTGAGGGTGCCACATTATGGCAGATACTTTTTTGGAGATCTCTTTTTTTTATTCTAGTTGTATCAATTTTTTTACTCATTACTTATAAAAAAAATGTTTTTCATTCTTTTAAGAAATCAGGCTTCCCCGGTCTTATTGGCGGTATAGTTTTATCTTCAGGTTTTTGTGGCTATGTTTTTGCAATGTATAATACAACAGTAGCCAATGCTAATTTTATTATTCAAACTCAAACAATTTTCCTAGCAATCTTTGGATATTTATTTTTAAAAGAAAAAATTTCAAAATTAACTTTAATATCAATTATACTAGCTATCTCAGGTATTATTTTAATGGTCGGGGGATCTTTGTCTCCAGGACAAATCTCTGGAAATATTGCAGCATTTATTATGCCTGTGTCATTTGCAATTTTAATTATTATTATAAGAAAATATCCAGATGTAGACATGATACCGTTACAATTAATTGCTGGAATTGTTGCAATGTCTGTTGGTTATTTGGTTGCAGGTAAAATTAATATTTCTTCATATGATATATTTTTGGGTTTTCTAGCAGGTTTTTTTCAATTAGGTTTTGGTTTTATTTTTATAACAATTGGAGCAAGATCTACGCCCTCGGCAATTGTTGGTATCATAATGCTCACCGAAGCTATTCTTGGACCTCTTTGGGCATGGTTATTTGTGAGTGAAAATCCACCATTTATTGTTTTAATTGGGGGGTCAATTGTATTATTCGCAGTATTACTACAGTTTTACAATGTTATTAAACTGGAAAAAAAAACTATTTCTTGATGACGATTGTCAAAAATATGCTAATATAATCTGATACGGGAGAGACTACATTGAGTAGCGCCGAAGGAGCAACCACCCCGGAAACTCTCAGGCAAAAGGACCGTACATATTAACTCTGGAAAGAGACAAATTCTCGCCGAAGGAGCTAAAATCTCTCAGGCACCACGACAGAGGGGGTTAGAGAGTTAATATGAATATAAAAAAAACTGCATTATACGAATTACATAAAAAGCACAACGCTAAGTTCGTTGAGTTTGCTGGTTATAGTATGCCGATACAATACTCTGAGGGAATTGTAAAAGAACATAATATTACAAGAAATAAGTCTGGAATATTCGATGTTTCCCATATGGGGCAGTTATTCATTAAATACAGTAACGACATAACAGACAAACTTCAAGAAATTTTACCAACTGATCTTAAAAATTTAAAAATTAATCAAAGCAAGTATTCGTTTTTAATGAAAGAGAATGGGGGAATATATGATGATCTTATCATCACTAGAATGAAAGATAAGTACATGATTATTTTAAATGCTGCTTGTAAGCAAAACGATCTTCAGATTATTAAAAATAAATTGAAGGATCAAAATTTGGACATGAACAATAATTTGTCTCTTGTAGCGATACAAGGTCCAGAGTCTAAAACAATTCTTGAAAATGTAGTTTCAAATGTATCAAAATTAAAATTTATGAATGGAGAAAACTATTCTTTTAAAAATAATGAAATCTTTATAACAAGATCTGGATATACAGGTGAAGACGGCTTTGAAATATCATTACCTAATAAAGTCGCAGTTTCTTTTGTAGAAGAATTAATTTCTAAAGGGTCAACTTTAATTGGTTTGGGCGCAAGGGATACTTTAAGATTAGAGGCGGGCTTGTGCTTGTACGGTCATGACATAAACGAAAATACCAGTCCAGTTGAAGCAAATTTAAAGTGGGCAATTTCAAAAAATAGAATAAATGATAACTTTATAGGATCACATCAAATAAAAAAACAAATCGAAGAAGGCGTGTCAAAATTAAGAGTTGGTATCAAACCAGAGACTAGAGTTATAGCAAGAGAGTCAACAAAAATCTTTGATGAAAGAAACAATGAGATTGGAAAAGTTACAAGCGGAACATTTGGACCAAGTGTTAATGCATCAATAGCGATGGGTTACATTTCAAATTCTCATTCTAAAACAGACACAAAAGTTTACTTAGAAGTAAGAGGAAAAAAAGTACCTGCTAATGTTTGTGAGTTGCCGTTTTATAAAAAAAGTTATGTGAAAGGAGAAGCTAATGTCTGATACAAAATTTTCAAAAGAACATGAATGGATTACACTAGATGGGGAGGTAGGAACTATCGGAATTACAAAACATGCAACTGAAATGTTAGGTGACATAGTTTTTGCTGAATTACCTGAGAAAGGATCTAATGTTGAAAAAGATGGAACTGCGGGAGTGGTAGAGTCCACAAAAGCTGCTAGCGATGTATATACTCCAGTAAGTGGTGAAGTTGTAGAAATTAATCAATCAATTGTTGACGATCCATCAAAAATCAATGCTGACCCAGAAGGTGGAGCATGGTTTTTTAAATTAAAGTTAAAAGATAAATCAGAACTTGATACTCTTATGAATAAAGAAGAGTACGATAAATTTGCAAAGGAGACATCAGCATAATGTTACCAAATTCAGAAAAAGATTTTTTAAAGAGACACATTGGACCATCTAAAGAAGATCAATCAAAAATGTTAAAAGAATTAAATTATAAATCACTAGATGATTTAATTGACAGCACAGTACCAGAAAAAATAAAGTTTAGAGGTGAATTAAATATTGGTGAATCAAATTCAGAATATGAAGCTTTGAGAAAATTAAGAGCAATATCAAAAAAAAATCAAGTTTACTCAAATTTTATTGGTATGGGTTATTATGGAACTTATACACCTTATGTAATTTTAAGAAATATATTAGAAAATCCAGGTTGGTATACTTCATATACGCCTTATCAGCCAGAAGTAGCTCAAGGAAGACTTGAGATGTTATTAAATTTTCAACAAATGATTGTTGATTTTACTGGAATGGATATAGCTAATGCCTCTTTATTAGATGAGGGTACAGCAGCAGCGGAGGCTATGGGCTTAAGTCATAGATTGAACAAAAAAGATAGTAATTTAGTTTTTGTATCTGAGGATTGTCATCCTCAAACAATAAATGTAATTCAAACTAGAGCTGAACCGTTGGGTTTAAAAGTATTGGTTGGTAAAGAAGATGAGGTTCTAGACCAGTTAAAAGAAGATTTAGTTTGTGGAATTTTACAATATCCTGGAACTTTAGGAGATATTAAAGACCCAAGTGAAGCAATTAGCAAAATTCATAGAAAGAATGGTAAGGCTGTATTAGCTTGTGATTTGTTAGCATTAGCAAAATTAAAAACACCAAGAGAACTTGGTGCTGACATAGCAGTTGGAAGCTCACAAAGATTTGGTATCCCAATGGGATATGGAGGTCCACACGCAGCTTTTTTTGCAACAAAAGATGAGTACAAAAGATCAATGCCAGGAAGAATTGTCGGTGTGTCAGTTGATAGACACGGTAACAAGGCATATAGATTGTCCTTGCAAACGAGAGAGCAACACATCAGAAGAGACAAGGCGACAAGCAACATTTGCACCGCTCAAGCTCTATTAGCAATTGTATCAGCAGCTTATTCAATTTATCACGGCCCAGATGGAATTAAGAATATTTCTGAAAGAGTCTCACAATTAGCAAAAAGTTTTGCCGATAAAATAAAACAGTCTGGATATGAACTTTATTCTAATTATTTTTTTGATACTGTCACAATCATTACTAAAGAAAAAACTGATCAAATTTATAAAAATGCTTTAAATCAAAAAGTTAATATACGTAAAGTAAATTCTGAAATGCTTGCAGTTTCTTTTGATGAAAGAAAGAATGTTTATAGAGTAAATCAACTGTTAAAAATTTTTAACGCAGCAGAATCAATTAAAAAAGAGGATCCTTCAGTAAGTTTACCTAATCTTCCAAAAAACTTATTGAGAACCTCAAAATATTTAGAACATCCAGTTTTCAACTCATACCATTCTGAAACTGAAATGTTGAGATACTTAAAAAGATTAGAAGATAAAGATATAGCATTGAATAGAACAATGATTGCACTTGGTTCATGCACAATGAAGCTAAATGCTGCCGCTGAGATGATCCCAATTTCATGGAAAGAGTTTGCAGAACCTCATCCATTTGTCCCAATTGAACAAATGGAGGGATTCAGAGATCTATTTACTGATCTAAAAAATTGGTTGCGTTCCATAACTGGTTTCTCGGGTGTTTCTCTTCAACCTAATGCAGGTGCTCAAGGTGAATATGCGGGATTAATGGTTATACGAAAGTATCATTTAGATAGGGATGAGGCTAATAGAAACATATGTTTAATTCCAAGTTCAGCACACGGTACTAATCCGGCAAGTGCACAAATGTCTGGAATGAAAGTTGTTGTTGTTAATTGTGATAAAGAAGGAAATGTTGATTTCGATGACTTAAAGAAAAAAGCAGAACAACATTCTGAAAACCTTGGGGCATTAATGGTAACTTACCCATCCACTCATGGAGTTTTCGAAGAAAAAATATCAGATATTTGTGAGTTAGTTCATAAACATGGTGGTCAGGTTTATATGGATGGTGCAAATCTAAATGCATTAGTGGGAATTGCTAAACCAGGAAATTTTGGTCCAGACGTTTGTCATATTAATTTACATAAAACGTTTTGTATTCCTCATGGTGGGGGAGGACCCGGAATGGGACCAATTGCTTGTAAAAGACATTTACAAGTTTACTTGCCCAACCACCCAGTAATAAAAGATTGTGGGCCAACTTCTGGAATTGGAGCAGTTTCTGCAGCCCCTTGGGGAAGTTCAAGCATTTTATCAATTTCTTGGATGTATATTAAAATGATGGGATCAACTGGATTAAAGCTTGCTACCCAAGTTGCAATATTGAATGCAAATTATATAGCTCATAGATTAAAAGATTACTTTCCGATTTTGTACAAAGGGTCAAATGGCAATGTGGCACACGAATGTATTATTGATATTAGAAAAATTAAATCAGAAACAGGAATAACGGAGGAAGATATTGCGAAAAGGTTAATTGATTATGGTTTTCATGCACCAACTATGTCCTGGCCTGTTGCTGGCACAATGATGATAGAACCAACTGAAAGTGAAAGTCTTACAGAAATAGACAGATTTTGCGAAACTTTAATTAAGATTAAAAAAGAAATCGATAAGATTAAGTCCGGCGAGTTTGATAAAGTAGATAATCCAATTAAGAATGCACCTCATACTGATCTTGAACTGTCTTCTGACGAATGGAAACACAAATACTCAAGAGAAGAAGCAGCTTATCCATCTAAATATTTAAAAACAAATAAATTTTGGCCTCCTGTTGCTAGAGTTGATAATGTTTATGGAGATAAAAATATATTCTGCACTTGTCCAAGCATTGACGAATTTAAAGAAGATGCAGCTTAAAATTTAATGAAAATTGCTGTAATTGGGTCAGGAATTTCTGGATTAAGTGCAGCATATTTTTTATCAAAAAAACACAAAGTTGATCTTTTCGAAAAAGAAGATCGTTTTGGTGGTCATTCCCACACTTTAGATATTTTAACAGATAATCAAAGTAAAAAAAAAATTCGTGCAGATATTGGATTTATTGTTTTTAACAAACATACTTATCCAAACTTAATTAACTTTTTCAATGAAATCGGCGTAGAGATAGAAAAAAGCAATATGAGCTTATCATTTTTGGTAGAAAAAAAGAATTTAGAATACAGCGGTAAAGGAGTCCGAGGTTTATTTTCTTATAAAAAAAATTTATTTGATCCTAATTTCCTAAAAATGTTTTATGAGATTATAAAGTTTTATAACAAGAGCTCTAAACTGAATGATATAGATGAAAATTTAAACCTTGGATCATTTCTTCAAAAAGAAAAAATGTCAGATTTTTTTATCAATTATCATATTTTACCAATGGTATCAGCTATATGGTCAATGCCACCCGATAATGCAAAAAATATGCCTATTAAGTTTTTTTTAAAATTTTTTCAAAATCATGGATTATTCAAGTTAAATAACAGACCTCAATGGTACACTGTAAAAAATAGAAGTATTGAATATGTAAACGAAGTAATAAAAAAAATTAGTGGAGAGCACTTTAAAAATTATAAAATTAATAAAGTTACAAGATCTGGTAGCTCTACACGCGTCTTTTATGGGGGAGAAAGCGAATATTTTGAATACGATAAAGTTGTGATTGCTACGCATGCAGATGAAGCTTTATCTATAATCGATGAGCCCTCTGATGATGAAAAAAGAGTTTTGAGTAACTTTAAATACAAGAAAAACTTAGCAGTAATTCATTTTGATGAAACTGTTATGCCAAAAAAAAAGATTAATTGGAGCGCATGGAATACTTTTGTATCAGAAAATAATGATAGTTCAGTTACTTACTGGTTAAATTTATTACAGAATTTAAATATAGAAAAAAATATCTTTTTAACTTTAAATCCTCATTTCAATATTAATGAAAAACTCATTATTGATAAAATTCAATTTAGTCATCCGTATTATGATCATGATACTTTAAAAAATCAAAAAAAATTAGATTTATTACAAAATAAACAAAATATATTGTTTTGTGGAAGTTATCATGGTTATGGTTTTCATGAAGACGGTATCAAATCAACATTAAATATGCTTAAATTCATTAATGATTGAAAATTCATTTATATATACGGGTGAAGTCATTCATAAAAGATTTAAACCAAAAGAGCATTTTTTTAAATACAGTGTATTCTCTTTATTAATCGATCTTAACGAAATAAGACTTATAGATAAAAAAATTCCATTTTTTTCTTACAATAAATTTAATGTTCTAAGTTTTTTTAATAAGGACCATGGTGAGAGAGATGGTTCTGATTTAGGAATATGGGTGGTAAAAAAATTAAAAGAAAAAGGAATTACTTCAGAAGATATTAAGATTAAAATACTTTGTTACCCTAGAATTTTTGGATATGTTTTCAATCCACTAAGCATTTTTTTTATTTATAATAGAACTGGTGAACCAATTGCAATTTTTTATGAGGTAAAAAATACATTTGGAGAACAACACACCTATATATTTGAAATTAAAAATTCAACCCCACAAATTAAAAATGATTGCAAAAAGAAGTTTTTCGTATCTCCCTTCATGGACCTTCAATCAGAATATTTCTTTAAAGTATTATTACCTAATGAAAAATTATCTGTAATCATTGATCAAAGAGATAAGGAAGGTAAGCTTCTGTTTGCATCCCAGGATGGAATTAGGCATGATTTAACCTTAAAAAACTTATTATTTTGCTATCTAAAGCACCCACTAATGAGTTTTAAAGTAATATCAGCTATACATTTTGAAGCATTAAAATTATGGATCAAAGGCGTTAAGTTGATCAAAAAAAACATTAAAATAAGAAATAATACGACCTTTGAAAACTAATGATAAATAAAATTTCAGATAAAATTGTCTTTTCCGGTTTAAAATTAATAAAGTACGGCAAGTTAAATGTTACAACTTTCCAAAACAAAGAATTGCAGTTCGGAAATGATGGTAATTTAGAGGTAAGTATTAAAATTAATAAGCCAGACTTTTCAAAAAATATAATTTCAAAAGGTAGCGTTGGTTTAGCAGAATCTTATATGAGAGGTGATTTTGAAACGGATGACTTATCTAAGTTAATCGAATTAAGCGCTAAGAATATAAAACTAGTTCATAAATTCTCTGGAATACTAGATTTAACATATTTAAATTATTTTAAAAAATTTATTAATCGAAACACCAAAACAAAAAGTAAAGAACATATTTCAAAACACTATGATCTTGGAAATGAATTCTTTTCTTTATGGCTTGATGATACACTAACTTATTCAAGTGCAATTTTTGAAAATGAGAAATCAAATTTATACGAAGCACAAATAAATAAATATAAAAAACTTTCAAATCTACTTAAACCAAGGTCAGGTGATAGGCTACTAGAAATTGGATGTGGCTGGGGAGGATTTGCAGAATACATTGGCAAAAACCATGACGTAAATCTTGATTGTATTACGATATCAAAAAAACAATATGAATTTGCTAAAAAACGCATTCATGATGCTGGTCTTAATGAAAAAATTAATATTGAAATGAAAGATTATAGAGACGTAAAACAAAACTATAATTCTATAGCCTCAATAGAGATGATAGAAGCTGTAGGAAAAGATTATCTAAAAAATTACTTTCAAACAATTAAAAAAAATCTTGTTCCGGGTGGTAAGGCCGCAATCCAAGCCATTACAATTGATGATAACTTGTATAATAGATACAAAAGGAAAGAAGATTTTATTCAAAAATATATTTTCCCTGGAGGCTTTTTGCCATCTAAGAAGTCAATATTAGATTATGTAGAAAAAACTGGACTTAACTTTGATCAATGTAATTCTTACGGTCTTCACTACAGCAATACGCTGAAAATTTGGAGAGACAAGTTTTCAGAAAGATGGGAAGAAATTTCAGATCAAGGTTTTGATAATACTTTTAAAAGAATGTGGAATTTCTATTTATCCTATTGTGAAGCAGGATTTAAATCTAAGAATATTGATTTAATTCAATTTTCTTTAACTAATAAAGCGTAATAAAGATGAAAATAATAAATTCAATTTTGTTGATAATTACTTTAGCTTTAGTTACAAGCTGTTCTAATAATATGAAACCAGAAGACTTTAAAAACACAGAGCCAACTCTTTTGATTGAAGAATATTTTGACGGGAAGGTTAAAGCTTGGGGAATTTTACAAGACCGAAGTGGAAAAGTTACAAGGCAGTTTAAAGCAGATTTAGTTGGATCCTTTAAAGAAAATGTCATCACTTTAGATGAAGATTTTTATTGGACTGATGGTGAAAAACAAAAGAGAACATGGAAAATAAAAAAAATTGATGACAACAATTATGTTGGAACTGCTCCAGATGTAGTTGGAGAGGCTACAGGTGTTCAATATGGATCAGCATTTAAATTTAAATACGACTTAATGGTGCCTTTTAAAAATAAAAATATCAAAATTTCATTTGATGACTGGATATTCAAACAGGATGAAAAAGCTGCGATTAATCGTGCAACGCTTACTAAATTTGGATTTAAAGTTGGAGAACTTACTGTATTTTTTATGAGAGACTAATCTTTAATTCGCTTCATCCCTTTTTCAAGAATCTTAAAATATAAACCATTTGGAAGCACCTTAAGGACCTTCATAATTGTTGTGAAAGACTTAGGAAAATGAATTTCAAAACCTTTACTTTTTGTTAAGCCTTTAAACATTTGTTCTGCAGCAAACTCAGGAGATTTTATCATTGGCATTGGAAAATCATTTTGATCAGTCATAGGCGTTTTTATAAATCCAGGACTTACAAGAGATACTCTTACGTTACTTCTCTTAAGGTCAAAATATAAACTTTCAGCAAAACTAGATAAAGCTGATTTAGATGCACAATATGCTCCCGCCGCAGGAAGACCTCTATAACCTGCCACAGATGATACTATAGATATTTGCCCTGATTTTTTATTTTTGTAATACTCATAAACTGCATTTATAGAGTTCACCGTTCCAAAAAAATTTACTTCCATAATTTTTCTTACTTTTTCAAGATTTAATGTTTTTTCAGATTTTGGATCATGAATCCCTGTACAGAAAACAGATATATCAACTTCTCCAAGCTTTTCTTTCACTTGCGAGAATACACTTTTACATTTTTCGTTGTCGGTAACGTCTAAAGGAAAAGCAATAATATTCTCATTAGATTTAGATATTTCATCTAATAAATTTTCTCTTCTTGCAGAAATGGCAACTTTCCATCCTTCTTGAGCAAATTTTTGCGCCAAGGATTTTCCTATACCACTGCTAGCTCCTGTAATCCAAATTGTTTTATTATTCATACAAGATTGATGTATAGTATGATTATGCTAAAAAATAAATTTATATCTTTTCTTCTATTTGCAATAGTTACGTATTCAGCGTCTTTTATCGGCAGTATAGCGACAATTTCTTACAAAGAACCATGGTACTCAGGTTTAAATAAATCATTTTTAACTCCACCAGATTGGGTCTTCGCACCTGTATGGACTACATTATATTTATTCATGACTATAGCAATATGGGCAGCGTGGCATAAGAATTATAAAAATATAAATCTTGTTTTAATTTATTTTATTCATCTATGCTTTAATACAACTTGGAGTATAGTTTTTTTTGTTTTTCATAATATCCTTTTTGCTCTTATAAATTTATTATTAATCATTTTTTTCATAATAGTTTTAATTTTTAAATATAAAGATATAAACAAAGTAAGTTATTATTTAATGATTCCTTATTTACTTTGGAGTTGTTATGCATTAATTCTAAATTTTAGTTTATTAATATTAAATTAATATGGATGATGTCGTTATAGTTGGTGGGGGTATAATAGGAGCTGCAACAGCTTATTTCTTGTCAAAAGAGGGCAGAAAAGTAAAAGTTATTGAAAGAGATCCAACATATAGAACAGCATCTTTCCCTTTATCATTAGGCGGTTTCAGAAGACAATTTTTTCAAACAGAAAATATTCTTTTGGGGAAATTTGCTAGAGAATTTATTTTTCAAATACCAGAACTTTTAAAAACACAAAAAAATCCCAAACCAACTGCTAGCATGGTGCCTAATGGATATTTGCTTATGTTTGGAGCAGAACATGCTGAAGAACAATATAAAGCTCTTGAAAATCATAAAGCATGCGATGCAGGGACAAAAAATATAAAAGGTTCTGATCTAAAACAATACTTTCCTTACATAAATAACGAAGGCATTGAAACAGCAACTTTTACGGACAACAAAAGTGAAGGCTGGATTGATCCATTTATGTTCCATGGAGCATTAAAAAGTAAAGCTATTGAGCTAGGTGCTGAGTTCGTGAAAGGTGAAGTAAAATCTTTATCAGAAATAAAGGCTAAGACCATTGTATCAGCGGCTGGATGTTGGACAAAAGAATTGTTGGAAGATATTCCAGTTGAGCCACAAAAACACACTGTATTTAGAGTTAAGTGTCCCAAACATATTCCTGAAATGCCTTTGACTGGAGACTTAACCACTGGAGTATATTGGCGACCCGAAGGAAAAGAATACCTTGCAGGATCTCCCAAATCTGTTTTTGATGCAAAAGATCTTGAACCTGCATGGGATGACTTTGAAGAATTAGTTTGGCCAGCTCTTGCTCAAAGAGTTCCGATATTTGAAGAATTAAAACTAACAGGTGGTTGGGCCGGATATTATGATTGTAATAGATTAGATAACAATGCTGTAGTTGGTAAGCACCCAAAGTTTGAAAATGTTTACCTAGCAACTGGGTTTACAGGAAGAGGGTTAATGCAAGCTCCTGGGATAGGTAGAGCATTAACAGAATTAATTACGACAGGAGAATATCAGTCTATTGATATTTCCAATATGGCAGTCGAAAGAGTTTTAGGAAAAGAGGCAAGACCTGAGCCTTACGTTCTTTAAGTGTTAAGTCCCACAATACGTTTGATATTTTTCCTCACTTTTAGGTGGTGGAGACTGATATTTAGTTAAAACCTTTTGATTTGTGTATGGATTTTTCAGAGCTTGAAGCAAATCATTGAATGGTGTCATATCATTATTTTCAGCTGATTTTAAAACATTTTCAACGTTATGATTTCGAGGAATTATTACAGGATTATTAAGTTTCATTAACTTTTTGCTATCTTTAGTTAATCTTTTCTGCCATTTTATTTTCCAATTATCAAATTGTTCATTTTGATAATCTTTTTTATCATCTATTTCATTGTCCATTAAAATTAAAAAAGTGTTTGTGTAGTCTAATTCTTGCTTTTTCATAATCTCTAATAATTCAAATATAAGTAAATTATCTTCATTATAATCACCAATTAGACCTAACTTACTTTTCATCATATTTAACCATTTTTTCTCATAAATTTTATCGAATTTATCTATAAGTTCCGTTGCTATTTTAAGAGCATCATCTTTTTTTGGATTAATTAAAGTTAATAAACATTCAGCAAATCTAGCTAAATTCCATTTTGTTATAGCTGGTTGGTTTCCATATGCGTATCTTCCCATATGATCAATAGAACTAAAACAAGTACCTAGATTATAACTATTCATAAAAGCACACGGACCATAATCTATTGTTTCACCTGAAATCGCCATGTTATCAGTATTCATTACTCCGTGAATAAATCCTACACGCATCCAGTTCACCACTAATTCAATCTGTTTATCAATTAATTTACTGAGTAAGTCGTAAGCATTATTTTTTGATTTTGCTATCTCAGGATAGTGTCTTTTAATTGTATAGTCTACTAAAGCATTAAGCTCATCTAAGTTTTCTCTTGTTCTAATAAATTGAAAAGTTCCAACTCTAATATGACTTGAAGCAACCCTTGTTAATATTGCACCCTGCAATGGTTTTTCTCTAATCACATTTTCTCCAGTTTTCACAACTGCTAAACTTTTAGTCGTCGGTATGTTTAATGAGTGCATAGCTTCACTAATTAAATATTCTCTTAACATTGGACCTAATGCTGCTCTTCCATCTCCGTTTCTTGAAAAAGGTGTTTGACCCGAACCCTTAAACTGAACATCAAGTCTTTGATTACTTTTAGATATATGTTCGCCTAGCAAAACTGCACGACCATCACCCAACATTGTAAAATGACCAAACTGATGACCTGCATACGCTTGCGCTAAAGATTTAGATCCCTTTGGGAGCAAATTTCCAGAAAACATTTTTGCTAGCTGCTCATTATCTACATTAGAAAAATTCAAACCCATTTGATCAGCTAGATCATGATTAAAAATTACTAACTCTGGACGTTTTACTGGAACAGGAGAGATCTCATAAATAAAAGATTTTGGTAAATTTGAATATGAGTTATCAAAATTCCATCCAATTGTTTTTTCTTTATTCATCATTTCCAATTTTCTTTACATACAAACCTAAAACTCCATTAAAGATTGAAACAGCAATTATAATTGATTGACCCTTAAAAGAGTAAAAATCAAAAGTTGGATAAAAACCTATAGCAACACTTAAGAAAAGATAGGTTAAAATAAAAGGTCTTAAAAATTTCTTTATTCTCAATTTTATTTTTTCTTATATTTTGCGGCCTCCTCAGAACCACTTGTTGCTGAACCTTTACTGTAAGAATGTGCACCCATCCCCGCCAATTGTCCATCTTTTACAATAAGATATTGATCTCTAATTGGTTTTTTATCGAAGAAGCATTCTAATATTTCTCTTACACCATCTGCATATCTTGCTTGAGCTGATAAGGACGTTCCAGATGTATGTGGTGTCATTCCGTGATTAGGCATTGACCTCCATACGTGTTCGTTGGGAGCGGGTTGCGGGAACCACACATCTCCAGCATATCCACTTAACTGACCAGATTTTAGCGCATCTGCTATATCGTTTTTGTTACAAATTTTTCCTCTGGCGGTATTTACGATATATGCCCCCTTTTTCATTTTACTAATCATTTTTTTATCAAATAAGTTTTCAGTTTCAGGGTGTAATGGACAGTTAATAGTGACTACGTCACAAACTTTTACCATTGACTCAACAGATTCATGAAACGTTAGATTTAATTCTTTTTCTACACTGTCAGGTAATTTGTGTCTGTCAAAGTAGTGCAAATGTACATCAAAAGGTTTCATTTTCCTTAAGGCATCAAGACCAATTCTTCCTGCAGCAACTGTTCCAATATGCATTCCTTCAACGTCATAACTTCTGTGAACAGCATCAGCTATATTCCATCCACCTTCATTAACAATTCTATGTTGATTATGATAATCTCTAACCATTGAGACAATCATCATAACAATATGTTCTGCAACTGATCTTGAATTACAAAATGTAACTTCAACAACATCAATTTTATTATCCATTGCTGCTTGTAAGTCTACGTGATCAGATCCTATACCAGCGGTAATTGCCATTTTTAAGTTTTTTGCTTTTGCTATTCTCTCTTTAGTTAAGTAATACGGAAAAAATGGTTGAGAAATTACGATGTCTGCATCAACAATATGTTTGTCTGCTTCACATCCATCACCATCTTTACTATTAGTAACAATAAATTCATGACCATTACTCTCTAAAAATTTTCTAAGTCCTAATTCTCCTGATACACATCCTAGTAATTGACCTGGTGTAAAATCTCTTCCTTTAGGAGAAGGTAATGTCATTCCATCAGGATATTTTTCAAGTTTTGGTAAACCGCTCAAAGGATAAGATTTTGGCATTCCACCTTTTGGATCGTCATATAAAACGCATAATATTTTCATTTTTTTCTCCTATTAATTTATAAAAGCAATTATCTTGAATTTATAAGGAATACTGTAGCACAATAATTAAGCGTCTAGCAAATAAATAGTGTTTATTTTGGATAGTTTTTTTTGAGTATAAATTTGTTTAATACAACCCCAAAAATTATAATAATCACAGAGCCGGTGATAACAGGGCTCAACAAGTAATCGAATGAGGCAGAACCTATAATTACAATTATCGGATTACCTCCTGCTGGCGGATGAGTAACGTTTAACAAAATCATAAAAAAAACTCCAAAACCAACTGCAATGGGAATTAAAATGTACTCTGGTAGAGGAATAAATGTTAAAGCAATTACCCCTACAGTTGCAGTTACTAGATGACCAAAAAAAATATTTTTAGGATGTGCAAAAGGACTTTCTGGGTAACCATATAACAGCACCATCGTTGAGCCAAAAGATGCAACTAGAAATAGCCCGTAATCAGTTTTATAAGTCAACAAAGTTAATACACCGATCGTGATAGTAGAAAAAATACCAGCTGTGGCGTTATTGATAATTTTTTTAGTTTCCATTTGTTAAACCTTTTTTTAAAGCATTAAAGGGCAGGAGTATACATTCTTTCCTATTTATATTTTTTGAACTCAGTAATTCCTTATATTTTTTTAAGTTCTCTGATAAGTCACCTTTATTTTTAAAAAATTCATCGGCACAATCACAAACTTTAATCATTTCTTCAACTTTTTCCCCTTTTGAATTAATTGATAGTAAATTAGCAGAAGCCTGGCAGTAAACACAATTTTTACCTTGATAAGAAACTCCAGAAATTTTTCCCTTATTTACTTTAAAAAATAAATGGATTTCATCTCCACACAAAGGATTTTTAGCTTTAGAGTTGTGGGTAAAATCTAACAATTTTTTTTGATATTTTGTATCAGAGGCTAATTTTAAAATTTTTAGATCCATGTTAAGATTATATGAAATTGGCCTAAATTTACTAGTTGATAAGTTAACCAACTCAATTCGGACAAAAATTGTCTTAAATTTTTGTTGTTTAAAATTGAGAATAATAATATTAATCTGAAATGCTAGAGCTTAAAAACGAAAAAGTAGCTATTCCTGTAGTACTGTTAGCCGGTATTTTATGGTCTTTTGGACCTTTAGTTGTAAGACATATTGACCAACCCGAATTAGTTCCATGGCAATATCTTTTAGGAAGAGGAGTTACAATTTTCTTAATACTTAATTTGTATTTATTCTTTGAAGAGGGATTTTCTTTTTATAAAAATTATAAAAAAGTTGGAATATCTGGATTAATTGGAAGCTGTGGTTTAGGTATTGCCATGATCACGTTTATTTGGTCAATTACAAACACTTCAGCTGCAATAACTTTATTATGTTTAGCGGCTATGCCTTTTATTACCGCATTTTTAGGTTTTTTGTTCTTAAAGGAAAAAATTTCAACAAATGTTTGGATTGCAATAATTATTGCTGTGATTGGTATAATAATTATAGCATTTGGTAATACTAACAAAGGTTCAATTTTTGGTCTTTTGTTTGGAATTTTATCTGCATTAGGTTTTTCAGTTTTTTCTGTATCATTAAGATGGAGACCTGAAACTCCAAAATTTACAACAGTTGCGATTGCTGGATTGATTTGTGCAATAGTTTCAATAGTAATACTGGTTGAGACTGACAGTAGTTTAATTTCTTCAAGCCGAAACCAAGGCTTGTTTTCAGTTCACGGCACTTTAGTTTGTGTGGGATTAATTCTTTATTCATTAGGTTCTAAAATGATACAAGCTGCTGAACTTACTCTGTTGTCGTTAACAGAGGTAATTGGTGGAATTTTTTGGGTTTGGTTACCAATATTAGGAATTAATGAAGTTCCTACTAATAACACAATTATAGGCGGCTTTTTAATTTTTATCTCAATAATTTATTATAGTTTAATTATAAAAAACAATAGAAGATTTATTGCATTAAACTAAATGACAAATAAAAAAATTGTTAATAGTTGGAATGAGTGGGATCCGCTTAAGCACGTGATTGTTGGAAGAGCAGACGGTTGTTGTATACCAGCACCTGAACCAGCTTTAGACGCAAAAGTTCCTGAGGACTCAGATATGAAAGGCCAACATGGTCCTCGAACTAAAGATACAGTTGATAAAGCTAATCAACTTTTAAACGATTTTGCCTCCATACTTGAAAAAAGAGGTATCAAAGTTGATAGACCTATACCTTTAAATCATAATCAAAAAGTTTCTACACCAGATTGGGAAGTTGAAAGTATGTTTGGTTGTATGCCTGCAAGAGATATAATTTTAACAGTTGGAAACGAAATGTTAGAAGCCACGATGAGTTATAGATGTAGATGGTTTGAATATTTAAATTACAGACCTTTACTTAAAAAATATTTCGATCAAGATAAAAATATGAGACACGAGTCAGCTCCAAAACCTCGACTAACAGATGCAGATTATAGAAAGGATTATTTGTCTGATAAAATTGATGTAAAAAAAAGACTGGAGTGGACTGAAAAAAAATTTTTTGTTACTACAGAAGAAGAACCATTATTTGATGCTGCGGATATATTACGATTTGGTAAAGATTTAATAGTTCAACACGGTTTTACTACAAACTTAAGTGGAATTGATTGGTTAAGAAGACATTTCAAAAATCATAGGGTGCATGCTGTAAATTTTCCAGGAGATCCATATCCAATTCATATCGATGCAACTTTTACCCCTGTCACCGAAGGTATAATTATAAATAATCCTCAGAGAAAGCTACCAGTTTCACAACGGAAACTTTTTGAAGATAATGGATGGAAAATTTTAGACTCAGCTCAACCAGCTCATAATACCCCACCTCCATTATGCTATTCCTCAGTTTGGCTTTCAATGAATGTACTCGTTTTAGATCCAAAAACAGTTTGCGTAGAAAAAAGTGAAATTTACCAAGCTGATCAGTTAGACAAACTTGGTCTTGAAGTTGTCCCAGTAGAGATGAGAGATGCATATGCTTTTGGTGGTGGTCTTCATTGTTGTACTGCTGATGTATACAGGGAAGGGGACTTAAAAGATTATTTTCCTAAACAATAATTAATTTTTAGAAGAATTTTCGACATCAAGGGCCTCTAATTGTTGAGTAACCTCTTCATTATTGTTAGAAAAGTTCGTATCATTGCTTTTTCTATTACTTTCTCTCATTCTTAATCTTTCTTCTTTTAATTTTTCTTGTTCTTCTTTTGCTTTTTGTTCAAGATCAAATTTTTCTTCCCATTCTTTTAATTTAAGCATCTCAAGATTTCTTTTCTCTTGTTCTTTTTCATCTCTTAATTTTTGTTCTCTTCTTTTTCGTCTTGTCTCTTTTAATTCTTTTTGTCTTTGTTCATCTTCTCTTACTTTTAAATCGATATCTTTACGATTTTGTTCTTCAGATCTAATTTGAAGCTCTTTCTCTCTCTTTTTTAGATCTGATTCTTTATTTTTTTGTTCTTCTCCTTTAAACTTTAAATTTAACTCTTTTTCTTTTAATGAATTTTCTTTAGTTTTTAATTCATTATCTTTTATTTCTAATTCTCTTTCTTTAAGCTTTAAATTTTCAAATTTAATCTGTAATTTTTCTTCTTGTTTCCTAAAATTATCTTCTTTAGCTCTTAATTCTTTTTTTTCTAAACTAAGTTTACTAAATTCCTGTTTTTTTAAATCTTTTTCTAATTGTTGTTGTTTAACTTTTTGATTATGTTTGTATTCTTTTATCGCACTCGAAGTAAAACTTGCGAGCTTTGAAAACGCACCGTGTTCAATTTTTTTTCTTTTTTTTCTTTTAGGCATTTTTTTTTGAACGTATTTAAGCAAATAAAATTAAATTCAACAAGATTAAATTTTCTTTATTGTTTAATTTGAGTTACAACTTTAAATAGAATTAATTATTTGAGTTTTTCTGGCTCCTCAATGGGCTCCGTTGTAGGGTTTAACTCCATTCCAACAGGAGTAATCGTCGTAGGAACAGCAACAAACTGAGAGTCAGGATTTTCCTCTGATGGTCTTATTTTCATTCTATAAACCGCAAAAACACCAATTAAACAGTGGAATATAATAAGAAATACAAAAAATCCATTATTACCGACTAAACCCATAAGCAAAGAGCATAAAAACGGTCCACTGATCGCTCCTAAACCAAAGGCAAATTGCAAACCTGCTCCTGCAGCAACAAACTTATCTCTAGTTATAAAATCATTGGTGTGTGCAAGTATCAAAGAAAACATTGGTAAGCTACATATAGAAAAGGCTATTAAAAAAATATAAAACCAAAGCTTTGAAGACCCCAGACCATCTGGTAAGTACATTGTCCCAACTGAAAAGATTGCAAAAAAAGCAAATAATGCAGCTCCGAAAGTTGAATAAATAATAACTTTTCTTCTATCAAATTTATCTGAAATGTATCCCACAGGATATTGAGAGACAGCACCTGAAATTGCCAACATAAAAGTAACTAAAGATATATCAAATATACTAAAATTCATTGCAGCCGCATAAACTGCTAATAAGGTAAACAATGCTGATTGAATTGTTCCGTAAAGAACAGAGCTTACCATTCCAAGAGGTGATGATGAATATAATTCTTTTAAACTCATACTTTTAATTTTCTTAAAAGTAGGTGGTTTTCTTTTTGTCAATAGAATTGGTAAGAGCGCTAATGACATTAACACAGATATTAAAATGAAAGGCTGAAAATTCTCAGGACTACTAAAATTTAATAAAAACATTCCCGACCCCATAGATCCATATAAAATAATCATATAAATAGATAAAACTTTACCTCTATTTTTATTACTTGATCTATCGTTCAACCAGCTCTCAGCAATTGTATAGATTGAAACCATTGAGTATCCTGTAATTACTCTTAATAAAAACCAAGTTAAGGGATTTACAAAAACTGAGTGAACTAGTATTGCAAGTGAAGCTACAGATGCAAAAGCAGCAAATACTCTGATATGGCCAACACCTGATATAACTGAAGGAACAGTTCTCGCACCTATAAAGTAACCTACAAAATAGCCAGACATCATGAATCCAGTTGAGGCAAGGCTAAACTCTTCAATAACTGCTCTTACTCCTAATAAAGCATTTTGATAACCGTAGGCTAGCATAATCGCACCCATACCCAAAAATAATGCCCAAGAATTTTTAAATACTTTATTCATAAACTGGCAGCTTATTATTTCCGATTTGAGACTAAATCAAGAAATTATTATGACAAACTTATGATTTTTTTAATTTTAAGAAAGAGTGGGTAGCTATCGTTAATACAATTATAGCACCCCCTACGATTGTTTCAGGCGTAGGCTGTTCTTTAATAATGAGCCAGACCCAAATCGGACCTATTATAGTTTCTAACAAGAAAAATAAATTTACCTCTGCTGCTGTTATAAACCTAGGTGCTATAGTAACAAGAACGAATGGTATGGCTACACACATTACACTCATTAAAGGAATAATATAGATATCGTTATTATTCAGAGAATAATCTTTTACAAAAAGTATTGCAAAAAGAGCTATGATCAACTTTCCAACCACTGCGGAGGGAACCAGGTTTAATTTTTTTGCTGATCTAATTATAACAGCACCCACTGCTAGACCCATGGCTGCAACAAATCCTAAAATATCACCAAAAAAATTTCCCAACTTAATTGAGTCGTAAAAAATATATAGTGCAGCAAAAAAAGTTATAAAAATTGCTATCCAGGTTTTTTTATCAGGATTTTCTTTAAGGAAAAATGACCCAAGGATAGCAGATAACATTGGTGCTGTAGCAATCATTATCAAAGTATTAGCAACATTTGTATTTTGAATTGAGACAACAAAAGCAATGTTGGTAACTGAAAAGGTTAAAACGTAGGCGAAACCATAATAGCCATTAGATCTTAATAAATTAAAAAATTTCAATTTATATATTAAAAGCATTCCAATAAAAACTAAAACAAACGGTATGATACCTCTATAAAAAACCAAACTCCAAGTCTCAACATTAGATAGTCTTATAAATAAAGAGTCTGGCGTTATAAACATAACTGCCACAAAAGCCATCAAAGACCCTTTTTTTTGGTCAGTTAAACTATTCATGCTCCAAGTTCTTTCCAAAAAGTTTTTGCTAGATTTTTACCTGATAGATCATAGTAAGTTTTTATTCCTGTGGGGGATGTAACATTTATATCACCACTAAGTTTTTGATCAATCAAGTCAATTCCAGCAAAAAAAATGTTTTCTTTTTTTAAATCTTTTGCAATTAAATTTGAAATTTGCTTTTCTACTTTAGTTAATTTTGTACTGATTACTTTCGCACCCTTACTCATATTGCTTAAAAATGATCCTTTTTTTGGAATTCTTGAAATAACACCACGTAATTTTCCGTTTATAACAAAAACTCTTTTGTCTCCTTTATTTATTTTTGGAAGAAATTTTTGACACATAATGTGACCATTTTTTTCAACAAATCTTTTAACTAGATTTGATTTAAATCTGGTTAATAAATGAATATCATTTCCACTGTAACCATGAATAGGTTTTAAGATTACCTTTTTGTTTTTTTTAAAAAAAGCCTTAATTTCATTAATGTTTTGAGTAAATATAGTGTTGGGCATATATTTTTGATACTTAGACGAGTATAACTTTTCAGAAATACTTCTAATAGATGTTGGATCATTTATTATTTTAACTTTGGTTTTTATCGAGTCCAAAATATAAGTTGTTGAAATATACTCAAGATTAAACGGTGGATTCTGACGAATGAGAATAAATTTACATTTTACAAGTTCAAAAGACTTTTTTTTTAAAATTTTAAAGAATTTTTTTTTATTATAATTAATATTTACGAAATATCCTTTTGCTATCACTTTTGAATTAATAATTGAAAGATTTTTTGGTTCGTAGTAGAAAATTTTATACCTTTTATTTTGAATTTCATTAGCTAAAAAAATACTAGTATCTGTTTCAGGATTTAACTTGGAAGGAATATCTCCTTGAATAGCCACAATTCTATTTGTCATATAATTCATCTAAATTTTCATTTTTTGAAAATTTGCTAATCATATGATCTGCGTTTGTTATCTTATTATCAATTACTTTTTGTAAGTGGTTCAAGAAAACTGTTTCGTTATTTCCCTTTTTATTTAAAATATCTCTATTTTCTAAACCTTTTCTAGCCAAATTAAGTAGGATGGAAGACCAATAATATAGATCTTTACCCATTAATTGTGTATTAAACCCTTTTTTTGGAGCCTCCAAATAAGCATTAATTATTTTGTCTTTATCCCATTTGGAAACTAATTCGTGAACTTCATCTAAATTTCCGTAAAGCATACCTATGTTCAAAGCGGGTCCTGCACACAAACATTCCCAGCCACATGAGTCCATAGATCTAATCTCAATATATTTTTTAAGTCTATTTTCAGTGAAAATTGTACTCAAATGAGTTGCGAAATCTTCTTGCGTTGGAAGTCTATTGTCAATTTCATCAATTTTTCCTTCCATAAAATCTTTAAAAATATATTTTCTACCGGAAATGTACTGTTCATTATGTTTTAAAAATAATATTGGAAAATTTATTACAAAATCTGCATACTTTTCAAAATTTAAATTTTCTAAAAATAATTTTGGTAATCCAGCTCTTGAAGTACTTTGCCAAACTTTGGATCTATAAGATAAATAGTAGCTATTTTTTTTTTCAACAATTGATGAATTAGCAAAAAGAGAGATCGCAATAGGGACTATAGAATTAACTACCTTAAATTTTTTAACAAAATCTTTCTCAGAATTAAAATCTATATTAAGTTGAGTTCCACATGTTCGATACATCATATCTAAACTTAACTCGCCACCTATAGGCATATCTTGTGTCATTAGTTTATATCTTTGTTTTGGATTATTGGGAATTTCTTTTAATTTTGATATAGGGTCAAATCCTGCACTAACTATACTCATATTTAATTTTTTTGTTACTTGTTTGAGTTCAAATAAATAATTTTGTGACTCTGCGCATGCTTCATGCATATTATTTAACTTATCACCAGATAACTCAATTTGATTCCCTGGTTCTAAAGTAATATTTCTTCCGCCTTTATTTAAAGCGATAATATTTTCTTTCTCAAAAACAGGATTCCACCCAAATTCCATTAGAGCTGAAAACATTTCTTTGATTTTTAAATAGTCAATTCTTTTGTTGTTATTTTTATTGAATAAAAACTTTTCATGCTCTACACCAATCTTAAAATTTCTAGTATTTTTTATTCCAGACTTAAAATATTCAATAATTTTTTCTTTTTTGACAAACATTTTTTTTGAAAACAAAGTTTTTTAAAGTGAAGAATATGGTTTTCTAGCAAATATTCTTTTCACCATCGGTGCAAATTCCTCTAAACTCATGCTTTTGTATTCTGGATCAAAAGAACATTGATCATATTTTTCACAAAAATTTATTGTATCTTGATAATACTTGTGATCTTTATATTTTTCTCTTTTAAATCGGTCAGCTCCAAGATGATGAGCATAATAATACATTTGAAATTCACCATGTTTTTCAATTATCCAATGAGTTTTTTCAGACACAAAAGGCTTTAATACTGATGCAGCATACTCTGAGTGGTTTAAAGGAGCTAATTCATCTCCAATATCATGTAATAAACACGCAACAACCATCTCTTCATTTTCATTATTTCTAAAAGCTCTCGTAGCACTCTGCAACGAATGTTCTAATCTTGTGATTTTATAACCTTCTAAAGTTGTCGTCATTCTAGATAAAAAATTTAGTATTCTGTCAGCTGTCTCACCAACATATTCTTTTTCTAATTTGTCTAAAAAAAGATAGTCTTCTTTTGACCCATTTTTCATTTCAGTAAAGTTTACTTTTTTCATACTCAATTATTAGACTTTGTACTCAATAAAGACAACTGTGTCACTTTATTATCACCTAGGTCATCAATTAATTTTACAGGGTAATCACCTGTAAAATAATGATCAGTTAATTGTGGGTACGTTGAGTTTCTTTTTTCATAACCCATTGCTCTATACAAACCGTCAACACTTAAGAATTTAAGAGATTTTGCATCTATATATTTGCAAATATCATCATTAGTTTTATTAGCTGCTAAAAGCTCTTTTTTTGTGGGTGTATCAACACCGTAAAAGTCTGGAAATCTAATTTCGGGTGAAGCAATTCTTACATGAACCTCTTTTGCTCCAAAATCATATAACATTTTTACTATTTTATGTGAGGTCGTACCCCTCACTAAAGAGTCATCAACCAAAACAATTTTTTTATTTTTGATTGTAGATTTATTTGCATTTAATTTTAATCTGACACCAAGGCTTCTTATCTTTTGAGCTGGTTCAATAAAAGTTCTTCCCACATAATGATTTCTTATTAAACCAAGATCAAAATTAATTTTTTCATGTTGGCTATAACCGATAGCTGCAGCATTCCCTGAGTCTGGAACAGGAACTACTAAATCAGCATCAATGCTCGTTTCTTTTGCAAGCTCAACACCAAAATTTTTCCTATACTCATATGCGCATTTTCCATTTAAAATACTATCTGGTCTTGAAAAATAGATATATTCAAAAACACACGGCCTAATTTTTTTTAATGGAAATGGTTTTAAACTAATAAGTTTTTTATTTTCAACATAAACAATTTCACCATTTTCTACGTCTCTGATATATTTAGCTCCTATAATATCTAATGCACAAGTTTCGGAAGCAAAAACATAAGAGTCTTTAAGTTTTCCTATTACCAAAGGTCTAATTCCAAAAGGATCTCTTACTCCAATAAGTAAATTTCTTGCAAGCATTACAAGTGCATAACCTCCTTGTATTTGAAACAAAGCATCAATAATTTTGTCTATAACTTTTCCTCTTTTTGATCTTGCAATTAACTGAACAATTGTCTCAGTATCAGACGTAGTATAAAAAATTGCGCCATCTTCAACTAATTTTCTTCTAAGAGTTATTGCATTTGTAAGATTACCATTATGAGCTACTCCTATCCCTCCAGTATTAGTATCTGCGTAAAAAGGTTGAATATTTCTTAACGTTGTACCTCCAGTAGTACTATATCTATTATGTGCAATAGCAAAATTACCCGGTAGAGATTTTAAAACTTCTTCTTTATTAAAATTATCGCCCACTAATCCAAATCTTTTTTCTGAGTGATATTTTTTTCCATCAAAGGTTACAACCCCACAACCCTCTTGTCCTCTATGTTGTAAAGCATGTAAACCAAGTGTAGAAAGTGTTGATGCGTCTTCGTTGTCGCTTATACCAAAAACACCACATTCCTCTTTTACTTTTGGATTAAAGTTCTTGAACTTTTTCTTTAGTATCCTGGTAATTTTCTTCATTTGGGAATTCTTTAATTAAATAATTGCTTCCCTTAAGAACATAAGGAAAGGTTATTGATTGGTCAAGATTTATTGGCCACTTATTATGATTGTATATTATGTCTATTGTTGCAAAAATACATACTGAAATAACATACGCTCTTAAAAATCCAAAAAAGAATCCAAATATTTTGTCTAAAGTGCCTATTCCCGAGTAACTTACTGCTTTACTGATTCCTTTATTAATCATTAACACAATGAATAAAACAATTATAAAAATACTTAAACCAAGCACAATATCTAAAACATATTCGTTATCCAATATGTCCTCAACAAAAGGTTTAGCTTTTGGAAACAAGTAAAGAGCAACAACATATGAAAACAACCACTTACTCGCTGACAAAACACTTAAAACAAAACCTTTAGAGGAACATTTGATTAAAGACAACATAGTTAAGGCAAGATAAATAAGGTCGAAAAATTGAAATTTATCAAAAAAATTCAAAAATTGATCAAACATTTAGTCTTTTTTCAAAAGGCTGTATATACAAAATTAAACTAGGTAATAAAGTGAGTACCAGTATCATAGCTAACAACATTGCAATGCCAGTAAAAATACCAAAATAAATTGTAGGAATGAAATTTGAAAGAATAAGTATTGAAAAACCAAAGATAATAGTAATAGATGTGTTTAATATTGCTACGCCCACAGTAGAGTGGCATACTCGTATCGACTCTTCGTAGCTTTTGTTTTTTTCATATTCTTCTTGGAAACGGTAGATATAGTGAATACTATTATCAACAGCAATCCCTATCGTTATTGCGGCTATAGTTATTGTCATCATATCAAGCGGGATACCCAAGACTCCTATTAAGCCTAAAATTGAAAATGCAGCAATAAAATTTGGAATAACACCGATTAAAGAAATCTTTAAATTTCTAAACAAAACCAAGAACATTGCCATTATTCCACACATGACGAGGCCTAAAGTTAATATCTGAGATTTAAATAAACTTTGTAAAAGATTATTAAATAAAATTAAAACACCACCGAGTTTAAATTCCTCTTTACTTAAACCAATTTCATTCTGCATATCAAAATTAATTTTCTTAATTAAATCATTTCTTCTCAAATCTTTGGAAGAATCTTTAATTCTTAAACTTATTCTTGCCTCATCATCTTTAATTGAAATGTAAGGATCTATGATTTCATTTTTAACAGTTTCAGGAATTTTACTGTATAAAACTCCCATTTCTAAAGTACCCAATTCTTTATTATTGTTTAATTTTGTTGCCACTTGAATAATTGAGGAAAAAGATAGAACCTTACCAACATGTTCTGTATTTTCTAAATAATTATGTACCTTATTTATTTTATCAATTTTGTCTTTTGTAAACCAATATTTACTTTCATCACCATCATCCTCACCCCAGTCTTTGAACTCATCATCATCTCCAGCGGTCTCATCATTTTTTTTTCCAGAAAACCTTAAAATGATTTCTAAAGGTGTTGTACCTCCGAGTTTTTCATCAATTAACTTCATACCTTGATAAATTTCAGTGTCTTTACTGAAATAATTAATAAAACTATTTTCAACTTTTAATTTTGATATCCCAAAAATACTAAAAATTATAAAAAAAATTGAGATGATAAATACCAAATTTGTTTTTTCTATTGAAAGCTTAGAAAGTGGATTTGTTAAAAAAGATAAAGATTTTTCGTGAATATTTATCTCCTTTGAATAAAAAATTCCTAGCAATGCAGGAAGTAATGTAAAAGTTATTAAAAATGAAGTTATTAATCCAAAAGTCATCATCCATCCAAAGTCAATAATTGGTTTAATGCCACTAAAAATTAAGGAGAGAAAAGCACAAATTGTTGTTAATACAGTGTAAAGTATAGGCCAAACCATTTTAGATGTTGCAATTTTTAAAAGTTCATTATTATTTAGATCTAAATGAGTTTTAGCTAGCTGAATATATCTTGTGCTTATGTGAATGTTCATAGCCATTGTAAGTATCAACATCATAGCTATAAAATTTGATGATATAACTGTGACTTTCCAATTCATTAAACCCAAAAATCCAATCATTATTATTACTGCAAAAAAACAACTAGAGATTGGAATTATAATCCAAAGAACTTTTCTAAAAACAAACCACAAAGTAATTATAATAAAAGCAAAAACACCGATACCAAAGACAATTATATCCTTCTTAATAAATGTCATCATATCGTCAGCAATCATCGGTATACCTCCTAAGTGAATTCTTCCAATTTCTTTAAAAGAGTCAATTACATCTCTTATTTCTTTAATATTTTTATGGTTTTCAGATTTTAGTTTATCTTTGTATTCCTCAAATTCTTTTTCATTATCAAATGCAGTTGACTCTAAAATTTTTTTTCTTTTTAAATTAACTATTATACCTGTAGTTGTTGCATCCTCACTTATAACCAAGTTTTTAAAAACTGGACTATTTAAAATTTCATTAAATGCCCTGTTTTTATCTATATTTTCATCTTTCAAAGTTCTAAAATTTTTTATTCGATCCATAAGTGGTTCGTCAGAACTTTCAAGTAAAGGCACATCTAATATCGTAATGACACTATGAACCCAATCAAGACTCTGTATTTTATATTTTAAACTTAGGATATTGTTAATTGAGCTTTCAGATGTCAAAGCTTCTTTCGGTGTGAATGTAAGAACTAAAAAATCTTTAGATTTATATCTTTGATTTATCTCTTTTAGGTATTCTAAATCTGGATCCCCTTCTATAAGTAGAGTTTCTGAAGATGCATCAAGCCTAAAATCTTTGGTATTAATTAGAAAAAAAGAAGTAACTAAAATTAATATTAAAAAGATTATACGTGGATTTTTTAAAATTAGTGATTGGTATAGATTAGAAAACATTACTAAATATATATCTTATATTTAAGTATTTGTAGCGTCATTAAATTTAGTAAACATTTCCTCGAATTCTAATGTAATTTTACCGGTAGGACCATGTCTTTGTTTACCAATGATCAATTCTGCTAAATGAGAAATTTCATTCATTTTGGCTTGCCATTCTGCATGTTCCACTGTTGCAGGTCTAGGTTCTTTACCCTTTAGATAATAGGATTCTCTATAAACAAACATTACAACATCTGCATCTTGCTCAATTGATCCAGATTCTCTCAGATCAGATAATAGAGGTTTTTTATCATCTCTTGTTTCAACTGCTCTAGATAATTGTGAAAGAGCCAAAACAGGTACAGCAAGTTCTTTTGCAAGAGCTTTAAGTCCTTGAGTAATTTCTGAAATTTCTTGGACACGACCCTCTTTAAAATTTGAGGCTCTCATTAATTGTATGTAATCAACCACAACCATATCTAACCCATAAAGTCTTTTAATTCTTCTTGCTCTATTGGAAAGTGCCGCAATAGTGATTGCAGGTGTTTCGTCTATATAGAGAGGTAACTCAGAAATATTTTTTGATGTTTCCAAAAATTGTTCAAATTGCTCCTCAGATATTTTTCCTCTTCTAATGTCATTTGATTTTATTCTTGATTGTTCAGCTAAAATTCTTGTGGACAATTGTTCTGATGACATTTCAAGAGAGAAGAACGCTATGCAAGACTTTCTATTTGTTTTTTGAATATTTGTTGCCGCATTAAAAGCAATATTAGTAGCTAAAGCAGTTTTACCCATAGCAGGTCTTCCAGCAATAATTACTAGGTCAGATTTATGTAAACCGCCCAATCGATCATCAAGGTCTCTTAAACCTGTGGGGACACCAACAATCCCCTCTTCATTTTTGTATGCATTTGAGGCCATATCAATTGTTTGTTTAACAGCTTCATCAAATTTAATTATATTAGAATTAAAAGAACCTTTTTCAGCAAGATCGTAAAGAATTTTTTCTGAGTTTTCTATTATAGATTTTCCATTTATATTTATGTCATTTAATTTTGCAGTATCAATGATATTTTCAGAAATTTTTATCAACTCTCTTCTAACAAACATATCATAAATTATTTTTGAGTACTCTATTGCTTGTCTAGATGATGTAGAAAACTTTGTTATCTTTATTAAGTACTCAGGTACATTTAAATCATCACTTTCATTCTCAAAATAATTTTTAAGAGTGATAGGATTTGCTAATAGTCCTTTGTAGATGAGATTTTGTATAGACCCAAATATTTTTTGATGGAGTGGATCAAAAAAATTTTTATCTGAAATTATGCCAGTAATTTCATCAAAAATTTCATTTTGAGTTAAAATAGAACCTATTACAGACTGTTCAGCTTCTATATTATTTGGAAGTTCTTTGAAGTTATTTTGAACGATGTTTAAATTTTTATTCACACCCTATTTTACAATTTAAGTAGCTAAAAAACAGCGCTAATATTCAATGGGGAAAAAAATGTATAAATTATTTAATATTATCATCAGAAATAACTTTTATTTTTATTTCTGCTTGTACCTCCGAGTGAAGATTAATCTTCACCTTAAAGGTGCCCAAAGATTTAATTTCATTTAAAGGTTGTATTAAAGAAGGTTTTATATCTATTTTTTCTGACAAATTTATAATTTTTGATATTTCTGTTGGTTTTATTGATCCATAAAGGTCTTTGTTCTCAGTAGTAAGTTTTTTTACCTCGTAAATTTTATTTTTCAAACTTTCATAAATTTGTTTAGCATTTTTTTTCTTTTCTTGGTCTTTTTTATTTAGTTCAGTCTTAATTTTTTCTACTTGTTTAATGTTTTCTTTTGAAGCGTACAAAGCCTTTTTGTTTGAAATTAAATAGTTTCTAGCAAAACCTCTTTTAACATCGATCACTTCTCCAATAGATCCAATTTTAGCTAAGTTTTCTAACAATATAACTTTCATAATTTAGATTAGCGCTAAGTTTCTAGCTCTCTTAATAGATAATGAGAGCTCCCTTTGCTTTTTTTGTGAAACATTTGTGATTCTTGAAGGGAGAATTTTCCCATTTTCTGACATAAATCTTTTTAATAATTTTATGTTTTTATAATCAACTTTTGGAGCATTTTTTACTGATAAAGGGCAACTCTTCTTAAATTTGTACTTGTTTGGTTGAAAAATACTAAGTTTTGAAAAACTGCTCGTTTTTCCTTTCTTCAAATTGTTTTTTCTATTTTTCATTTATTTTTTTTCCTTTTTTTATGTTTTCATCCTCTTCTTTTCCGAAATAATTTTCTTTTAAGTCAAATTTTTTTACTCTAATAGTGACATATCGCAATAGATTTTTATCTATTCTCTCATTTTTCTCTAATTCTTTTATCAATTCACCGTTTCCTTCAATTTTAAAATGTATATAGTTACCTTTCTTATTTTTTTTAATTAAATAAGATAAGTTTAATAATCCCCAATCTTGAGTTTGAACTAAATTACCTTTGTTTTCTTCAATTAACTTAGAATACTTTTCTATTAAACTTTTGATTTGACCAGGGCTTATGTCCTGCCTCGTTATGATAGTATGTTCGTATAGATTCATTATTAGTTTTATATAAAAAAAATTGATATACTATTATAACAGTTTTATTACAAGACAAAAAAAAGAGTAAAAAAAAGATGTTTTCTATAGTTTTTCCTGGTCAAGGGTCACAAAAAATCGGAATGGTTAAAGAATTTTATGAAAAATATGATCTAGCTAAACAAATATTTAAAGATGCAGATGCAATCCTAAATGTTCCAATTACAAAAATAATATTTGAGGGTCCAGATAATCAACTTAATTTAACTGAAAATACTCAACCGGCGATATTTCTAGCAAGCTACTGTATTTTTGAGATTATAAAAAAAGAATTTGGATATGATTTCAAAAAATTTAAATATTTTGCTGGCCATTCTCTTGGTGAATATTCAGCTTTAGCTTGCGTAGGTTCTATAAGTTTTGAAGACACACTAAAAATTCTTCAAAAAAGAGGAAAGTTTATGCAAGAAGCTGTACCAAGTGGTGAAGGAGCTATGTTGGTTGTTCTAGGAATAAGCTCCAAAGAACTTGACAAAATTTTAAAGGAAAACAAAGATAAGTATGAGTGTTTTATAGCAAATGATAATTCCCAGCTTCAAGTAGTTGTGAGTGGTCTTAAAAAAGATATCAACTTGTTGTCAGAGGATTTAAATAATAAAAAAATAAAGAACTTAAAATTAAATGTTAGTGCCCCATTTCACTGTAAATACATGAGAAAAGCATCTGAAAGAATAGCAAGCTTCATTAATGATTTAAAAATAAATGAATTAGAAAAGCCCATAATATCAAATGTTACAGCCAAAGAGACCAGTTCTTCAAAAGAAATCAAATTACTCTTAATATCCCAAATTGAAAAAAAAGTGCGTTGGCGAGAGTGTGTTGAGTACATGACAAATAACGGGGTAAAAAATTTTGTAGAAATTGGACCAGGAAAGGTGTTATCAGGGTTAATTAAAAGAATTAATAAAAATGTAAATGTTAGTTCAATTAATAGTGAACAAGATATAAAGTTGTTGATAAATGATTAATTTAAAAGATAAAAAGACTGTTATCACAGGTGCAACAGGTGGTATTGGAAACTCAATCATACAAAAGTTTTTTTCAGAGGGAGCAAAAATTCTAGGCACAGGTACAAATGACAAAAAATTAAGCAAACTAAAAGACGATTATGATGGAATTATTTTAAAAAAATTTGATATATCAAAACATAATGAAATAGAAAATTTTGTAGAGTCCGTTTGTGATGATTTAGGAGGCTGCCCGGAAATATTAATTAACAATGCAGGAATAACAAAAGATAATTTGTCTCTGAGAATGTCACAAACAGAATGGCAGCAAGTAATAGACATTAATCTCACGTCCACTTTTTTAATATGTAAGTTTTTTTTAAAAAGAATGATTAAAAATAAAACTGGTAAAATAATTAACATTACTTCAGTTGTTGGACACACAGGGAATGTAGGTCAAGCAAACTATGCTGCTTCAAAATCTGGTATTGTAGGTATGAGCAAAAGTTTAGCTTTAGAATATGCTAAAAAGAATATAAATATAAACTGTATTTCGCCAGGATTTATTAAAACAAATATGACTGAAAAAATAGACCCAAAATTTAAGGAATTGATTCTAGCAAAAATACCATCAAATAGATTAGGTGAACCATCAGATGTAGCCAATGTTGCTGCATTTTTATCTTCAGAAATGTCAAATTATATCACTGGAGAAACAATTCATGTTAATGGAGGTATGTATTTGGGTTGACAAAAGTTCTTTTTTATTTATTAAGAAAAAATCAAACAAAGGATCAAAATGGCAGAAGATATATCAAGTAAAGTTAAAAAAATTGTTGCTGACCACCTAGGCATAGATGAAGCAAAAGTTACAGATGAGGCGAGCTTCATTGACGATCTGGGAGCTGATAGTTTGGACACAGTTGAATTAGTAATGGCTTTTGAAGAAGAATTTGGATCTGAGATTTCAGATAGCGAAGCTGAAAAAATTCTAACAGTAGGCGATGCGATCAAGTTTATTGAAAACAAAAGTAACTAATTTTTAAGACCCCAATGAGTGAAGGGATAATGATAATTCTTTCATCTCCATCAGGAGCAGGGAAAACAACCTTAGTAAAACTTTTATCCGAAAGAAAAGGTTTTGTAACATCTGTATCTCATACAACGAGAACACCAAGGTCTAATGAGGTGGATGGAAAAGATTATCATTTTATAAGTAATGAGAAATTTAAAAAAATGATAAACAACAGTGAATTTTTAGAATTTGCAAAAGTTTTTAAAAATTTTTATGGCACAACAAAATCAAATATTTTTGAAGAATTAAATAAAGGGAATAATGTAATATTTGATATTGATTGGCAGGGCACAAATCAAATTATCTCTCAAAAATTTAAAAATAAATTGTTGACTTTTTTTATTTTGCCACCGAGCAGGAAAGAGCTATTCAAGAGACTTTCAAATAGAGATATGAAAGATAAGTTGATAGCCGAGGAGAGAATGAAACAATTTGATAAAGATGTCTTACACTGGAAAGATTATAATTATGTAATTATTAATAATGAACTTGAAGTTTGCTATAAACAAATTTCAAATTATATAGATTGTGAGATCAATCAAAAAAAAATTACTTATGATAAAGACTTAATAAAAAATCATATTAAGAAATTAACTTCCTAGGGATTCATATTCATTAACGATCTTCAAATATTTGATTATATCCACATTTTGTGGTCTATCAGAGGGGTTCAAATTAAACTTTTTATAATTAAATTGTAATTTTTTGAATAGAATACTGATAGGTTTATTTATCATTTTTCTTCTTTGACTAAAAAAAACTTTTGTTATCTTTTCTAAATTTTTTGGATCTTTGATTGCATGTATTTTTGTCTTTGGTGTAAATTCTAAAACAGAACTATCAATTTTTGGCTTTGGAAAAAAACTATTTGGTCTAACGTCTGTTATTTTATGAATATCAAACTTCCAATTTGATAAAATTGTAATCCTGCTATATTCTCTTGAATTTACATTAGCCAAAATTCTTTCCGCAACTTCTTTTTGAAACATCAATATCATCTTCGATACATTAAGTTTATTATTAAGACACCAGTTTGATAAAATCTTAGTTGAAATATTGTAAGGAAGATTACCTAAAATTAAAAATTTTTTACCGGAATAAAATTCATCAGGAATTTTAAGAATATCCTTTTTGATGATATTTATTTTGTTACAATATTGCTTTTCGAGCTCACCTGCAAGACTCTTGTCTTTCTCAACAGCATATATTTTTTTTGGTTTCTGAGAAATAATATATTTTGTTAAGTTTCCTGTGCCTGGTCCTATTTCCAGCACCTGATCATTTGAAGAAATTTTTGATGCATTAATAATTTTGTGAATAATATTTTTATCATGTAAAAAATTTTGTCCTAAACTTTTTTTTGGCTTAACTAACATATTTTTTTATAAAACTAAAAGCTTGAATTAAGCTGTCTGGTTTAGACTTGTTTAATCCAAACATTTTATAATTAGGCCCATGATCCGGTGTAATTCTTATAAATGGCAAACCAATTGTAATATTTATTGCATTGAAACCAAAAATTGTTTTCATTGGTGCAAGAACTTGATCATGGTACATTCCAACAACAACATCAAATTTTTTCCTGTTTTCTTTTAAAAAAATTGTATCTGCAGAAAGGGGACCTAAAACTTTTATCTTCTTTCTCTTCAACACTTTTATTGCCGGTAAAATTTCTTTTTTTTCAATGTTTTTACCTGCAAATGTTTCACAATGAGGGTTAAGACCTGTAACAGCAATATTTGGCTTCAAACCTAAAAATTTTTTGTAAAATTCATTTATATTCTTTATCTTTTTGACTATAACTTCCTTTTTAATCTTTCGTGAAACTTTGTTAATAGGTATGTGAGTTGTCATTGGGCTTACACTGAGCTCTTTGTTAAAAATCAACATCACTTCATTTAAAGACCCAGTTTTAAAAGCTAAATATTCGGTAATACCTTTATATTTTCCCTTAAGGAAGGTTGTTTTAGAAATTGGACCGTTAATCAAAGCTAATAAATTATTTTTTTTTAGTAAATTAAGCCCTACATCAAAAGATTTTTTTATATATTCATTTTTTTTTATTAAAGACAAATTTCCTTTTTTAAGGGGAATATCAACAATATATATTCTATTTTTACGTAAATTAATTTGATTTTCATATTTTTGAAAATTTATTTTTGTTTTCATTTTTTTAAGTTCATTTTCAAATATTTTTTCTGAACAAACAATTATTACTGGAAACTTTGATTTCTTATAAATTTTATTTTTTAAAGTTTTAATTAAAATCTCATTAAAAGTACTCTCAGGATCTCCACAAATAATTACAACTGACTTATTTTTCATTTATTTCAGCGTTATTATAAATTCTTTTATAAAACAAAGTTGAAAATCTTGTCAATTGTCTTTCTCTCTCAAACTCAATCATCTTTTTTAATTGAGCGTCTTTATCAATTTTAATGCTTTCAGTTTTAGCATCATTCAACTTTAATATTAAAAAACCACCACTTGTAACAATTGGTTTAGTAAAATCTCCAATATTTATATTGTCAATAACATCTTTTATTTCTTTTGATAGCTGGTTCTTATAAATCCATCCTAAATTACCACCACTTTTTTTACTATCAGACAAACTATAAATTCTTGCAGTTTCTTCAAATCCTATTTCTTTGATGCTCTGTTTAATTGACTCATATTTTAATTCTAACTCCTTCTTTTCATTAATTGAAAAAATTATTTCTGAAAGTAGGAGATTTTCAACTTTCTTTTCGTCAATTTTTTCAAGCTCTTTGCTCATCAGATCTTGATCAATTTCTATTTCATTATTAAAGATTCTTACAATCAAGTCATTCCAAGCGATCTCTATTGCAATTTTTTCTTTAACCCTTTTTATATCAACTTCATTTTGAGATAGATAACCTTCAAACTCACTCAAACTTGAAATTCCGATACTAGAATATATATCTGCAATTACATTTGAAAGTAATGTTTCATTAGGCTTTATCTCAAAGTTTTTTTCTATCTCAATTTTTTTAATTTTTTCATTAATTAATGAATTTTTTGCATACTCTGTAATACGTTTGTTATCTAATTTATTCAGGTTTGGGTTTAAAGAGACCAAATACTTTTTTTCGAAGTCAATATCTATATTGGTTATTATTTCTTGATTTACCTTAGCAATTATAAAAACATCAGAAAGCGCTGGACTCCAAGAAATCATATTTATAAATAAGATAAGATAAATATTTAATAAAAATTGTTTCATTTTTATCTCACACTTGGAGTATTTAAAGTTGTTAGAGGTACAATAGAAATAGCAAAAAATAGTTCCTCTGTAGGTTTTAATTCGTTATCAGAGTAATAGTCTTTATTATATTGTATCGAGGCAGTTAAACAATCATTTTTATATTCATATATTAAATTGTAAAATTCAGTAAAGTCAGTTTTTTCGTTTCTTCGGGTCCTGTACCTAAGAGAATATGCATTACTAAAGTTATATGCAGCTTCATGAGTAAGATAGCTTTCACTTCCAACCTCATCATCTTCTTGTAAAAATTCAAAAGATGTCACAAATTTATTTACAGAAATATCTGTTCGAAGTAGATTATAGTTAGAGGACTCAAAGTCGCTATCAACTGAAAAATTATAATCAAATTTAAGATTATTATTTGGTTCAAAAAATATTGAACCAATAAAATCAGACCCTTTGTTATTTAATGTTGACTTTGTAGGTAAATTTATCTCTTCTTCATCTCTCAAGACTGTTGCTAAACCTGTTTTAACTATATCTTTGTCATTCTCCTTTCCTTTAAGTATATATTCTCCACCGAGTGTTAAAGATCTTCCACCCTCGACGGAGTCGTCCAAGCTCAATCTATTTTGTGTAAATATGTTGTTAATATCAATTTTTCTATCAAGGGTTTTTAAGTCTTTATTTGCATTTGGACTATACATTACAGATCCTTTAGCAGTGAAAAAATTATCAAAAAATTCTCCATTTTTTTTTAATGGATATGAAATATCATAAAAAAAAGATCCATAATTTTCTGAACTAAATTTGTTTTTATAATTTGATGAGTTATCACCTTCAGAAGTAATATTTTTAAAAAGTAAATTGAATTTATTTACAAAACCTAATGATGTAATTTTTGGATTTGAAGAAAATTTTAAGTCATTTATTAAGACTTTTTCGTAAATATTAGTATCGTAATTTTTAATATTTCCACTCGAAATTATCTCATAATTACCATCAAAACTTGATGGAAGTCTTTTTGAAAATTTATAACTAGGAAAAATATATTCATACTTGTCACTAGATCTGTCCACTGTTAAATCTTCATAGGCCTCAAATTTTGTTTCCAAGTTTATATCTCTGCTACTACCTCTGAATATTAAAAAAGAATTCAATAAAGATTGATTATTGTTAATAGCAGAGTTAATGTTATGTGATTTTAAGTAGTTGTCATCAGAGGTTGTTTCTAAATTTATTTCTATTTCACTTAAATCAAATATATCCATATTAAGTTTAGTTAAAGAATTTGAAAAAAAATGGGTTTTAGATGTCGAGTCTTTTGTTTTTAAACTAAAGTCTGTAATATGTTTTGAGTTTTTATTAACTTGTCTGTATTCATTTTGAAATAATCCTTCATTTTCTGAAAAGATCCTTGAGGTAAATGTCAAATCTTTGTTATCACTTATAACTTTATAGTAAGGTAATTTGAAAGAAAGCCCTAAACTTGATGAGTCTATTACTTCTGGCATTAAAAAGCCTGACTGTCTTTTGACTGTTGGATCTGGATGAAAGAATTTAGGAAAATAGACAATTGGCTTATCATATATTTCAAGCCAAGCATTTTTATAGTTGATAATTTTTTTTTCTTTATCGTGCTTAATTTCTTTTGCTTTTATTTGCCAAGGTGGGCAGTCATCATTTTTTTTGCAAGTTGTAAAAACTCCCTTTTTTATAATTGAATTTTTCCCGTCACTAAAAAAATAATTTCCTTTTAGTCTAGGGTCGTTCATTGAGTTCCCAAAAATATTTTTATTAAAATCTATTTTTACATTATCAGCTATTATTTTATTTTTAGAGAAATCTATAATTGCATTTTCAAAATTATAAAAATTTTTATCAAAATCTAACAATTTTACCATTTTTCCTTTTATTAACTGATTTTGTGCATTGTAATTTAACTGTTTAAATTCTATCTGATTCCCCAAATTATCTTTTATTTTAGAAATATGATTAATAAAAATTTCCTCAGAACTTCTTTCGTAGATTATTTCTTTTGTGTTAAGTGTATAATTGTCTTCAAATTTAATCTCAACATTTCCTGAAGAAATAATTTTTTCTATATTTTTGTCGTAAGAAATATAATCACTATAAATTTTAATATTTTCTATTTTATTTGTAATTTCAATGTTACCATTTGCTTTAAGAAATTTCTTTTCCTTATCATATCTCATTTGATCAGCATCAATGACTATTTCATCACCTGAAAAAATTTTAACTCCATCTTTTGCAATTACAATCTTGTCCTTATCTATTATCTCGATTGAGCTTGCTTCAAATCTTAACTCTTCAGAATATACGCTTAAAAAATTTACAAAAAATATTGAAAAAAATAAAAACTTTAAAGCAAAATTACTTTTCATTGATCCTTACCAAATTAACCATTGATACTATACCAATCATCAAAAGTGGTACCCAAATAGATACCAACACAGGAACTTTCTCATTTTTTCCAAGTTCCTCAAAAAAGAAGCTTAAATAATAAATTATGACAGAAATAAGAATCCCGAATATCATATGGAATATTTTCGTTCTATTTTGTTTAATATTCATCATTATTGTTGCTGACAAAATAGTCATTAACATTAAATAAAAAGGAAATGAAAAAATTTTTTGGATCGCTGAGTCTACTTCTATAGAAGAATAGTTTATCTCATTATACTTATTTCTCAGCTCATTTAATTCAAAGATTGATAGAGAAGTTAAATTAGAAAACAACGAACTGATATCTTGAAAGTCTATATTTGTGCTTAATTGAAAATCGTTAATTCTTTGATTTGACTCTTTCTCGTTATTTAAAATAGCACTTTCAGATTTCCATATTTTATTTTTTATATTGACTTTCTCAGCTGATATATTTTGAATAAAATTGAAATCCTTATCAAACTGAACTATATCAACATTATTTAAAATATTTCCTTTTAAATCTATTGCATTTATAATACTTGTTATTCCATTTTTCGCATCTTTAATCCAAATCCCATTTTCAGTAATAACAGCTAAATATTTATTATCCTTCGCATAAGAATTTTTAATATTCAGATAAGAATGTTTAAGATTTGATGATAAATTGTAAAATATTGTTACTATTATCACACCAACTAGAAAACTTAAAACAGCTAATAATTTAATAATTTTTGAATTACTCAAACCAAAATTCTTAAATGAAATATTTTCATTCTGTTCGATTAATTTTATGAAAAAGAATTGAGTTGTAATTAAAAAAATAAAAGGAAAAATTTCAAATAAAATTGATGGAATATTTAAAAAAGTTAAAAATACTGGCAACCCGATCGAAACATCTAAATCTTTAAAAAAGTTAATTTCTTCGAAAATATTTAATATAAAAGCAAGTGTTATAAAAATCAAAACTGTCTTAACAAATGTTAATAGGAATTGTTTACTTATATAATTTTGATATACTTTAAAGATCATTTCGAAGAGGTTAAAGATTTTTTTAAAAATAAAAAATAAAATATTATTGATATAAAGACTGGGACTATCATTAACAAGAAACTTTTATTTAAATCGTAAGAAAAAAATTTTGTTAAAATTTCTGAGAAAGAAATTAAAATTACTCCTGTAATAAAGATTATTATTTTATATCTTGAATATCCCATAGAGTTTTTTGATTTGATTAAAAGCAAAGCAGAGATGATAGCCAAGAGAGGAATATATAAAGGTTTAAATATTCTACTAAAAAGCTCTTGTGAAAGATTATTCAATTGTTTTGGTTCGTGTGAACATTGGAAACCAAATTCGTTTTTATCACCAAGCATTATTTGAGCTCTTTGATCTTTTGGCTGAAACAAGCATTTCGATAAAACGAAAATACTAATCTCCTGTAACTTTGGATACTTAGTAGTTTTTGAACTGTATTCAGATAAATTTAATTGTGTTTTATTAAAGTTAATGACAGTTGTTTTACCCTTATTGATATTTAAAATTTTCCCTTCATTTAATATTAAAAAATTTTGGTTATCGAATTGAGAAAAAAAACCTGTTTTTGCATAAATAATTCTAGAGTCATTATTATTGTATGTATCTTTTATAACTATATTTTTAAATTGATCTAACTCATTCTTTTTATCAACATATATTGTAAGTTTTTCTACTGTATCCATAAATTTTTTGGGTTTCACAAGCGAGGGTAAAAAATCAACATTTGATTGTCTTATAAAAGATCTTGCTTTATCTTGAGTAAAAGGTACCAAAAAAATATTCATTATAGATTGTAAAATTAAAAAAATTAAAGAATATTTAATAATTACATTTAAAAACTCACTTTTTTTTATACCATTCGACCAAAATATAAGGGTTTGGTTTTGATCCTCATATTTTACAAGTGTAAAAAAAACAGCAAAGAAAAACATAAAGGGCAATATTTCATTAACAATTTTTGGCAAACTTAATAATGTATACATAAAATAAATTTTGAAACCGTGCCCATCTTCAGTCACGAAACCTAAGTAGTTTACAGCTTGAATTACCCAAACAATAAGTGCGACAGAACTACAAGAAAGTAAAAAAAATATTGTTGTTTCACGTAAAAAGTTTTTAAAAATAATTTTTTTCATTGAAATTCTATAAAATAAACATATACACGTTTTGGTAGAAAAATGAATAAAAAATTATGATTATAAA
Organism: uncultured Pelagibacteraceae bacterium; assembly: GCA_902591755.1. GTDB lineage: Bacteria > Pseudomonadota > Alphaproteobacteria > Pelagibacterales > Pelagibacteraceae > Pelagibacter. The sequence continues at coordinate 55,677 of CACJBX010000005.1, forward strand.
AGATAGTTTCTCAAAATTTACAAATATCTCAAAATTTTCTGGATGTATTGCCTTTTTTACTAACGAGAAGTTAGAAATAACTCATTTGAAAAAGTACCTTAATTTTTCAGACCATAAAAACTTAACTGTGCTTTTAAAGAATAAAAGTAAAAATAAAAAAAAAGGTTTATTGTCTTTTGATTTAAATCCAAATCAAAAAATAATATTAATTCCTTTAAAAAAAAATCAGAAATCAAACGAAACAGAAAAACTTGGAGCAAAGCTTACAGATTTTTTAAAAAGTGAGGGGGCAGAAGTTACTCATATTGTTTCAGATACAATATCTGTAAATTTAAAGCCAGATGCCATTTATGAGTTTTTACATGGAATGAGACTAAAGTCATATTCTTTTGATAGATATAAATCTAAAAAAGAGTCAAACTCTCTAAAAGTAAATATTATTTCTTCAAAAAAATTTAATAAAAAAATCTATGATAAATTCAAAGCAATAGAATTAGGAGTTAACTATACAAAAGATTTAGTATCAGAACCTGGAAATATATTACACCCAGATGAATATGCTAAAAGGCTAACTCAATTAAAAAAAATTGGTCTTAAAGTTTCCGTTTATAATGAAAAGCAATTAAAAAAAATGGGTTGCAACGCACTGGTTGGTGTTGGTCAAGGTAGTATTAGAGGCTCGTATTTAGTAACTCTTGAATGGAGAGGAAAAAAATCAAATTCAAAGCCACTAGCATTCGTTGGTAAAGGAGTTTGTTTTGATACAGGGGGTATATCTTTAAAGCCTGCAAGGTTCATGGAAGATATGACTTATGATATGGCCGGTTCAGCTGTCGTTGTGGGTCTTATGAAAAATTTAGCTTTAAGAAAATCAAAAGTTAACGCAGTTGGTGTTGTTGGGTTAGTTGAAAATATGCCAGGGGGTAACGCTCAAAGACCTGGAGATATTGTCAAATCTTATAGTGGAAAAACTATTGAGGTATTAAATACTGATGCAGAAGGAAGATTAGTTTTAGCGGATGCCATAACTTTTACAGAGAAAAAATTTAAACCTAGTTTGATTGTAGATTTAGCAACACTAACTGGCGCTATAGTTGTTGCATTGGGATCAGAGTATGCTGGATTATTTTCTAACAACGATAATTTATCTAAGCAAATTCATGAAGCTGGTGAAAAAGTTGAGGAAAAAGCATGGAGACTCCCATTGCACTCTAATTACGATAAACTTATGAATTCCAAAAATGCAGACATGCAGAATATTAATTATGTTGGTGGAGCAGGCTCGACTACCGCAGCTCAGTTTTTGCAAAGATTTATTTTAAACAAAACACCCTGGGCTCATTTAGATATTGCTGGGATGGCTTTTTCAAAATATGCTGGCGCTCTTAATTCAAGTGGGGCAACAGGTTATGGAGTAAGATTGTTAAATAAGTTTATTGAGGATAACTATGAGTAAAGTTGAACAAACTCTTTCATTGATTAAACCTGATGCAGTTGAGAGAAATTTAGAAGAGGAAATAAAACAATTTTTTATTAAATCTGGTTTTAAAATTACTAAACAAAAAAAAGTAAAATTAGAAAAAAAGGATGCTGAAATTTTTTATAAAGTACATGAAACAAAACCTTTTTATAATGATCTTTGTAACTATCTTTCTTCTGGGCCTATTGTTGCAATGATACTTGAAAAGGTTGATGCAGTTTCTGAAAATCGAAAAGTTATGGGAGCAACTGATCCTACAAAAGCAGATGAAGGAACAATACGAAAAAAATATGGAATATCCATTGATAAAAATTCAGTTCATGGTTCAGACAGTATTGAAAACGCTAATAAAGAAATTAATTTCTTTTTTAAGATCTAACAAGTTTTTCTAAAATGATAGGATAAAATTTATTCTCTTCTTTAAGTACTCTTTTTTCTAATTCTTTTAAAGTATCTTTTTTGAAAATCTTAACTTTCTTTTTTGCAATAATCTTACCAGAGTCTAATTTTTTACTTACATAATGTATTGTGCATCCTGAAAATTTTTCTTTAGCTTTTAAGGCTCTTTTGTGAGTGTTAAGTCCTTTGTACTTTGGTAATAAAGATGGATGAATATTAATTATTTTATCCTTAAAAAAATTAAGAAAATACGGACTTAAAATTTGCATAAACCCTGCTAAACAAATAAACTTTATATCTTTTTCAATGAGAATTTTTGCTAATTTTTTTTGTTCAATTTTTAAAAATGATTGGGAAATAACTTTAGTTATAATTTTATTTTTTCTTGCAATTTTTAATCCAGCAGCATTCCTTTTATTACTTACAACATATGCAATTTTATAATTACAAGTTTTGTTCTTTGATCTTAAAATTAAAGCTTTAAGATTTGTTCCCCTTCCAGAGATAAAAACTGCAATATTAGCCTTTTCCTTGATCACATTACCAACGTATATTGTTAGTATATTTTACTTTACTTTTATTTTTAATTATTTCTCCAATTATGTAGGGGCGGTATTTCTTTGAAAAAAACTTTAAAATTTTGTGAAAATTATTTTTTTTTATTATCAAACAAAAACCCACACCACAATTAAAAGTTTTCAGCATTTCTTTTTGAGAAACACCGTTTTTGTTGATCCAGCTAAAAATTTTATGGGTTTTTATTTTGTCTAAATCTATTCTTGCACAAAGATTTTTTGGTATTACTCTTTCAATATTGTCACTAATACCTCCACCTGTTACATTTGCACATCCATTAATTAGTTTTCTATCAAGCAAATTCATAATCTCTTTTACATAAATTTTAGTGGGTTTTAATATTTCATTCCGTAAAAATTTATTTTTTTTTATATTAATTTTCTTTTTTTTTAAAACTTCTCTTAATAATGAATATCCATTTGAATGAAGTCCGCTAGAAGGTATTGCTAAAATCAAATTATTTTCTTTTATCTTTTCCTTCTTTAACACATTATTCTTGTTTACAAGTCCTACAGAAAATCCAGCCAAATCAAATTTATTTTTAGAGTAGGTTCCTGGCATTTCAGCTGTTTCTCCGCCGACTAATTGACAGTCACTCATTTTGCAACCTTCATGTATACCTTTAATAATATTTTTTAATTTTGTTAAATTTATTTTATCAATTGAAATGTAATCTAAGAAAAAAAGTGGTTTTGCTCCAAGTACCAGAATATCATTTACACACATTGCAACCAAATCTATTCCAATTGTATTAAACTTATTTAAAATATTTGCTATTTCAAGTTTGGTTCCAACACCATCAGTGCTACTTACCAATAAAGGATTATTAAATTTTTTTGGAATTTCGTTAATTGAACCAAAACTACCTATATTTTTAAATTTATTTTTAGAATTTCCTTTTTTGGTTAATTTAGATATATATTTAATGAATTGATTAGATGCATTTATGTTTACTCCGCTTTTTTGATATGTAAATTTATATTTTTTCATAATTTAAAATGTTTTTAAAAAAAAATTTTTTGAAGCCCTCATCTTATATAGTTTTTACTATATTTGTAATATTTTTTATTTGTTTTATTCACACTAATACTTTTGGCAAAATTTTCAAAATTCAAGACATAGAAATTGAAGAGCCTTTTAATTCAAATTTTAATAAGGAAAAAGTTATCAATAAAGCATTTGATGAAGCCTTTGATATTCTTTTAAATAGCTTAATAACCTCCAATGATAAAAATAAAATTAAAAATACACAATTAAAAGATATTAAATATCTTGTCGACTCCTTCACTATTACAAATGAACAGTTCCTAAATAAAAATTATCAAGCAAATTTCGAGGTAAATTTTGATAAGCCTAAAATTTTAAATTTTTTTGAAAAGAAAAATATATTTCCATCAATGTACAAAAAAAAAGAATTTCTGACATTGCTTATTCTTATAGATAATGATGAGGACAGCGCTCTCTTATTTGATAGAAATCCCTTCTATACAAAATGGAATGATAATACAAAAAACTTTTCCCAAATATATTATGTTTTACATGAAGAAGACATTCTCGATCTAAAGTTTATTAACGAAAACAAAGATATAATTGAAAATTTTAAATTTAATCAAATTGTAAAAAAATATGATACAGAGGATTACATAATTGCAATATATTTTAAGAACAAGAATAATTTAAGGGTGCTTTCAAAAATGTTTTATGAAGGTAAAGTAAAGATTTCAAATCAAAGTTATAAAAAAGTTGATATTTCGGATGATTTACAACTATTAAATATTATTGAAAAAACTAAGATTTTTTTTGAAGATACTTGGAAACAAAACAACCAAATTAATACCTCAATCAAACTTCCAATAAATATTTCTGTTAATTCAAAAAAAGTTAAACAAATTCGATTAATTGAAAATTATTTAGCACAGCTTGATTTGGTTTCAAACTTTTATGTTACAAGTTTTAATAATAATAATACAATTTATAAAATAATTTTTAATGGTAATCCAAATCAGTTTTTAACCTTAATGAAAGAAAAAGATATCGACATCGATACTAATCAAGAAATATGGAAAGTAAGATAAGAGACCTAAGGCAAGAAATATTTAAATTTGATCAATTATCAAATTTTGATAAAAATGATTTTTTTGTAAGCGAATGTAATTATTTTGCATTTAATTTAATTAAAAGCTGGCCTAATTGGGAAAAAAAAATATTAAATATTTTTGGTGAACGGAAATCAGGCAAGTCTCATTTATCAGAAATTTTTTTAGAAAACAAAAAAGGTGTCAAATTTAAATTCAAAGATTTGAATAATAAAATATTTGATAGAATTAAGGGATATGAAAGTATTGTAATTGAAGATTTTAATGAAAGATGTGATGAGGAAGTAGCTTATTCTTTAATTGATATGGTTGAAAAAGAGAACAAATACTTATTAATAACATCTGTGAGAGCTGTAAATGAGATGCAGACAAGCCTTAAAGATTTGAATTCAAGGTTTAAAAACATTCTTACAGCGAAAATCGACAAACCAGATGATGAACTTATTCACGCACTTATTGTTAAGAATTTTTCAGATAACCAAATAATTTTAGATAAAAAACTAATAAATTTTATCTGTAAAAGAATAACTAGATCTTACGAAAAAATATCTGAATTTATATGTACAATTGACGAAATTAGTTTAAAAAAAAAAAAACCTATTAATTTGAAAATAATTAAAGAAATTTTAGGAGTATCAAATTGAATAAATTTAGAACACATTCTTGTGGTGAACTTACAAAAAAATTTACTAAAAAAAATGTAATATTATCTGGCTGGATAAATAAAAAAAGAGATCATGGAAATCTTCTTTTTGTCGACCTCAGAGATCATTACGGTATAACACAATGTGTAATTGATAAAGAAAATAAATTTTTTAAAGAATTAGAAAAACTTCAACTTGAAACAGTTATCAAAGTAAATGGAATAGTTATTGAAAGAACCGAAGAGACAATTAATAAAGATCTTTTAACAGGGGAGATTGAAGTTGCTATTGAAAAATTTGAAATAATTGGAAAAACAAAAGAATTACCCCTTCCTGTTTTTAGTGATCAGGAATATTCTGAGGAAATAAGACTTAAGTATAGGTTTCTTGATTTAAGAAGAAAACAAATTCATAATAATATTATCTTAAGATCAAAAGTAATTTCTTTTATCAGAAAAGAAATGGAGAAGATGGATTTTTTAGAGTTTCAAACACCCATATTAACTTCATCAAGTCCTGAGGGAGCAAGAGACTTTCTTGTTCCAAGCAGATTAAATCCTGGAAAATTTTATGCTCTACCTCAGGCACCTCAACAATTCAAACAACTAATAATGATTTCAGGATTTGATAAATATTTTCAAATTGCACCTTGCTTCAGAGATGAGGATGCAAGAGCAGATAGAAGTCCTGGTGAATTTTATCAACTGGATATAGAGATGTCATTTGTTGAGCAAGAAGATGTTTTTTCAGTAATTGAAAATCTGTTTCTAAAATTATTTAAAGAATTTTCGAATAAACAATTAGCAAGTGAAAAGTTTCCTAGAATAAAATATTCAGAGGCAATTGAAAAATATGGAACAGATAAACCTGATCTTAGAAATCCACTGGTAATTTCGAATATTACAGAAATTTTTAGCAGAGAAGATGTTAAATTTGATATTTTTAAAAGAGAAGTTTCAAAAGGTAAAGTTGTAAAAGCAATCATTACAAAGAACACAAAAGACAAACCAAGAAGTTTTTTTGATAATATTGATAATTGGGCTAAGAAAGAAGGTTCAGGCGGTTTAGCATATTTCACTTTTATTGAAGAAAATAATAAAATTGTAGGCAAAGGTCCTATTGGAAAGTTTTTTTCTTCTGAAGCTTGTGAAAAAATTTTGAAGTTAACTAATTCTAAAATTGGTGACAGTATTTTCATGTCATGCGGACAAAAAAAAGATGTTGAAAAAATTCTTTCTTTAGCTAGGAACAAAATCGCTGAGGATCTAAATTTAATATCTGATGATATATTTTCATTTTGTTGGATAATTGATTATCCTATGTATGAAATAGATGAAAAGACAAAAAAAATAAAATTTAGTCATAATCCCTTTTCTATGCCCCAAGGAGATATAAAAGATATTGATTTTTCCAAACCACTAGAAATGAAAGCATATCAATATGATATTGTTTGTAATGGAATAGAATTATCTTCTGGAGCGATTAGAAATCATATTCCGGGATTAATGTATAAACTTTTTGAAATAGCTGGATACAAAAAAAAAGATGTAGATAGTAAATTTAGTGGAATGATAAATGCATTAAGTTATGGCGCCCCTCCTCATGGTGGAATAGCTCCAGGAATTGACAGGATAGTAATGCTACTCGCAAATGAGGAAAATATTAGAGAGGTAACAATGTTCCCAATGAATCAGAATGCTCAAGATTTGATGATGTTGGCGCCTTCAGAAGTCAGTACAGAACAATTAAAAGAACTTCAACTCTCAATTACAAAAAAAAAATAGTTATTTTTTACCCTTAAGATTTATCCTGATATCAGACAAGTCTATAAGTTTTCTTTTATAGTCATTTCTTACAAAACCCTTGCTGGTGATGTCTTTAACTATTTTAATTAATTCGTTATTTTCATCACTCATAATACCTGTATTTGTTTCTCCGATTTTGTCAGATCTACCAATTGAAGGTGTGTGAGCAAGGTCTTCTCTATTTAAATAGGAGATAGCAAGTTCTCTAAAAATATAATCTAAAATAGATGAGGCAGAAAGAATTCTATCATTGCCATAAACTTTTCCTGATGGTTCAAATTTTGTATCTACATAAGCGCTAACAAATTCATCTAATGGGACGCCATATTGTAAACCTAAAGATATAGCTATTGCAAAATTATTCATCAAAGCTTTCACTAGCTCACCTTCTTTACTTGTATCTATAAAAATTTCACCAATCTTCCCATCCTCATATTCACCTGTATGTAAATAGACTTTATGATCTCCTATGGTAGCTTTTTGAATATAACCTTTTCTTCTGTCGGGCATACCGAATCTTTTATTCACTGATTCATTAAAGTTTTTGACAAGGTTACTATTCATATTTTTATTATCATCAATTTTGTTTACTTTTTTAATTTGTTTTTCTTTTTCTGAGAGATTATCAACTGTTTTAAGATTTTTGTCTAAACTCTTGGTTTTTCGATTATCAATTTTCATGTCTAATATTTCAAATTTTCCATCCTCTTTTTTTTCGAGATTTTCCAATTCTTTTTCATCTATTTTATCTAAGTAGTGACTGACTTTAAAAGTACAGGTATAAAAGGTTTCAACGAGATATTTTGCCATTATAATTTCCTTATTTGTTTTGAGTCTTTGAGATTCTATTGTATATACAAAATTAATTTTTAGTCTAATTTATTTTTTACAATTTAAAATTGAAAAAAAACTAATTTTTTATGTTGACTCTATTTAAACAAATTTTTACCTGGTGGAATCACCAAACTTTAGGCACACGGCTTCACACGTTTTTTAAAGGAAGGTTTGTTGGTAAAGATAAAAATGGAAACAAATACTATGAGAGTAAAAATGGTAAAAGATGGGTCATATATAATGGGGAAGTAGACTCAACTAAAATACCAAATGAGTGGTTTTCTTGGATTCATTATACAAAAAATAAAATAGAAAAAGTTCAAGATCAAAAAAAATTTTCATGGCAAAAATCTCATCAGCCAAATCTAACTGGCACAGACAAAGCCTATCATCCAAAAAAAAGCGAAAATGAAAATAAAAAGTATAGATCTTGGAAAGAGTAAGATAACAATAATCTCAGTTTTATTCTATCTTTTTACGATATGCATTGTTCATGCTGATGATCTTGATTACTTTGGGAAAAAAATTGATATTAGAATTTTAGATAAGCTTAGTTCCAAAAGTAAATTATTAAAATTAAATATTGGTGAAAATTTTTTATACAAGAATTTAGAAATTAAAGTTTTGAAATGTAAAAATTCTAAATTCGATGATAATCCAGAAATAACCACATATCTTCAAGTTAAAGATAACAAGATTTCCAATAATGATGAAGTTTTTGTCTTCAACGGCTGGACTTTTTCATCTAGTCCGTCAGTCCAAGTTTTTGATCATCCAGTTTATGATCTATGGATCTTAAAATGTTATTAAACAATTTTTTCATTATCCAACCAAGTTACATTAAATTTTGAATCAATAAATTTTTCATGATTTAATAGTTTTTTATGCAACTTAATTGTAGTTGTAATTCCCTCTATAACAAATTCATCTAAAGATCTTAGTGTTCGCTGTATTGCCTCTGTTCTGTTTCTACCATGGCAAATCAGCTTACATACCATACTATCATAATAGGGTGTTACTTTAAAACCCTGATAAATTGAGCTATCTACTCTAGTTCTAAACCCAGATGGTTGATGACACATTCCGATTAATCCAGGGGATGGCTGAAAATTTCTACTTGGATCCTCTGCGTTTATTCTACATTCAATAGCATGGCCTCTCGGGCTAATATCACTTTGCTTCAATGCAGTATTTCCACTATATGCAATCCATATTTGCTCTTTAATAATATCTATTCCGGTAACCATCTCTGTAACAGGATGTTCAACTTGAACACGTGTATTCATTTCTAAAAAATAAAATTTACCATCTTCATAAATAAACTCTACTGTTCCAGCTCCTTCATAACCAATTTTTGAAACCATATTAACAGTCCTGTCGAAGAGGTCTTTACGAACTTCATCTGTTAAAACAGGACTTGGAGTTTCTTCAATTAGTTTTTGATGTCGTCTTTGAACAGAACAATCTCTTTCGTGCAAGTGAACTGTATGATTTTTACCAGAAAGAACCTGAACTTCAATATGACGTGGATTTTGAAAAAATTTTTCAATATATACTTCATCATTTGCAAAAAACTTTTTAGCCTCTGATTTTGCAGTCATAAATAAGTTATCAAATTCCTTTTCAGACCTAACAATTTTCATTCCTTTTCCACCACCACCACCGGCAGCTTTTATAAGTATAGGGAAACCAATTTCTCTAGCTAACTTTTTACCACTTTCTAAATCTGAAATACCACCTTCAGAACCTTCAATAACAGGCAAACCATATTTTTTCGCAATTTTTTTTGCCTCAATTTTATCACCCATCATTTTAATAAGTTTTGAAGAAGGTCCAATAAATTTTATATTGTTTTCTTCTAACATGCTCGCAAAATTAGAATTTTCTGACAAAAAACCGTACCCTGGATGTACTGCCTCAGAGTTGGTAATTTCTATTGCTGATAATATTGCAGGAATGTTTAAATAACTATTTGCAGGTTGATGTGAACCTACGCAAATACTTTCGTCAGCCAATTTCACATGCATACTTTCTTTATCTACGTCTGAATGTATTGCGACTGTCTGAATTCCCCATTCTTTACATGCTCTAATAATCCTTACAGCTATCTCACCTCTATTAGCTATTAAAATTTTTTTGAACATTTTAATCGATTATTACAAGTGTCTGACCGTATTCAACAGGTTGACCATCTTCAACATTTACACTTTTTACAACACCATCTTTAGGGGAAGGTACATGGTTCATTGTTTTCATAGCTTCAACTATCATGACAGTATCACCTTTTTTGATTTTTTTTCCATTCTCAACAAATTTTTTTGCCCCCGGTTCAGGAGCTAAATAAGCTGTTCCAATAATTGGGGATTTTATCTCAGTTCCAGATACTGTCTCATCTTTTTTATTGTTTTTTTCTATTGTAATTGTTGGAGAGATATTTTGACTAGTTTGAATTTTTCTTGATACTTTTATTTTAATATCTTTTTCAGAATACTCCAACTCAGTAAGTTTAAATTCCTCTAAGTTTTCAACAAGTTCTTTAATTAATTTTTTATTTATTTTCATTCTTTTAAGAGTTTATGCATTGCTATTATGGCTAAAATATATCCTTCACCTCCAAGACCAAAAATTCCACCATTTACAACATCGCTTATTAGTGATTTTTGTCTAAATTCCTCTCTTTTGTAAATATTTGATATATGGACTTCTATTTTCTTTTTTTTATAAATTTCTAATGCATCCCTAATTGCTACAGATGTATGAGTGAATGCCGCAGCATTTATTATAATCCCATCAAATTTTTCATTTGCTGATTGTATTATGGACACTATTTCACCTTCGACATTTGATTGGACAAATTTTACTTCAAGATCAAGATCTTTACATTTTTCTTCACATTTTTTTTTAAGTTCCTCATAAGTTATAGAACCATATTGTGATTGTTCTCTTTGTCCTAATAGATTAAGATTTGGACCATTTAGAAAAAGTATATTTAAACTCATAAGTTATACATAATGAAAAAAACTAAAAAAATCAAAATTATTTTGAATGGAAAGTCAAGATCTTTGCAAAAGATAACATCTGTTTATGAATTAATGAGGTCCTTAAAATTATCAACAGATAAAGTCGCTATTGAATTGAATCAAGAAATAATAAATAAGAAAAAAATAAAAAATTTGTATTTAAAAGATAAAGACAAGATTGAAATAGTGCATTTTATTGGAGGAGGGTAATGAAGGACTTTTTTAAAATTGCAAATAAAAAATTCAAATCTAGATTAATTGTTGGTACTGGAAAATACAAAAATTTTTCTGAATGTGCAAAAGCAATTAAATATTCTGGTGCTGAAATAGTTACTGTAGCAGTAAGGAGAGTTAATATAGTTGACAAAAAAAAGCCATTACTCATGGATTATATTAATCCAAAAAAGATAACTTATCTTCCAAATACAGCTGGATGCTTTACTTCGGAAGACGCGCTAAGAACTTTGCGATTAGCAAGGGAAATAGGTGGTTGGAAACTGGTAAAACTTGAAGTTTTGGGAGATAAAAAAAATTTATTTCCAGACATGATTGAAACTTTAAGGTCGACAGAAATTTTATCAAAAGAGGGATTTAAGGTTATGGTTTACTGCAGCGATGATCCCTTAATGGCAAAACGTTTAGAGGACTCAGGTGCAGTAGCAATTATGCCCTTAGCTGCCCCTATCGGTTCTGGATTAGGAATCCAAAATTATACAAATATTAAGATAATTAGAAGCCAAACTAAATTACCTGTTATAATTGATGCTGGTATTGGCCAAGCTTCTGATGCAGTCATTGCTATGGAGTTAGGTTGTGATGGAGTTTTGATCAACACAGCTATTGCTAAAGCAAAGAAACCTTTTCAAATGGCTCAAGCTATGAAATACGCTGTTATCGCTGGAAGAAAATCTTTTGTTTCTGGAAGAATTTCAAAAAATTTACATGGTATCGCTTCGACAACAAACAAAGGTATTATTTAGATCTTTTAATTTTATTTTTTCGATAAAATTTTTTCTTTTTAAAGTTTTTTGGTTTATATTTAGACTTACTTTTAAGATTTTTTTCTATTTTCTTTTCGATTATAATTTTTTTAAGCTCTACAGAGTTTTCTAGTTCTTCAAGAACTTTTTTACTTTTATTTAAAAATTCAATCTTATACTCAGGGACTAAAAGGGATAAATCACCATCAATAGAGACTTTAATTTTATTTTTCTTTTCAATATAAAGTATATCTTCTTTAAAGTTTTCAATTAGAAAATTTTTAATTTTTTCAGGTATAGTAATTTTAACTAATTTTGCTTTATTTTTAACAGCATTAATCTCAACAATCTTAATAACTTTTTGAGCAAAAGACTCATTTGTTAGCGAAATATTCCATTGAACACTACTCTCTCTTAATCTTTGGCGAGACATTTCAAGTAAACCAAAACTACTAATTCTTCCAATCTGAATTCTTGCCCTATCTTTTCTGCATCTCTCTTTAAGTCGTCTTTCGACTAGTCTCCTATTACCAAAGCTCATCATATCTATGAAATCAATAATAATGAGCCCAGAAAGATCCCTTATCTTTATCTGTCTTGAAATTTCTTCTGCGGCCTCTAGGTTAGTATCTAAAGCCGTGCTTTCAATGTTTTTTTGTTTAATTGATCTTCCAGAATTAATATCTATTGATACTAAAGCTTCCGTAGGGTTAATAACCAAATATCCTCCGGAGGATAATTTTACTTGCGTATTATAAATATCATTAAGTTTATTTTCAATATTTTCTTTTATGAAAAGTGGAATCTTGTCTCTGTATTTCTTAATTTTTTTAACGTGACTAGGCATTAAAATTTTCATAAAGTTTTTTGCTTTTTGATAACCTTGATTACCATCTACAATTATGTTCTGAGTTTCATCATCGTATATATCTCTAAGAGTTCTTTTTATAATATCGCTTTCTTGATGAATTAATTTTGGTGCAATCGCGTTCATTGCATTTTCTTTAATAGTTTCCCATGACTTTATCAAACTTTGAAGATCATAGTTAATTTCATTTTTACTTTTGTTTGAGCCAGCTGTTCTTACAATTAATCCCATTTCTTTAGGAATGATAATTTCATTAAGAATAGATCTTATTTTTTTCCTTTCACCTGAATTAAAAATTTTTCTTGAAATGCCGCCACCTTTTGGTGTGTTTGGCATTAAAACTATATATTTTCCTGCGATAGATATAAAAGTAGTAAGCGCTGCTCCTTTTAATCCTCTCTCATCTTTTAATACTTGAACTAATATAACTTGATTTGGTTTTATTACCTCTTGAATTTTATATCTTTTGGAAGGAGCTTTACTTTGCTTAAAACTTCCACTATTTTGGTTTTCTACTTCTGGCTTTTTCTCAACTATCTCATTATCGTTTTTGTCATTGTCAACTTCTGACTCTTCTTTTTCACTTTGCTTAGCTAGCTCTTCTCTAACTTGTTTTTCCTCCTCTTTTATCTTTTCTAAATCACTTAAAGGTATTTGGTAATAATCTGATTGAATATCATTAAAAGATAAAAAACCATGTCTCTCTCTACCAAAATCAATAAAGGCGGCTTGTAGAGATGGTTCAATTCTACTGACTTTTCCCAAATAAATATTGTTTTTTATGAGAGTATTTTTTATACCTTCATATTCATAGTCTTCAATATTTCCGTTTTCTTTAAGAACAACGCGTGTTTCATCTGGATGCGAGGCATCAATGTATAAATTCTTTTCCATAAGATTAATATTAAATTTTTCATTTTTTTTTAAATTCCGATGCCTTATCTTTAACAAATTCATGAATTAAATGGAACTAAAATGAGTAAGTATTTAAAAAAAACATTACTAATTTTAGCATCATCAATTTTACTATTGTTGATTGTAACGGTTTTAATATTGTGGGGTTTTTCTAATGATTTACCTGATTATAAGTTTTTAAAAAATTATAAGGCACCTGTTTCTAGTAAAGTTTATTCAGGTGATGGTGACTTAATTCAAGATTTTTCATCCGAGAAAAGAATTTTTATACCCTATAATTCAATTCCACCTAAAGTCATAAATGCATTTCTCTCAGCTGAAGATAAGAATTTTTTTGACCATCCCGGTGTAGATGCAAAGGGAGTTTTAAGAGCAGTAATTAAGAACTTTTCGAATATAATTAATTCAAGAAGATTAGAAGGCGCCTCTACGATTACACAACAAGTTGCAAAGAATTTTTTATTATCTAATGAGGTCAGTTTAAATAGAAAACTTAAAGAAGCTATACTGGCATTTAGGATAGAAAGAAGTCTTAGTAAGGAGAGGATTCTAGAACTTTATTTAAATCAAATTTATTTAGGTCAGGGCACATATGGTATTGCATCCGCAAGCCTGGAATATTTTGATAAATCCGTTGACGAACTCGAATATGTAGAAGCTGCATTATTAGCCGCTTTACCAAAAGCACCAAGTAGATACAATCCATATAAAAATAAAAAACTTGCCAAATTTAGAAGAGACTTAGTTTTAAAAAATTTGTCTGATAATAATTATATAGATAAAAAAAAGTATGAAGAATTAAAAAGTTCAAAGATTAAATTAAAGAAAAGAGAGAAAGTTTTTTTAGAGGACTCTAGATATTATGTAGAAGAAATACGAAAAAATACAATCAAACAACTGGGATATGACAAAGTTTATAAAGAAGGTTTAAATATTAAAACACCTCTTAATTTAGAACTTCAAAAATTAGCAACTACTTCTTTGAGAGAAGGGATTGAAAAATACGATAGAAGAAATGGTTGGAGGGGACCAATTCAAAATATTGATCTTAGTATTAAAGAATGGTCTGACAAAATTAAATTAAAAAAACTTGAAAAAACTCTAGACTGGAAAATTGCAAGAGTTACAAAAATTGGTATTTCAAACTTTGAAATCATTACTTCAAATGGAGATATAGGTTTTATTACAAATGAAAATATTAAATGGACAAGAAAAACAAATACCTCTTTTAAAGAGGGTGATATTATTTATGTAAAAAAAAAAGAGGGATCTAATGAGTACATTTTAAAACAACTTCCTGCTGCAAATGGAGCAATCGTAGTAATGGACCCATACAACGGAAGAGTTCTAGCTCTAAGTGGCGGTTTTAGTTTTAATCAAAGTGAATTTAATAGAGCAACCCAAGCACAAAGACAGCCAGGATCCGCATTCAAACCTTTTGTTTACGCAGCTGCCTTAGAAAATGGTTATTCTCCATCAACATTAGTTTTAGATGCACCATTAGTCTTAGAACAAGGAACAGATTTAAAAATGTGGAAACCTGAAAATTATGGTAAAAAGTTTTATGGACCATCCACTTTGAGAATGGGTCTTGAGAAATCAAGAAATCTTATGACTGTGAGAATTTCACAAGACTTAGGTCTAAAGAAGATCACTAAAATTTCAAAAGAGCTAGGTATTTATGAAAATCCAGATGAACTACTTTCAATTTCTTTGGGATCTGCCGAGACTACTTTACTAAAATTAACAAGTGCATACTGTTCATTTGTAAACGGAGGAAAATTAATTGAACCAAAACTAATTGATAGAATTCAAGACAGTGAGGGAAATACAATATTTAAAACTGAAGTAAGAAAATGTAGAAACTGCGAGGATGTATCAATACAAAGTAATGACGTTCCTGAAATTAAAGATGACTCCAAACAAATTTTCTCTCCCCAGACCGCATATCAAATTACATCAATTTTAGAGGGAGCAACTAAAACTGGTACAGCGAAAAAATTAAGGGATTTAAAAATGGATCTTGCTGGAAAAACTGGAACAACAAATAAAAATACAGATACTTGGTTTATAGGTTTTACATCAGATTTAGTAATAGGTGTTTATGTTGGTTATGATGAACCAAAATCACTTGGAAAATTTGAAACTGGAGCTAAAACAGCAATGCCAATATTTAAAAGTTTTATAAAATCAGCGTTAAAAAAAGAAAATACGAGACCATTTAAAGTACCTGAAAACATTACTATGATGGTTGTCGATTCTAAAACTGGAAAAAAAGTGAGCTTTGCTTCTAAGAAAACATTAATAGAGTCTTTTAAGAGCAATAAAGTTCTTGAAAAAACTAATATTTCGAAAAAAATTAATAATAGATTTAACAATAATAATATATTAAGGTTTTATTAATGAGTGAAGAATTCTTTCAAAATGTGAATGAAGTCAACAAAGTTAATCAAAGAATAAAGGAGTATCTTTGAAAAGCACGACTTTGAAAAAAAAATAGAAAATTATAACAATTTAATTTTATCAGAAAACTTCTGGAAGGATAAATCTGAAGCTCAAAAAGTTCTTAAAGAAAAAAAATTCCATGAAACTTTAATAAATTCTTTTACAGAAACTAACAAATATTTAAAAGAGTTGGAGGAATTTTATAATCTAGCTTTAGAGGAAAATAATAAGAACTTAATTCAAGAAACATTAGAAAATATTAAAAACCTTAAAAATACAGTTAGGAAAAATGAGATTAAATGTTTTCTTTCAAAAGAAACTGATAGCAATGATTGTTTTTTAGAAATTCATGCTGGTGCCGGAGGAACAGAAAGTCAAGACTGGGCAGAGATGCTTAGAAGAATGTATATGAAATGGGCTCAGTCAAAAGAATTTAAAAACCATATTATTAGTGAACATAAAGGTGATGAAGCAGGTCTTAAATCATCAACTATAAAAATATCTGGTGATTATGTTTTTGGATGGCTCAAAACAGAGTCTGGGATACACAGATTGGTAAGAATTTCCCCTTTTGACTCCGGTGCCAGACGACACACAAGTTTTGCAAGTGTTTGGGTTTATCCTGTAGTAGATGAAAATATTGATGTTGAAATTTTAGAAAAAGACCTAAGAATTGACACATACAGATCTAGTGGCGCTGGTGGGCAGCACGTAAACACTACTGACAGCGCCGTAAGGATTACTCATCTTCCTACTAAAATTGTCGTACAGTGCCAAAATGAAAGATCTCAGCATAAAAATAAAGAAACTTGTATGCAAATGCTTAAAGCAAGATTATATAATTTTGAATTGGAAAAGAGAGAAAAAGAAAACGAAAACAAACAGGACTCTAAAAAAGATATAGGGTGGGGTCATCAAATAAGATCATATGTTTTGCACCCATATAGACTAGTTAAAGACAATAGGACCAGTCATGAGTCAAGTGATCCACAAAAGATATTAGATGGAGACATAGATAGTTTTTTAGAAAACTCTCTATTTAAAATAGATGCTTAAAAAACTTTCTCAAATATTACTAATTGTAATTTTCTTAATAATTACGTTTTGTGTTTATTTAAGTGTTTACGGAATAAATACTGATAAGCTTAATGGAATTATTAATGAGAAAATTTCACAGAGAGATAGTGATTTCGATATTAAACTAGATAAGATTAAGATTTTTCTAGATATAGGAAGCTTTAAATTAGAGGCCAAAACAAAAAATCCAATTATACTCTATAAAAAAAACAAAATAGAGTTACAAAGTGTAAGCACTGCTTTACCTTTGTTATCTATTTTTACTCAAGAAGCAAAAATAGAAAATCTAAAATTTATTACCAAAAAAAATAAGGTAAAAGATTTAATTGAGTTTGGCAGAGGCTTTCAAAATACTCCTCAATTATTCATTTTGAAAAAGATGGTGAAATCTGGAGATATTTCTATAGAAGCTAAGATAAATTTTTCTGAGGACGGCAGCATCTTAAAAGATTATGTAATAGACGGCGATCTTGAAAATGTTAATTTAAGGTTACTAAATAAAGATATTATTGAGAATATTAAATTTGGTTTCATCTTAAAAAATAATGATTATGTTATTTACAATGCCTCATCCTTTTATCAGGATATAAAATTTAAATCAGACGAAATTCGAATAAAAGAAAAAGACAACACCTTTTTATTTAACGGTAATATTTCCACATCAAAAGATGATCTTAGTCTTAAAACGATATCAAAAATATTCCAACTAGATTTTGAGAGTATTAAGAATGATAAAATTGTATTTTCTTCAAACAATAAGTTTTCTTTTGAATTAAGTAAAAAGTTTAAATTTTCAAATATGAAAGCAAATTCAAAATTTAATATAGAAAGCTTGGAATACCCGAACTCTGGCTTAAAAGAATTTTTTCCAGGTTACAAAGATGGAGTAAAATTTGAAAATAATGTTGTAAATTTAGATTATCAAAATGGAAATTATAAAATATCAGGAGATAGTAAATTAAATATTAATGAAGACATAGATAGCCTTAGTTATTCAATTGAGAAGAAAAAAGATAAAATTTTTTTTAATACAGATTTTGAGGTTAAAAGTAATGCATTAAACCTTGAACTTTTGAACTATACAAAAAAAAAAGATGTTAAAAGCAATCTTATTGTAGAAGGAGTTGTAAATAAGAATAATTCAGTCTTTTTAAATAAAGTAAACTTTGCTGAATCTAAAAATTTAATTAAAATTAAAGATATCAATTTAAATTCAAAAAAAAAATTAAAAAGGATTGATCAAATTGACATTGATCTCGTAAACAACAATGATCAAATTAGTCAATTGAATATTAAAAGAAAAAAAAGTAATTATTCAATTAATAGCAAAATATTTGATGGAACAAAAATCCTTGATAGAATATTATTTTCAAAGAGTGACAGGAACTTTTTTGATGTCTTTGAAAAATTAAACTCTAAAATTTCAATAAACTTTGAAACAATTTATATTACAAATGAAGATTATTTAACTAATTTCAAAGCAGATATGATCGTTAATAATAATCAAATTAAAGATTTAATTCTATCCTCACAATTTGCAACTAAAGAAGATTTAAAACTTTCAATAAAAACAAATTCAAACAATGAAAAGATAACGGACTTATTTGCTGGTAATGCAAAACCTTTGGTAAAAAAATATGATTTTATAAAAGGTTTCGAGGGTGGTTATTTAAAGTTTGACTCTATTGAAAAAAATAAAGTCTCAAATTCAAATTTAAAAATTTTTGATTTTAAATTAAAAGAAGTGCCAGCATTAACAAAATTACTTACTCTTGCCTCTTTGCAAGGTATCGCAGATCTACTGACCGGGGAAGGTATAAGATTTAATGAATTTGAAATGATTTTTAATAATAAAGACGGGCTTATGACAATCGAGGAAATTTATTCTTTAGGACCTTCGATATCTATACTGATGGATGGGTACATTCAAAAAGATGATTTAGTCAGTTTAAGAGGAACTTTAGTTCCTGCAACTACCGTGAATAAAGTTATAGGTTCAATTCCATTAATTGGAGATATACTTGTTGGCAAAAAAGCTGGGGAGGGCGTTTTTGGGGTCAGTTTCAAGATTAAAGGCTATCCAGATGATTTGAAAACAACAGTAAATCCTATTAAAACTTTAACCCCAAGATTTATTACGAGAACGTTAGAGAAAATAAAAAAATCTAGCCAATAATTTTTATTAAAACGTGATTTTTCTTACCATGAGAAAGTTTTAAAACGCCATCTTCAAAGTCAGATACATTAATTGATAAATTTTCATCAGCAACTGTAGAGTTATTTATTTTTAAACCAGAATTTTTTATTGTTCTTCTAATCTCACTTTTTGAACTAAACAAATTAGTTTTGATAGAGAGATCAATTATATTTAAACCATTATTAATTTGATCTTTTTTAATTTTTATTACTGGTAACTCATCTCCTGAGCCACCCGCGAATGTTTTTTTTGCTGTCTCTGAGGCTTTAACTGCAGCTGCTTCACCATGCAAAAGAGTAGTAGCCTCATTTGCTAAGAGAGTTTTTAAATCATTTATGTTTTTATCTTTTATACTTTCAATTTCAGAAACATCCATATTTGTAAACATCTTCAAAAATTTAACAACATCTCTATCGTCTGTATTTCTCCAAAATTGCCAGTAGTCATAAGATGACAAAAGTTTTTTATCTAACCAAACAGCTCCTTTTTCAGTTTTCCCCATTTTTGCACCAGATGCTAAAGTAATTAATGGCGTTGTTAAACCGTAAACTTGCTTACTTGAATATCTTTTTACCAATTCAACACCATTCACAATATTACCCCATTGATCAGAACCACCAATTTGCATTAAACAATTTTTTGTTTTGTTAAGTTCTAAAAAATCATATGCCTGTAGTATCATATAATTAAATTCCATATAGCTTAAAGATTGTTCTCTCTCCAATCTAAGTTTAACACTATCAAAACTTAGCATTTTATTTATTGTGAAATGTTTTCCAATTTCTCTTAAAAATTTTATATAATTTAATTTTCCTAGCCACTTATAATTATTTACATAAATAGGACGTGTTTTAGGATTTTTGTTATCTAAAAATATTGAAAAAACTTTTTTGATATTTTTTATGTTCTTTTCAATTTCTTTTTCTGTAAGAATTTTTCTTGTTTCTTCTTTTCCTGAAGGATCTCCTATTCTTGTAGTGCCTCCCCCAAGTAATATAATTGGCTGGTGTCCGTGCTTTTGCAACAATCTTAAGCACATAATTTGAAGCAAGCTTCCAACGTGCAAACTTTGAGCAGTACAATCGAAACCAATGTAAGCCCTTATTTTTCTCTTATCCATTAACCCGTTAAGGGAATCTAAATTAGTACATTGATTAAAATACTCTCTTTCATTAAACTCTTTAAGGAATGAATTTTTCATTTTTTTATAAAATAAGTCAGTTTCAATATACCTATATTAACTTAATTAAAAAATAAATATTATGTCTAAAAATTACTTTAGCCTTGGGTTAATGAGCGGTACATCTGGAGATGGTGTTGATGCATCTTTAATAAATTCTGATGGAGATACAAATTATAAAGAAGAAATTAACAAATATTTCAAATATGAAAACAACTTTAGTCAAAAGATACACTCACTCAAAGATAAGATTAATACAGTCGCAGATCTTGAGACATATTCCACTGAGCTTAAAGCTTTGGAAAAAGAATTAACTATTTTTCACTCAAAAGTAGTAATGGACATAGTTAAAAATACAAAGATAAAAATTGATTTTGTAGGTTTTCATGGCCAAACAATATTTCACGATCCATCAAAAAAAATCTCAAAACAAATAGGAGATGGTAAACTTTTGTCTCAACTTACTCAGACCACTGTTGTTTATAATTTTAGACAAAATGATATTCAGAATGGTGGTGAAGGAGCTCCTTTAGCTCCTATTTTTCACAAAGCATTAGTAAAAAAGATTAAAAGTGAGTTACCAGTTTGTATACTAAATATTGGTGGAATTTCTAATATAACAATAATAGGTGATTACGAACAAAATCATTTTACAAGTAGAGATTTAGGACCGGGAAATTGCTTAATTGATGCATGGGTTAGAAAAAACAAAAAGGGAAATTTTGACAAAGATGGCGCTTATGCAGCAATGGGCAAAACAAATGATTTGATGTTAAACCAAGCACTAGATAATTTTGATAATAGACCTGATAAGAATAGACTTTCTTTCGATACCAAAGATTTTGACATAAATTTTTTAAGAGGTGTAAGTTTTGAAGATGGCGCAGCAACTTTAACGGACTTATCAGGGAGAATAATTGGAGCTGGTTTATTTTCTTTATTGAGCGATGTAAGAAATAAATTATTCAAAGTTTTGGTGTCTGGAGGTGGAAGAAAAAATAAAACTTTAATTCAAAGGATAAAATCTAGAACATTGAAAAATTTAGTAATCCAACCTATTGATGACTATGGAATAGATGGGGATTATGTGGAGTCCCAAGCATTTGCATTTTTAGCAATAAGAAGATTCCTCAAATTACCAATATCATTTCCTGATACCACAGGGTGTAAAAGTCCTGTTACAGGTGGAGAAATTGTTAAAAATTTTTAGTAAAGAGCGGACTCTTTTTTAATATATTTATCTAAAACCTTTTTTAAATTCTCTTCAGATTTTGTAAAAAAGTGATTAGCATCAGATACAGACTCAAATTCAACTTTAATTCCTTTTTGGGATGATAGTCTTTTATCAAGTTCATTAATATATTCTTTAGGGACTAACTCATCCTTTTTTCCATAAACCATTAGTCCTGAAGTAGGACACGGTGATAAAAAAGAGAAATCATAGACATTAGGTTGTGGTGAAATAGATATAAATCTATTTATTTCCGGACGTCTCATCAACAATTGCATTGAGATTAAAGACCCAAAAGAAAATCCAGCAACCCAACATTGAGAATTATCAAAGTTTTCTCGCTCCAACCAATCAAGTGCTGCCGCTGCATCTGCCAATTCGCCTTGGCCATTGTCAAATTCTCCATCGCTTTTGCCTACTCCTCTAAAATTGACTCTACAAACTGAAAAACCGTTATCCATAAAAGCATGAAAAGTATCTACAACAACTTTATTATTCATCGTGCCCCCATATTGCGGATGAGGTTGAAGAACTAAAGCTATTGGAGATGTAATTTTCTGACTTTTAAAATATTTTGCTTCTAATCTTCCTGCAGGTCCAGGTATGAAGATTTCTAAAATTTTATTTTCCATGTTTGTTAATGATTATTATTCTCACTAAAAAACTTTATTTATCATATTGCAGTGTCAATTTGCGAGTCTTTTTCTTTAGTGTAATCTTGACTATTTTAGTCGGGTATATATATAAGTCCCATAAATTGCGGATTATGAAGCTAAATACTAAATCACGATATGCTGTAATGGCACTTGCTGACATGGCAAGGTTTGACGGGAAAAACCCAGTTAGTTTAAGAGATATATCTCTTAGACAAAGTATATCTTTACTTTATCTCGAGCAGATTTTTCTAAGATTAAAAAAAAATAACATTGTTAAAAGTGTAAGAGGTACAAATGGCGGCTATATTATATCTAAAAACATTAACGACCTGAAAATTTCAGATATTTTTTATGCCTTAGATGAAAAAGTCAAAACAGTTGGATGTAAGAAGGAGTTAAAAAGAGGTTGTAACGGTAAATCTTCAAAATGCCTAACTCACAACTTGTGGGATGAACTTGACTTACATATTAATTCATTTTTTGAGAATAAAAAATTGGGTGATTTAGTAAAGAGAAAAGAAAGCAGAAATTAATGAGAGAAAAAGAACTCGAAAAATTAAAAGATTATAAATATGGTTTTTCAACTGATATTGAAAACTTTAAAGCTCCAAAAGGCTTAAATGAAGATGTAATTAAATTTATATCTAATATCAAAAAAGAACCTAAGTGGCTGTTAGATTGGAGATTAAAAGCTTACAATAGAGTTAAAGTTTTAAAAGAGCCAAACTGGCAGAAACCAAAATATCCTAAAATTGATTATCAGGACTTATATTATTACTCTGCGCCCAAAAGTTTTAAAGATAAACCAAAAAGTTTAGATGAGTTGGATCCAAAACTTATTGAGACTTATAATAAGCTTGGTATTCCGTTAAATGAACAGAAAAGATTAAACGGTATAGCTGTTGATGCAGTGTTTGACTCCGTTTCTGTAGCAACGACTTTTAAGGATACATTAACTGAGAAAGGAATTATTTTTTGTTCTATCTCTGAGGCAATTCAGAAACATCCTGATTTAGTAAAAAAATATTTAGGTTCTGTAATACCCATTACCGATCATTACTTTGCAACATTAAATTCAGCAGTATTCACTGATGGATCATTTGTTTATATCCCACCAGGTGTTAGATGTCCGATGGAGCTTTCAACATATTTTAGAATTAATGCTTCTGACACAGGTCAGTTCGAGAGAACTCTTATAATTGCGGATAAAGGAAGTTACGTAAGTTATTTAGAAGGATGCACTGCGCCAATGAGAGATGAAAATCAGTTACACGCCGCAAATGTTGAACTGATTGCATTAGATGATGCTGAAATAAAATATTCAACTGTTCAAAATTGGTATCCTGGAGATAAAGACGGAAAAGGGGGCATATATAACTTTGTTACTAAAAGGGGATTATGTAAGGGAAAAAATTCTAAAATTTCTTGGACACAAGTTGAAACTGGATCAGCTATTACTTGGAAGTATCCAAGTTGCATACTGCAAGGCGATAATTCAGTCGGTGAATTTTATTCAATTGCAATTACAAACAATCATCAAAAAGCTGACACAGGAACTAAGATGATTCATTTAGGAAAAAATACAAAAAGTAAGATTATATCAAAAGGTATTAGCGCAGGTTTTTCTGACATGACTTACAGGGGGCTAGTTGATATTTCGCCAAAATCAGAGAACTCTAGCAATTATACTCAGTGTGATTCATTGCTTATGGGAAATAAATGTGGTGCACATACAATTCCTTACATAAAAAATAAAAACTCTAATTCTAATATTGCTCATGAAGCGACGACATCAAAAATAAGTGATGAACAGTTACATTATTGCCAACAAAGAGGATTAAATTCTGAGGAGGCAGTGAGTTTGATTGTAAATGGTTTTTGTAAAGAAGTTCTTCAGCAATTGCCAATGGAATTTGCAGTAGAAGCTCAAAAACTTGTTGGTATTAGTTTAGAGGGGAGTGTTGGTTAATGTTAAAGATCAATAACCTTAATGCAAAAATTGAGGATAAATCAATTTTAAATGGCTTCTCTCTTGAGATCAAACCTGGAGAAGTTCATGCAATCATGGGTCCAAATGGATCAGGAAAAAGCACGCTATCTAACATTTTATCTGGAAAAAAAGGGTTTGATGTAACTGGAGATGTTCTATTTGAAAATAAAAATCTTTTTGATCTTGAAACAGAGGAGAGAGCGCACAAAGGGATATTTTTAGCTTTTCAATATCCTCTAGAAATTCCAGGAGTAAATACAAACATTTTTTTAAAAACTTCTTTAAACGCTATTAAAAAGGCTCGTGGTGAAAAAGAATTGGACGCATTAGAGTTTCTCAAATTAGTGAAAGAAAAAGCCAAAAATCTTAAGTTTGATGAAGATAAACTTAGTAGACAACTAAATGTTGGTTTTTCAGGTGGAGAAAAGAAGAAGAATGAAATTTTACAAATGTCTATCTTAGAACCAAAATTATCAATTTTAGATGAAACAGATTCAGGATTAGATATTGATGCATTAAAAATTGTTGCTGACGGAGTTAATTCATTAAGAAAAAAAGATAACTCTTTTTTAATTATAACCCACTACCAAAGATTACTTAATTATATAAAACCTGATTTTGTTCATGTTTTAATGAATGGAAAAGTAGTTAAATCAGGAGGACCAGAGTTAGCGCTTGAGTTAGAAAAGAAAGGTTATGAAAACATAAACTAATGCAAAATTTTAAAACAGACTTTGAAAAAACATTAAAAGAAAGCAATTTATCTGAAAAGGAAATTGCTTTCAAAAATCTTAACGCAAAAGAATTTTCAAAACAAGGTTTTCCAAATAGGAAAGATGAAGATTGGAAATTTTCGGATATAAATCAAATAATCAAAAAAGAAATCGGAGAATTAAAATTTTACACCGGTCAATCAAAGGAAATTAACATAGATGAAGATGTCTTACTTAGTGAAATAAAACACAACAAATTGATTTTTGTAAATGGCCAACTAGCACAGACTGATTTTAGTTCTGAAGAAAAAAGTAAAATAGAATTTTTAGATAATAAAAATGATACAGAAGATCAATCAGTAGAAAATTCTTTAATAAATTTAAATAATGCTCTAGCAAACAAAAGTTATAAATTATTAGTCAAGAAAAATTACCAAATTAAAAATCCACTTATAATCTATCATGTGTCCAATAATAAAGTTGCATCACAAAACATAAATTTGAAAATTAACTTTGAAATAGAGGAAAATAGTTCTTTAAAGTTAATTGACCTCGTAAAAGATAAAGGTAATAAAAATTTTATAAATATTTTTTATAATTTTTCTTTAGAAAAAAATTCAGTTTTAAAAAACTACAAAATTGATCAGTTTGAAAATAATAATATTAGATATATGTTTAATAACATCGAACAATCTTCTAATAGTGTTTCAGAGACATTTTACTTATCTAAGGGATCAACTTTCTCAAAAAATGAAGTTAAGTGTGATTTAAAAGGAGAATATTCTTCAGCTTTCGTAAATGGTATTTTTTCATTAGATAAAGATAAACACCATGAGATTAAAGCAAAAATAAATCATTTAGTTGAAAATACAAAAAGCTACCAGTTAGTGAAAAGTGTTTTAGAAAATAAATCAAGATCAGTATATCAAGGGAAAATATATGTAGACTCGAAAGCACAAAAAACTGATGGCTATCAATTAAGTAAAGCAATATTGGTCGATGAAACAACAGAATTTAATGCAAAGCCTGAGTTAGAAATTTATGCAGATGATGTAAAATGTTCACATGGATCTGCTTCTGGAAGTTTAGATGAAAATTCAATATTCTATTTAATGTCTAGAGGTCTAAGTTACAAAGAAGCAAGAGAATTATTAATCAATGGTTTTCTTGTGGAGGTTATCAATCAAATAACTGATGAACCAATTAAAAAACTTATTAAAAATTTATATGGATTGAAAAATGAATATTAAAGATATTAAAAAAGAATTTCCAATATTTGATAATAAGGTCCATAATAATGATCTAGTTTATTTAGATAGCGCTAATTCATCTCAAAAACCTAAGGTAGTTGTAGATAGAATTTATGATTTTTATACAAAAGAATTTTCAAATGTGGGTCGAAGCGTTCATTACTTAGCTGTGGCAGCAACAAATTTATACGAAAATACAAGGGTTTTAGTGCAGAAATACATTAATGCAAAAGATCCAAACGAGATAGTTTTCACAAAAGGTGCAACCGAGGCAATAAATTTAGTAGCAAATACTTTCGGTCAAAAATATTTAAAAGAAGGTGATGAAATTCTAATTACAGAATTAGAACACCATTCAAACTATGTTCCTTGGCATTATTTAAGAAAATCAAAAGGTGTTAAGATTAATTTTGCAGATGTAGATGAGAACGGTGATATTAGTATTGAAAGTATTGAAAAGAAAATTACTCCTAAAACAAAAATTTTGGCTATTACTCATCTATCAAATGTTACAGGCGCAATTCTTCCTATTAAAGAAATTATTCAATTAGCACATTCAAAGAATATTCCAGTTCTTGTTGATGGTTGTCAGGGAGCTCCACATTTAAAATTAGATATGCAAGATCTTGATTGTGATTTTTATGCAATATCCTGCCATAAAATGTATGGACCTACTGGTCTTGGTGTTTTGTATGCTAAAAAGAAATGGCTAGAAGAGCTACCTCCTTACCAAGGCGGTGGCGGAATGATTGGTGAAGTAAAAAAAGAAGGAATTACTTTTGGAGATCTTCCTAATAAATATGAAGCAGGTACAATGGCAACTGCGCAAGTGATCGCTTTCGGTGAGTCAATTAATTTCATAAACAAACTTGGTATAGAAAAAATTGAAAAACATGAAAGAGAATTGACAAAATATGGTGAAGAAATTTTAAGAAAAAATAATTCTGTAAAATTAATTGGAAGTCCAAAAAACAAAGGATCAGTTTTATCATTTACTTTAGATGGAGTTCATCCACATGATATAGCAACTATACTTGATGAAGATGGTGTTGCAATAAGAGCTGGACACCATTGTTGTCAAATCCTCCATGAAAAATTAGGATTAGCAGCTACAGCTAGAGCATCTTTAGGTGTTTATAATACTAAAGATGATCTCGATCAATTAAACAGCTCAATTAACAAATGTATAAAAATATTTAATTCATAATGGACCTAAAAGATTTATACCAACAATTAATTCTGGATCATGGGAAGAACCCTAGAAATTTAGGAAAGTTTGAAAATTTTAATAAAGACGCTAAAGGCCACAATCCTTTATGTGGTGACAAAGTTCATGTTTACTTAAAATTGGATGAAAATAAAAAGATTTCTGATATCAAATTTGAAGGTGAGGGATGTGCGATATCTATGGCATCTGCCTCCATAATGACTGAATTAATGAAAAATAAAGAGGAACCAGAGGTAAAAGAATTGATTGATGACTTTTTGAAAATGATAAAAGATAGCCCTGAACTTAGTTCTAAAATTATTAGTGAGGATGAAAAAACTAAGCTTATGTCTTTGTCTGGAGTTAAAAAATATCCAATGAGAGTAAAATGTGCAACCTTACCATGGCATACTTTAGTTTCAGCCATGACAGATAAACCTGGAGAAGTTAATACTGAAAAGGAAGATTAAATGGAGCTAAAAGATAAAGTAATATCAGAAATCAAAAAAATTTATGATCCCGAAATACCAGTAAATATTTATGATTTGGGTTTAATATATGATGTTAAAGTGGACAAGGAAAATGTTGTAGAAATTAAAATGACACTTACCACTCCAAATTGCCCAGTAGCTGAAAGTTTACCAAAAGAAGTAGAAGACAGTGTCAAAGGAATTAATGAAGTAAAGGACGCAAAATTAGAATTAGTTTGGGAGCCACCATGGGACAAGTCTATGATGTCAGAGGCTGCTAAATTGGAGTTAAATTTATGAGTCATATAATTAAACTTAGTGATAAAGCTGCAGATAGAATTAAATCAATTTTGTCAAATGATAAATCATCTTTAGGAGTAAGAATTGGTGTTAAAAGTGGAGGATGTGCAGGGATGTCTTATGTGATGGAATATGCAAAATCAGAAAATCCAAATGATGAAATGATTGAGGAAAAAGGTGTTAAAGTATTTATAGATCCTGGTGCCGTTATGTACTTGTTAGGTACTACAATGGATTTTAAAGAAGAGGAGTTTTCATCATCTTTCGTGTTTAATAATCCTAACGAAACTGAGCGTTGTGGATGTGGAGAGTCTTTTAAAATAGAGTAACTTTTATCATATATATTAAGGGTTGTTTTTTTTAAATTAAGTTAATAACCTAATTGTTCTTATATGAAAAAGGACACTTATAAAAACAAGGCCACTTTTCTAGAAAAATTAAAAACCAAGTCTAAACGAGAAGCAAATTTGTTTTTTTCTTTGTGTGAAGACGATAGTGAAATAGTAAACACAAAAAAATTCAAGGAAGTTTTATTAAACTCAGGTTTAAAAGCCAATGATAAAAGATTATATAACCTTTTTCAGAATTTAGACGCTCATGGTGATAAAATTGTTTTTGAAGACTTTATTGATATTATCCGAAGTTCAGAATTAATTGTTGAAAAATCCTTAAGAGGTGAATTATCAATCCCAGATTTTAGCTATTTTGCAAAAAATTTGGATAGTATGTTTGATGAAGTAAAAAAAATTAAAACAGGGGAATTAGCATCATACATCCCACCACTAGCTGAAGTTGATCCAGATCAATTTGGTGTTGCAATTGTAACAGCAGATGGTCAAATATATCAAAAGGGTGATAGTAATGTTGATTTTTCAATTCAATCTATGTGCAAACCTTTTAACTATTGTTTTGCAATGGAAAGATTGGGTTTAGAAAAAGTTCATCAACATGTTGGTCAAGAACCATCTGGTAGACAATTCGATGATCTAACTTTATTAGCAAAAACAGCTATAGGTGACCTGCAAGGAGAGCATGCTAAAGATAATCGAAACGGAAAATCTAGTCGCGTTCCTTTTAACCCAATGGTCAACGCTGGTGCGATAATGACAGCTGGTCTAATAGGTCCTGAAGAGTCTCACAGTCAAAGATTAAGATACATAAGACAACAGTTTGGCAGGCTAATAGGATGGTCTCCAAAAGATGATTTTGGTGCTGAGTTACCAAGATTCAATAAAAATATGGCTCGCCAAGAAAATTTTACGGGATATAATAATATTGCAATGGGTTATCTTTTGATGGCTACAGGCAATTTACCCCATACCAAAACCAAGCTGCACAATGACATACATCCTGATGAGGATGAATTTGACTTTTACACAGAACCCGCAGTTACCGAAGCACTCAAGCTCTATTTTAGCATATGTTCATTAGAGATGACTTCTGTAAATTTTGCAACAGCCGCAGCCACGCTTGCTAATAGTGGCGTTAATCCCCTAACTCAAGATCGTGTACTAAGTCAGAAAACTGTAAGAAATTGTTTACCAGTTCTACAAACTAGTGGGATGTATAATGCTAGTGGTACATTCTTTCAACAAGTGGGATTACCAGCAAAAAGCGGAGTAGGTGGTGGAGTTATATTAATAGTTCCAAGACTGATGGGAATATGTATTTTTTCACCTCGCTTAGACAAACAAGGAAATAGTGTTAGAGGAATTGAAATGGCGAGACGAATTACATCAAAATATTTAGTTCATACTTTTGATGGTACAATGACAGATACAGATCGTCTTGATCCAAAAATACCAATTTCGAAGTGGCGTGCGAATAGCTGTGGAGAGGCAATTTGGGCTGCAAGCAATGGAAATATTAGAACATTGGAGCGTTTAGTTAGTGAACAAAGAGATCTTCAAAACGGAGACTATGATATGAGAACTCCATTGCATTTAGCGTCAGCTGAAGGGCAACTAGAAGCAGTTCAATTTTTACTTAAACAGGGTGTTAAACCGATACCAGATCGTTGGGGCGGTTACGGATACTTTGATGCAAAAAATAATAATCATAAAGAAATTGTAAAGGAATTTGAAAAACTTGATATTGATTACACTCAAGCATCACACTTAATTGAAGATCCTAATGGAAAAACAGACAAGATGGCAATTTATGATGATGAATTAGCAGTCATTGAACTATTGTTCGCAGCTTCCGAAAACAACGTTGAAGGTATACGAAAATTGGTTGCAAAGGGAATACCTGTGCATGCCGGAGATTATGACTCTAGAACAGCTTTACACCTTGCAGCTGCTGAAGGCTGCTTAGACGTAGTTGAGTACTTGGTTACACATGGACACCCTTTATTCGTTAGAGATAGATGGGGTGCTACACCTTTAGATGAGGCTAAAAGAGAAAAAAGAAAATCTGTTATTAATTATCTTAAAGATTTAATTAACTGATTTTTCTAAAACTCACTTAATACTTTAACAACTATAATACATTTCGTATTCAATAGGATGCGGAGTATCTTGAAAGTTATTTACTTCTTCCATTTTCAAGTCAATGTAAGCATCAATCTGATCGTCTGTAAACACTCCACCTTCAGTTAAAAATTTTCGGTCTTCATCTAAAGCTACACAAGCCTGTCTTAATGATGAACAAACAGTCGGAATACCTTTTAGTTCCTCAGGACTTAAAGCATATAAGTCTTGGTCCATTGGTTTACCAGGTTTGATTTTATTCTTAATTCCATCTAAACCTGCCATCAACAT
This sequence comes from uncultured Pelagibacteraceae bacterium, assembly GCA_902591755.1. GTDB lineage: Bacteria > Pseudomonadota > Alphaproteobacteria > Pelagibacterales > Pelagibacteraceae > Pelagibacter. The sequence goes on from CACJBX010000005.1 coordinate 86,772, forward strand.
TGCTGAAAATGTTAAATAAGGATTCCCAGAAGCATCAGGAAATCTTACTTCAACTCTTTTACCTTTTTTACTTGTACTAAATGGTATTCGACAGCTTGCAGATCTGTTTCTAGATGAGTAAGCTAATAGCACTGGTGCTTCAAATCCTGGAATTAGTCTTTTGTAGCTGTTAGTAGAAGCGTTTGAAAAAGCGTTAAGTGCTCTTGCGTGTTTAATAATCCCACCAATGTAGTACAAACATTCATCAGATAGTCCGGCGTATTTGTCTCCTGCGAACAAAGGCTTATCTCCATTAAAAATAGACTGATGGATATGCATACCTGAACCATTATCATTTTTAACTGGCTTTGGCATAAACGTAGCTGTTTTACCAAATGAATGAGCTACATTGTGAACTGCGTATTTATAAATTTGCATACTGTCACCTTGGTTTACTAAAGTATTAAATAATGTTCCAAGTTCGTGTTGGCTTGGAGCAACTTCGTGGTGATGTTTCTCGACTTTTACACCCATATCTCTCATTGCTTTAAGACACTCAGATCTTAAATCTTGACCTCCATCAACTGGCGGAACTGGGAAGTAACCACCTTTAATTTTAGGTCTATGTCCCATATTTCCGTTATCATATTTTTTCCCTGTATTATAAGGACCTTCTACACTGTCAATTTCAAAACCCGTTTTATTCATATCATTAGAAAATTTAACATCATCAAATACAAAAAATTCTGGTTCCGGTCCAAAATAAGCTTTATCTCCAATTTTAGTCTTTTTTAAATATTCCTCTGCTTTTTTTGCAGTGGATCGTGGATCTCTCTCATAAAAAGTCTTAGTAATTGGATCCATTACATCACAAAAAAGCACTAATGTACTGTGTGAAAAAAAAGGGTCTACGAAACTGTTTGATAAATCTGGCTTTAAAATCATATCAGACTCATTAATCGCCTTCCAACCAGCAATCGATGAACCATCGAAAAAAATTCCATCATTTAGCATATCTTCATCTACTGTAATTAGATCTTGTGTTACGTGTTGCAGTTTACCTCTAGGGTCAGTAAATCTTAAATCTACATATTCAATTTCTTTATCTTTTATTTTTTTTAATATGTCTTTTGCACTCATATAATTTGACCTTTCAATTTTTTACGTTTAATAGCAAATAAAAATATATTAATATCGTTCATTATATTGATATCTCCTATGCAATTTAAACATGGATTGATACCTAAGTTATAAATATTTTACAAACAACTGTTAGTTGAATGAATGACTTATTAAACAAAGAGCCAGTAAAACGAGTGATTGAAACCTTAGGTGAGTTTAATGAAAACCTCAAGGTTCAAATTTTGGAAAAAACTGCAAGGACAGCAAAGGAAGCAGCTAATGCCTTAAATTGTGAGGAGGGTGCTATCGTTAAAAGTTTAGTTTTCAAAACAGAGAAAGAATTTTTAGTTTGTTTAATATCTGGCGATAAAAGATGTTCTCTAAACAAGCTCAAAAAGGTTATTTCAAAAAAAGATGTTTCAATGGCAAGTGCAGATGAGGTTAAAGCTCAAACTGGTTTTACTATTGGTGGTGTTTCACCAGTAGGTCATATAAATAACCTAGATATAATTATTGATAAAACACTTGAAAGATTTCAAATTGTTTATGCTGCAGCAGGACATCCAAATAGTATATTCAAAATAGATATTTCAAAATTAAAAGATTTAACAAAAGGAAGTGTTGAGGACATTACTGAATGAGAAAGCCTACTATAACAGATTATTCATTATTAGTTTTTTTAGCAGTGATTTGGGCGTCTGCTTTTTTTAACATTAAATTGGCAACAGATTCGTTTGGTCCGATAACTATTGCATTTATTAGAGTTTTGTTAGGATCATTACCTTTAATAATTTTATGTGTATATAAAAATATTAAAATTGAAGTTTTTTCAAAAGACTGGCCATGGTTTGCAACGATAGGATTTGTAAATTTAGTGTTCCCCTTTTTTTTAATCGCCTATGGCGTCAAAAATGTTCAAAGTAATTTAGCTGCAATACTAATGTCAACTTCTCCCTTAACTTCAACATTACTAGCCCATTTTTTTATCAAAAAAGAAAAGATTAATTTACTTAAAGTAATTGGAGTTTCCATCGGATTTTCAGGAATAGTTTATTTATTTTCAGATAACTTTTTGATTAATAAAAATAATCTATTTTCAGCTTTATGTATTTTAATCGGTTCTTTAGGATATGTAGTTGGAGGGATACTAACACTCAGAATTAGCAATAAAAAAAATGAAAATGTTACTGCATCAATCTTAATTTGGGCAACAATAATTTTATTACCAATATGCTTTTACTTTGAAAAACCGTGGAACTACAATCCATCTTTGACATCAGTAATTTCAATAACATATCTAGGAATTATAGCTACAGGCTTAGCTTGGGTTTTAAGATTTAAAGTTTTAAAAGATAATGGATTAGTTTTCCAGTCACAGGTAGCTTATTTAATTCCCATTTTTGGAGTAATTTTAGGATATTTAATTCTAGATGAGTTAATTACTTTTAAAGTTTTGGTAGCACTTATAGCTATTATAATAGGAATATACTTTGTTAAAAAATCTACTTCTTTGAAGAATATTTTAAGTCAAAAAAATATCTAATATTTGCATATAACTTAATTAAATTAATAAAAGATTTTTTTACATTTAATATTAATAAATATGTTACAGATCTAAAAAGATATCTTATTTGTTTGTATATTAAAAAACTAGAAAGTTTTTTAACATTAAAATATATTAATGGGGAATATTCAGAATAGAAGGTTTTAATTATGAAATTTTTTATACCTTTTTTTGAGGACTGTCCTTGTTTATGACTTGCTAAAGAACTTGGGCTAACTATTACACTGTGTTTTTTAAACCTAAATCTTCTGCACAAATCAATTTCTTCCCAAAAAAGAAAATATCTTTCATCAAATTTTCCTACTTTTTTAAAATGTTCTGAATTTAATAAAAGAGCACATCCTTTTGCTACCTCAACGCAAATTTCGCCCTCAATCTTTGAATCTTTAAGTAAATTTTGACATTTAATTTCATTTGGTCCAATCTTTTTTTTTGTATTCTTTTCAGGAAATGACCCATAAAAATCTTCATCAGGTTTAGTTATTGGAGCAACAATACCTGCATCTGGGTTTTTGGTTATCAAAGTATACAAATTGTATATTGATTTTTCCGAAATAATTAAATCAGGATTTAAAACAAAAAAGTATTTAGATTTTATGTTTTCAAAAGCAAAATTTATTGCCCTACCATATCCTAAATTTTTTTTCTTCGTAATTATCTTTATGTTTTTTAAGTTAGGTAATTTCTTGAGCACTCTTTCGTTATTACCATTATCTACAACAATAACTTTAAAATTTACAAGATTTCTTAGAAGGTCGTAAACCAATTCTGATGAATCATATAAAACAGTTACAATTGTTAATTCCTCATAAATTTTATTCATATCTTAAGAAATTCTATAATCTTTTATCAACTCAAAAAATTTATTATGATCGATCAAATTAAGATATTTATCGAAATTATGATAATAATTTTCATAACTTAGATCTTTAAATCTAAAATTATTATCTTTAGAAAGTTCTAATATTTGATCGTTTTTTCTTTTTAAAATCATACCTATACCTTGATCAAAGCAGCCAACACAGGTAAAAACGTCATTTCTAGCTCGTAATTCTACAATTGATTTCCATACATCACCGTTCCATTTTCTTTGCCCTCTTGGAATTGCCTGATCAAGATATGAAAGTGGCATGCAATCATGAATTAATATAATGCCTTTTGAATTAAGCACCTCAAGGCTATTAACTATATCTTTTTTAACCTGAGAGTACTCATGCAGTCCGTCTATAAAAACTAGATCAAAAAAATCACTGTTTTTTTTAAAGAATTCATCACTAGTTGATCTTATATTTCCTCCACTAACAGGATCTATTCCCACCTTATTTTTTACAATAACTTTAGAGAAAACTTCATCTTGATCACATCCAATCTCAAGATAACTCTCTAGCTGAAAATCTCTTATTATTTTATTTATTAGATTTAATCTGTGAATTTTGTTGTCAAATATTTTTGGCACAGAAATTTCTTTACGAAATTTTTCTCCAAATAAATTATGATAAAAAGATATTAATCTTAAATAATTTTTACTTGTTAGAAGTCTATTAATTTTATTTTTCAAATATTTATTACAATTTATAGTAGCAAAGAATTCAAAAAATATACTAGATGTAGTCAGATTTGTAAATTTTATTAATATTTTCAACTTGAGGTTTTTCTGTGGTTTCACGTGAAAATATTATAGGTTCGACAACCTAATGAATAAATACTTACCTTTAATTTTTGTTTTACTTTGGTCATCTGCATTTGTCACAACAAAACCGATAGTAGATAACAGTGATCCTTTTGCAGCTTTGGCTTTTAGATTTTTTATAGTTGCGTTAGGTTTTTTTATTTATTGTGTTTACAAAAACTTATCGCTGAAATTAAATAGCAGAGACTTTGTCCAGTCTTTTTCAAGTGGTGTCCTATTTCATGGAGTTTATTTAGGAGGTGTATTTTTTTCCATCTCAAAAGGTATACCAACAGGCATAACAGCACTTATTGTTACAATGCAACCGATCTTAACAAATGCTTTGGCAGGACCTTTCCTTAAAGAGCATGTTGGGTGGAAGCAGTGGATTGGTGTCGTATTGGGATTTATAGGGTCAGCATTAGTATTAGGTGTAGATATTGGCGGAACTCTTCCAACCATAGGAATAACAGCTTCCTTCATAGCTTTAATATCAATTACTTCAGCAACTCTTTTTCAGAAAAAATTTAGCGGTAATATCCCTTTACCAGTCAGCAATACTTATCAAGCTGCTGGAGGTTGTTTCTTTCACATAATAGTTATTATGTTTTTTGTTGATCCATTCATTGAATTTAATCAAAGTTTTTTAATAGCGATGGGTCATCAAATTTTTCTTGTATCTTTTGGGGCGTTTACGATATTAATGTTTTTAATCAAGAATAATTCAGCAAGTAAAACAGTAACTGTATTTTTCCTAATACCAGCAACTTCGGCAATTATCGCTTGGATATTTCTTAATGAACAATTATCTTTAATTGATATATTTGGCTTCATTGTTGCATCACTTGGCGTATTTATTGCAACAAGAAGATCTTAAACTATTCTATTTATTGAATAAAAACATTTCAACTTAAGATTGAAATTTATTTTGCGCATTTACATAGTGTTCAAAAAGGTCTTTAATTAGGTTTATACAAATGGCTAAGACTAAGAAAAAAAAAGCTATTAAGAAAAGAAGAAAGAAAACAAAAAAGTCGATTAAAAAAAGAAGAAAACTTAAAAGCGGAACGACAAAGAAACTTTCTAAATCTAAAAATAAGCTAAAAAAAATTAAGTCAAAGTCAAAATCAATAAGTAAAACAAATGGAGGAAAAATGAGTGCAGAACTGAAAGTGTCATCTGTTCTAGATACTTCTCATTTGAAGGTTAAATTTCCATTCAAGGCAAAATATGGAAACTACATCAACGGAAAATTTGTAGAACCTAAATCTGGCAAATATTTTGATAATTTAAGCCCGATTTCTAATGAGAAAATCTGCTCAGTTGCACGATCAAATGAAAAAGACGTGGAAGCGGCATTAGATGCAGCACACGCTGCTTTCCCAGAATGGGGAAAGACTGACATCACAACAAGATCAAATATCTTATACAAGATTGCTGATGTCTTAGAAAAAAATCTAAACTTATTAGCTGTCGCTGAGTGTTTAGATAACGGAAAACCTATCAGAGAATGTATGGCAGCAGACTTACCTTTAGTGATAGATCACTGGAGATATTTTGCTGGAGTAATTAGAGCAGAGGAAGGATCAATTGCTGAAATTGCTAATAATCAATATTCATACAATTTTCATGAACCATTGGGAGTAGTTGGTCAGATAGTTCCATGGAATTTTCCATTATTAATGGCAACATGGAAATTAGCACCTGCTCTTGCTGCAGGAAACTGTTCAGTTCTTAAACCAGCTGAACAAACACCAGCATCAATTATGGTAATGATGGAGCTTATTGGAGACTTATTACCTCCAGGTGTAGTTAACATTGTTAGTGGTTTTGGATTAGAAGCAGGTAAACCTTTAGCATCATCTAAGAGAGTTGCTAAAGTTGCATTTACTGGAGAAACAACTACTGGAAGATTGATTATGCAGTATGCTGCACAAAACATAATTCCGATTACTTTGGAATTAGGTGGAAAATCCCCAAACATTTTCTTTGAGGATGTCATGGAAAAAGATGATGACTTCTTTGATAAGTGTATTGAAGGTTTTGTCATGTTCAATCTTAACCAAGGTGAAGTTTGTACTTGTCCAAGTAGAGCTTTAATTCAAGAGTCTATCTATGATAAATTTATGGAAAGGGCTATCGCCAGAACTAAAGCTGTTGTTCAGGATAATCCTTTAAAAATGGAGACTATGATTGGAGCTCAAGCGTCAGTCGAGCAGATGGAAAAGATTAAATCTTATCTTGAGCTCGGTAAAAAAGAAGGCGCTAAAGTCCTAACAGGTGGAAGTGTTGCTAAACTTAATAGTGGATTGGAAAAAGGTAATTACATCCAACCTACTGTTTTCGAGGCTAAAAATAACATGCGAATTTCTCAAGAAGAGATTTTCGGACCTGTTGTATCTGTGATTAAATTTAAAGATGAAGCAGAGGCATTAAAAATTGCTAATGATACTCTTTATGGTTTAGGAGCAGCTGTATGGACTAGAAATGGTAATATAGCTCACAGAATGGGAAGAGCGATACAGGCAGGAATAGTATGGACTAATTGTTATCATGCTTATCCAGCTCACTCTCCATTCGGTGGATACAAACAATCAGGTGTTGGAAGAGAAACTCACAAAATGATGCTTAATCACTACAGACAGAATAAGAACTTACATGTCTCTTATGCTGAGAAAAAATTAGGCTTCTTTTAAACATTAATATATACTGGCCCATGATTCTGAATCATGGGCCGTACTTTAAAAATGAAAGTATCTGCAACCAACTCAGCTCTAAATCTTCTATCTGAGCTTCAGGAAAAATACGGAAAAAAATTGATGTTTCATCAGTCAGGTGGATGTTGCGATGGAAGTGCACCTATGTGTTTTCAAGAAGGAGAGTTTCCTCTTGGTGATAATGATGTGAAGTTAGGAGAAATTGGTGGAGTTCCTTTTTATATGAACGGGGATATGTATGAAAAATGGAAACATACTGACTTAACAATTGATGCAGTCAGTGGAATTGGTGGAATGTTTTCATTGGATAATGGTACAGGTCGCAGATTCCTGACTAAATCAGAAATCTGCTTGGTCGTCGATAACGACGAAAAAAAATAATCTTTTTACTGTCCTGGTGCTTTGTAACCAATCTTACCTGCTTTAGCAGTTGCTTTAGAAAAGTCTATTGCTTCTAGCATAGTCAAGTTTTTTACAGCTCCAGATGCTTCTACAACTAATTTTATCGCTGCAAAGTCCTCAAAATTTGGAATATCTGCAACAACTACAAAATCGTATGAACCTCTTACAATATCCATAGAGTGCATTGTTCCACCCATAGCTTTAGTAAGTTGATCAACTACTGCCTTTCTATCAGTTGAAGGATCTTTTATAAATCCTTGAAAAGCTTTTTCCGTATAGTTTCCCATTATATATGCTTTCATATTTACTCCTTTTTTTTTAATGTATTATAATATGAATATTATGGTTTTGTTGACATGTTTTATTTGCACACTAGACACAACTAAAAGTAATGTTAAGCTGATTTATGTACGAAAAATTTGGTCAATTTATTGATGGTAAATGGATTAAATCCTCTAACGGTGAAACATACGAAGTAATAAATCCTGCAAATGAGGAAATTTTAGGTCGTGCTTCAAAAGCATCTCCTGAGGATGTGGAGAAAGCTTTAAAGTCAGCAGAAAAAGGACTTGAAGTTTGGAAAAAAACTACACCTTGGCAAAGGTCATATATCTTAAGGCGCGTAGCTGATAAGATGAGGGAGAAGCAAGATGTTTTAGCAAAATGGATGACACTAGAAATGGGCAAACCTTTAAATGAAGCTAAAGGTGAGGTCAATGGTGCAGCTGATATTTTTGAATGGAATGCTGAAGAGACAAAAAGAATTTATGGACAAACTGTAGAAAGCAGATTTGAGGATACTCGTGTACATGTTTACTATCAACCAGTTGGAGTTGTTGCAGCGCTGGTGCCTTGGAATTTTCCCTTAGTTTTATCATCTAGAAAAATCTCAACTGGTTTAGCTGCTGGATGTTCAGTAATTGTAAAACCTGATGTAATAACACCAGGTGTAGTTATGGAGCTTGTCGAAATATGTAGAGAGTGCGGGGTTCCTTCAGGTGTGATTAATTTATTATCGGGTGACCCACCAAGTATCGCACAACAATTAATTGCCTCTGATATAGTTAAAAAAATTTCGATTACAGGCTCTTCAAGAGTTGGAAAACTAATTCTTAAACAAGCTGCAGACAAAGTTCAAAGAGTAACAATGGAGTTAAGTGGTCATTCTCCATTTATAGTTTTTGATGATGCTGATATTAAAAAGGCTGCTGATATGGCAATAGCAGCTAAGTTTAGAAATAACGGTCAAGTTTGTATATCACCTAATAGATTTTATATTCAAGAAACTAAGAAAGATGAATTTGTAAATTTGTTTATTGAAAAAACAAAGAAATTAAAGATTGGTGATGGAATGGATCCTTCAGTTCAGCTTGGACCTATTACAACTAAAAAAAGATTAAATGAAATAGAAGAACTAGTTGAAACAACTAAAAAAGAAGGGGCAAAAGTTTTATTGGGAGGTAAAAGACCATCAGGTTTTAACAAGGGTTATTTCTATGAACCTACAATTTTTGATAACGTGAAAGATGATTTTACAATTATGAAAGTTGAGCCATTTGGACCCTTAGTACCAATGTTATCTTTCAAAAGTTTTGATGAGGTAATTGAGAGAGCTAACAATCATGAACTTGGATTATCAAGTTATATTTGTACCAACTCTATGGAGACAGCACATAAAGCATCAGAGTTAATGGAAACAGGAACAGTCGCAGTTAACACACCACAAGTTGCTTTAGCAGAGGCACCTTTTGGAGGGATAAAACAAGCAGGATACGGAAGAGAAGGTGGCTCAATGGCGATTAAAGATTACCTTAATGTGAAATACACCCACCTTGGTTTAAAAGGTTAAACTAAATGACAGAATTAATTTTGGCGTTAGGTGCAGGCCTTCTAAGTTTTTTATCCCCATGTGTTTTACCTTTGATCCCGGGATATATATCTTATGTATCAGGCAAATCCTTAAATGAATTGCTTGAAGAAAAAAAAATTAATATTACACCAATAATTTTATTTACAGTTGGTTTTTCTTTAATTTTCATTGCATTTGGAGCAACTAGTTCACTAATTGGAAAAATTTTACTTAATAATTCAATAGAGCTTAGAATTTTTTCTGGATTAATTATTATTCTTTTTTCTCTTCAAATAATCGGAATAATAAACTTAAACTTCCTGAACTTTGAAAAAAGATTTGAAACAAAAAAAAGCACTAATATTTTTAGCTCTGTTTTAGTTGGAATGGCTTTTGGTTTTGGTTGGACTCCATGTATTGGACCTATACTAGGTTCTATACTAGCTCTTGCAGCAGTTGAACAAACACTTCTCAAAGCTGTAATGCTATTATTGTTTTATTCTTTAGGACTGGCGATTCCATTTATTTTATCTGGTTTCTTGATACAAAAATTCATGCTTGTCTCAAAAAACCTTAAAAGAAATATTAATATAATTTCAAAAACTGGTGGATTTATTTTATTAGTAACGGGCATTTTAATACTTACAAATCAACTTCAGGCAGTGGGTTTTTATTTATTGAAATCTTTACCTTTTTTACAAAATCTGGGTTAAAAAAATCATCTTTTTTGGTATAATCAAAATATGTCATTAAGCTATTTAATAAATCAATCTAGTAAGTTTATCTGGTACTCTGCGCACTACATAATTTCGTTTAAGTATGCGACACCTATTAAAATAGATAAGTCTAATCCACCTCCATTTTATGGAAAGATGCCATCAGGTAAAAAACTATTTTTTGAAATGATGAAGCTTTTAAATGAAGAAAGAAAACTAATTAATTCAAAATTCTATAAAATACCCAAAACAGAATTAAAAGATTTAATAAATACAGCCAAAGGGAGCTTTGACTTTTTTCTTGATTTACCAAAAATTGACAAAAGAAGAACATCAGGAAAATTCTCTGAAGTTAAAACGAATAAAGATTTACCAAAATATTTCTTAAGAAATTTTCACTATCAAACTGATGGATATTTAAGTGAAAAATCTGCAAGATTGTATGAGTTTCAAGTCGAGACTTTATTTTCAGGGTGCGCTGCAACAATGCGAAGATTTTCAATGATCCCCTTAATTAAATTTATAAAAGATGAAAATTTACCAAGAACAAAGCTGTTAGATATTGGTACTGGCACAGGAGATATAATTGCAACGTATAAATTAAATACTAAAAATTTAGAGGTCACTTGTTCTGACTTATCTGAAGAATATTTAAATGTTGCAAAAGAAAAATTAAAGAAATTCTCAGATATAAATTATGTAAATTGCAAAGGGGAAGAGCTTCCATTTGATGAGAAATCTTATGACATTGTTACCTCTACCTATGTTTTTCATGAGGTTCCCTCTGCTATTAGAAAAAAAATTTTTAGTGAAATTGCAAGAGTACTTAGAAAAGGAGGGATCTTTATTTTAACAGACTCTTTACAAATGGATGACAATCCAATTTTAAATCCATTATTAGAATTTTTTCCTTATTCTACACACGAACCTTATTATCCTAAATATATAAGAGAAGACCTTGCTAACGTTGCTAGACAAAGTGGACTAGAACTTTTTTATTCTAAGAATGCTTATCTTTCTAAAAGCCTAGCTTTCAAAAAAATCTAATTAACTAAATTTTCTTAGCAAGTGTCTTAGTTTACCTTCTGAAGAGTCGTAATCTATATAACAACCTTGTAAAAACCTATTACCCTCATTAGGATTAAATTCTGTTCTACCGTGAAGTAATCTGTAATTATCCATCATCAGCAAGTCACCTGGATTTAACTTGAATTTTATTAAATATTTATCTGAGTTATAAATTTTTGAAATTTTATTTCTTGCTTTATAATATAAGTCTAGCCTATCTTTTTCTAAGGCTGGAACAAAATCTAGTCTGGTACTAAATCTTACTTGTTTAACTCGTTTATTTTGATCTAATTCAATAAGTTCTCCATAATTTTCTAAAACAACATTTTTATCTGCAAATCTAAACTTCACTTTTACTTCTGTAAGTATTTTGAAAAATTCAGGAAATTCTTTTTTTAAGTTTTCTGCCACAGCAAATCCATCGACAAGAGTAGAAAATCCGTCTTTAACCTCATTTTCAATACAATGTAATAACTGAATATTTGGAACTGGTTTTCTATAAGGATTGTCAGTGTGAGGTGAAAGTGGAAGAGGTGTATAAGCTAAATCATTTGGATTTGGTTTTGACCTCACATTAAAATATTCCCCAAAATTTGTTCTTCTAATACTGCCAATTGAATTAGCAAAATTTACAATGAAATTATCTTGAGTTGGAACATTTGAAATAATAATAAAACCATTTTTATAGAATGATTTTAAAAGCTCAAGCATCTCACCGCTCTCTAAAAAATTATTATTATATTTAAAATTCTTTATATTCTTAAGTTCAGAATTCCAAAGCGTTGGCTGCATTAATCTTTCTAATTCCTCATCTGAAGAAAACTCTTTTTCAATTTTTTTAATGTCAAATTTAGACTTTACTCCATCACTAAACTCAAGATTTAAAAGATCATTATCAATTTTAACATCCTTAATTGTTATATTTTTTAGAAAAGACGGATCAAATAATCTTTGTTCGGTATTAGCATCGAGATGTTCTTTTTCAGACACTCTTTCTCTTAACCAAATAGGATGTAATTCTTTCTTTTCTGATCCTAGAAACACAAATATTTTGTTATTTTTTTCTAATTGTATTTTCATATCTACAATTAACATTTCAACAAAAAATAGCTTTAATCAAGCAAAATTAAATAGTAATAAGATCTTAAGATAAATCAAAACAAATGAAAAATATTGAATTTTATAGATTTTTAATCTCTTTAGCTAAAGACTTAAATAGATTTTACAAAAAGAATTTAAACAAACCTTTTAAGGCCATTAACAAAGGTAAAGGCTCTAACTATGACCCAGTCACTATAGCTGATAAAAAATTTGAGAAATTCATAAGATCAAAGATTAATAAAAAATACCCGTCTCACTCTATCGTTGGCGAAGAATTTGGAAAGAAAGAAACTAAAAGTGACTACTCTTGGGTAATAGATCCAATTGATGGGACAAGATCTTTTGTAATTGGAAACCCTTCGTGGAGTAATCTTGTAGCTATTTGTTATAAAGGACAACCGATTTTCGGGTTAGCAAACTTTCCTGAACTAAATAAATTTTATATAAACAAAAACACTAAAGAGGCTTTTTTATTTAGGGGTAATAAAAAAACAAAATTAAGATCTTCTAAAGAAAAAAATTTCAAAAAGATAAAACTTTCTGGAAATTTTCATGGTCATTTTTCTTTAGATAAGCTCAAGAAAGTAAAAAAAATTCTCCCAATGATGCAATTTCCTTGTATGGATGCATTAAGTTATTCTCATTTTTGTGAAGGAAAAATTGATGTTGTTTTTCAATGTGGAAATAAAATTTGGGATATTTTTCCATTGATACCAATAATAAGAGCTTCAGGTGGAATAGTTACAAATTGGAAAAACCAATTCAATTTTAAAAGTGGGAATGTTTTAGTTTCTCCAAATAAAATTTTACACTCTAAGATGCTTAAAATGCTTAGACCTCTTAATTAATTATTATTAATAAAAGATTTAATGTAATCTCTAAGTTTTATTTTACCAAAATGTTTATAAACTTTATTTGATAAATTCATTGTGGTAAGTGCTGATGCATATCTTTCACCAGGTCTTTTTGATAAAAGCCTAATTCGTTTTTTAAACATCTTTGCTACTTCTAGAATTGAAAAACTCTGTTTATGAGAAATGCTATAATGTCTACATAGTTTTTTTTTCCAAGCGATGTAGCAAACATTAACTGTATCATCTATATGCGTAAATCTTCTTGATTGTGAGCCTGGTTTAACTACTGGTAAAGCTTTATTTTTTTTGTAACAGTCCTCGAATATTCCAATTACAGTAGCCATGGTCCCTTTACTAATTTGATTAGGACCATAAACATTATAGAAATAAATTACTTCATACTTAAATTTATACCATTTTTTTAAATTTTCTAATAACTCCAAATTCTTTGCTTTTGTGAATGCATATGGAGATAAATTTTTATCATTTCCCTTGTTACCAAGTGATGCAGATGTTGCGCTATAAATAAGTTTAATCTTGTTTTTCAGACAGAAATTAAATACAGCATTTGTTCCAATAGAATTAGATTCAATACATTTATCCATTTGTAAAAAACTTTGATAGATTCTGGCAAATTCTCCAAAATGAAAAATTGAATGTATTTTTTTTGGATTTAATACCGCTGAAATATTCTTTGTGTGAGCGTTTATGTATTTTATTCGAGAATTTTTAATATGATTTTTACGTGTGCTAGAGCTGTAATCATCAATTGAAATTAATTTGTAGCTTGTTTTTTTTAAAAGTAATTTTATTAGATTAGTACCAACAAAACCTGCGCCACCTGTGATTACTATCTTTTTTGAGCTCATTAGCTTTTTATCTATTAATTTAAATATTTATTTATGTAAATAACTAAATTACAATGCACTAAAAAAGAGGAGGAATATGGAAATTTTCAAACCAATTAACGAAAAAAAAGCTAACTCAAAAGTAAAAAGAATTTTTAACGAAATTAAGAAAACTAGGAAAATTACTAAAATTCCAAATTTTTGGAAATCTATAGCACATAACCCACAACTTTTAGAAAGAACATGGAATAATCTTAAACAAATTATGAAAGATGGTGCACTAGACTCTGTTACTAAAGAATTAATTTATGTTGCTGTATCAATTACAAACAGCTGTAACTATTGTACTAGATCACATACTTTTGCTGCTAAAAAAAAAGGTGCAACTGATGAAATGATAAAAGAAATGATTGATGTGGTTGGTATTGCTAATCAAAATAATAAACTTGTTGAAGCTTATCAAGTTGAAGTAGATAAAATTTATAAATAAGCAATGACGAATTTTATTGGATATATATATCTTTTCTTGGCTGTATTATTAGGAATTACCTCTAACGGCTTTTTAAAAACTACTAATGGGTTTACAAATCTCGTACCAACTACAATGTGTATAGTTACAATTGTTCTTTGTATTTTTTTTCTGGCAAAAGCAATGATGACAATACCCGTTGGTTTTACCTATGCAACATATGGAGGTTTAACTATAACTGCCGTAACAATATTTGGAATATTGAAATATAATCAGGTTCCAAACATATACGGAATTATAGGTATATCTTTGATAATAATTGGCGTGATACTGGTTAATTTTTTAGGAAAAACATCTTAGATGTGTGGAAGGTACGTAATTACAAAAGCTAAAGAAAAGACTTCATTGTTAGTAAAGTCAACAACCAAAGTTAAAGACGAAGCAAACTTTAACGCACACCCAACTCAGAGTTTACCAATAGTAAAATCTTATTCTAATGGCAAAACTTTAGAATTACTTAAATGGGGCATTGTTCCATCTTGGGCTAAACAAAAGAATTTCAGACCACTAATTAATGCAAGACTAGAGACAATTGATGAAAAAATATCATTTAAAAGATTAATCCAAGCCAATAGATGTGTTGCTGTAATGGATGGTTTTTATGAATGGAAAAGAACTAAAGAAAAAAAAACACCCTTTTATTTTAAAAGACAAGATAATTTACCTTTATTTGTTGCAGGGATATTTGATAAAAATGAATTTTGTTTAATAACCGATGAAGCAAACTCTAATGTATCTGAGATACATCATAGACAACCTGTGATTCTTAACCAAGATGAAATAGATTTGTATTTAGACTTAAAAAAATCTGGTAAAAATTTATTAGCTAATATTCAAAAACCCCAGATTATTTTCCATGAAATATCAAAAGAAGTAAATAAACCGAACAATAACGACCCATCATTAATTAAATCTATAAATTAATGAATTTGGAGAAATATAAACAAAAAAGTAGAGTTCTATTAATTAACACTCCAAGCTATAAAGAAAAAAAATATCTAAATTCAAAAAAGATATATCAAAAATATATTAAAAGATTTCATAAAAATTACATCAAACTTATCACTAAAATAAATAAAAAAAGTTTTTTTGTAGAATTTATCGAATTTGATGGTTCAGTAAAAAAAAAGTTTAAAAATTTAAATATTAAAAGTTTATTAATTTTTTTAAAAAAGTTAAAAACTCCTAAAAAAAATAACCTTATAAATTTATCTCTTTATTCAGATTATAATCCAAAAACGACAACCCCAGGATTAGGTTTTAAAAATAAAGATAAGGCTATTTATACTATAAATAAGATTAAAAATAGAACTATAAAATATCAGGTAAATGTTATTGCAACAATGTTAGGTAGAGCAAAAAATCATCCTCATAAAACCAAAGACATGAATAAAGCAATTAAAGAATTTGAAAAATGGATAAAAAATTATAAAAAAACTACTTAGTTATTTTATCTACAAAATTTTTTGTTATTGGACCAACAAACAATGCAGCTACTATTGCAATAGGAAGACTGACAACCCAAGCTTTTAAAAATCTATTTATGTATTCGCTATCCATTCCTGTGTTAATGTATGTTATAATCAATGTCATCATAAGGCTCATTCCAAAGCCCATGATTAAGATAAATAATAAATTAGAATATTTTTTTGGAAACATTAAATTGTTAGCGTAACTTTGTTGCTCATGTTTCCTAATGAATTATTTTTTCATCGCGTTGAACATACTTAGTGTATCGTCGAAAGTCATCATTCTGACCATTTTTCCACTATCGCTTACTTCAAAGTAATGACCAAACATTGTTTCCATACCATCTGCTGACCCTTTTACCATTACAAAAACTTTATTTCCTTCACTTATCATTTCAATTGGTTCAACTTTGAAATTTGACCATTTTTCTGGAATTTTTGAAAATGCTCCCATCATTGCTTGTGGACCTTTGTGAACTCCTGACAAGGGATGTACTCCTTCTTTCCCAGGGAAAGTCCATGTCGTATTTTCATCTACTAACTCTTTAAAAAATGTCTCCATATCATGTTTATTAAAAAGATCGTAACCTAATTGTACTCTTTCTTTAGCATTCATTTGCCTCTCCTTTTGTTTATATTATTACACGTAAATCTTGTCAGCTAATCCGTAACAAAGAAGTGCGCTTATAATCACTAGAACTAATGGAGCATATATTCCATCATTTCTAGTTTTTTCAGTCAGACCAGTTTTATCAATTTTTAAAGTATAAAAATTTGCACATAATATTGTGACATTGATTATAAAAACTAAATTAAAAAATGCCCAAGTAGCATCTAAACCACCCGATCTTACGAAAGCGATATATATTGCCATTAAAACCATTGCAATCATAAATGAACCTGCAAATCTTGTTAATAGTGTAGCCGTTTTATCTACACCTCTACCTTCAAGAAATTTTTGAGTACCGAAAACTAATTGGAATGCGTAGCTTCCAACAATAATAAAGTGAACTAAGTAAATTATTAAGTAAAATATATTTCCAAATTTGTCGATCATAAATATCCTATGCGTTGTAGTCCATTACTTGATCTGTACACTCAACAAACTTATGTGGAGTGAAAAAATCGTTCATTTGACCTAATTGATTAATAATTGCTTCCTCATCTTTACCCTTCCACCAACAATACATTTCCATTGTATCTCCTGGCGTATTCCAAGTCATTTGACAAGCAGCATTGTCACTTTTCATACTTTTAACAATGTCCTCCATCTTCATAGAGGCTACCGTATCTGTAAATTTTTTTTTCATTTCAGCAGACTTGAAAGTGTGTGTTACCATATAGTTTTTCATATTTTCTCCTTTTTTTTGTTAATATGAATCAGACTCTTCACAAATCACTATTGGACTTGATGGGTCTGTTGCAGCTCTTCTTTGAACCACTATTTTTTGATGCTCTGGAGAATTATACCAACCAAGAGCTTTTTCCTTATTAGGAAATTCAATTACTACTGTGAGAGATTTTTCATCCCCTTCTTTAATTAGTTTATTTGGGGTTCTAACAAGAAATTTACCTTCAAATGGTTTTATAGTATCGGCTACTTTACTTGCATACTCTTTTGCAAACATATCGTTATCTTTTATTGTAGGCATTGCTACCAAATAAGCTTTTTTCATTTAAACTCCTTTAATTATAATTATATTACCTTCAGATCCTTTTTGGCGCAATTCTTTTAATGGTTTATATAAATCAGAATTATACCATTCTAATGCTTTCTCGTAAGTTGGAAATTCAATAATTACATTTCTTGTGAAATCCCACTTTCCTTGCATTGATTTAAACTCTCCAGCTCTAACTAAGTACTTACCACCAAATTTTTTTACAGACTCTGGTACTGTTTCAGCATAAAGCTTAAAACTTTCTTTGTCTGTCATGTTAAGTTGAGCAATCAGATAGCTGCTCATTTACTAATATAGAGTTTGAGCAACTTTCTTTACTCTATCTTTGCCATTAGGGATAGTAGCTTCTAGAAAACTATGACACTGATTAGTCGCTTTTTCACTATATTTTGATCCATAGTGTTTATCGACAGCTTTGTTTACACCTTTATCCCAATCAGTTTCTTTAATTCCTACTTCGAGAGCATATTCTTTCCAAACTTTTACTGATGCCATCGATTTTTCTTTCATTCCATACTCAAATTTTTCACCAGAAGGTAAAAAGTAGTTAGCCATGTAAATTCCTACACAATCCCATGCTTTTTCTTTATTGCTTTTAGTTAAATCAGCTAAGGCTAATGAAAAAATAAACAAACTAAACAACACAATTAATAAAAGTGAGAAGAAATTTTTTTTAAGTAGTTCGTTCATAGTCTTAATTATGAAAATTATTTAACTACAATATTTTTATTATGTAAAAGATTTATTAAAGAGTGCGCGAAAAAAAATTAAATCCAAGCGGGAATTGGAAGACCTTTTTCCTGCAAAAACTTCTTATTAAACAGCTTGGAGTTGTATTTATCTGATCTGTCACAAAGAATAGTAACAATTGTCTTACCTGGTCCTAATTTTTTACCAAGTCTTATAGCTCCAGCAATATTTACACCACAACTCGTTCCTAAACTCAATCCTTCGTTTTGAATTAGGTCATATATTACTGGTAAAGACTCTTTGTCTTCAATTGAGAAAGCACCATCAATTTTTGCTTCAGCAAAATTAGCTGTAACTCTACTTGATCCTATACCTTCAGTTATAGAATTACCTTCACCTTTTAATTCTCCATTTTCAATGTAGTTATAAAGTGATGATCCAGCAGGATCAGACAAATAAATTTTAATATTTTTGTTTTTTTCTTTCAAAAAACTACTTACACCAGCAATGGTTCCCCCTGTGCCGGATGAGCAAACAAAACCATCAACCTTTCCATCCGTTTGCATCCATATTTCTGGTCCTGTAGTCTCATAATGTCCTTTAGAATTAGCAGTGTTATCAAATTGATTAGCCCAAACCACCCCATGATTGTTGCTGCTCTTTAATTCGTCTGCAAGTCTACCAGCAACCTTTACATAATTTCCGTCATCTTTGTATGGTTTAGGTGGGACCAACCTTAAATCAGCTCCCATATTCTTTAACATGTCTTTTTTTTCTTGAGTTTGATTATCATTCATCACAATAATTGTTTTATACCCAATAGAATTTCCTATTAAACAAAGACCAATACCAGTATTACCTGCAGTACCTTCAACAATCGTTCCACCTTTTGAAATTAATTTTTTTTCTTGAGCATCTTTAATTAATGCTAAAGCGGCTCTATCTTTTACAGATCCACCTGGATTTAAGTATTCTGCTTTACCATAAATATTGCATCCAGTAATTTCGGATGCAGCTCTTAATTTTACTAATGGTGTATTACCAATCCCTTCAATAAAATTATTTTGAGCATTTTTCATATTAATTTTTATCACTTTCAGGAGTTATACCATAAGGTTTAAAATTCTCATCTGAACCTGAAGTTTCTCCAACATTCTTTGCTGGTATTCCAACCATCACTGCATTTTCTGGAACATCTTTTGTAACAACAGCGTTTGCCCCAATCTTTGCATTTTTGCCTACAGTCACTGGTCCAAGTATTTGTGCACCAGACCCAACTACAACATTATCTTTAAGTGTAGGATGTCTTTTTATATTTCTTTGTTCATTAGAATTTACGCTTGGTGAGATACCACCAAGTGTTACCATGTGATAGATCGTTACATTATCTCCAATTTCTGAAGTTTCACCAATCACAACTCCCATCCCATGGTCTATAAATAAATTTTTACCAATGTTTGCTTTTGGATGAATTTCTATTCCAGTTAAAAATCTTGAAAATTGAGAAATTATTCTTGCAACCAAATGAAATTTTGCAATTGCGAAAAAATTTGCAACTTTATGAAAAAAAACAGCCTTAGCACCAGGATAAGTTAATATAATACTTAACTTTGATTTGGCAGCCGGATCTCTCTTAATTATAGATTCTAAAAATTCATTCATAATTTTGTGAAATTAAATTAGCTTATTAATTGCAACAACAACAAACATCTTCAGGTTTGCAAATACATTGCATATCCCCGTCGCAAGCACAGGTCTCGTTAGTACAGTTTGTGCAAATACATTTTGAATTGTTGCAAGCCATAATTGATATATAGAGCTAATAACTTAATAATCAACCCAAATTTTGTCGCCTTAAACTTGATTTAAAGTAAGGCCTTTAACGTTTGCAGGTACAGCCACATCCATCATTTTTGGATTAGCTAATTTTAGATTATTCATAATTTCTACATATTGGTCTATTGAATTTACTTGTAATCTTGGATTATTCTTTATTTCATTTCCAATTGTAGAATTTTTTTTTCCATTATAATCGTGCGCAGGAAAGACTATTGTGCTTTCTGGAAGTTTAAGCAATTTATTGAATAATGAATCGTATTGTTGTTTAGCATTTCCATTTTGAAAATCGGTTCTCCCAGTACCATTTATTAACAAAGTATCTCCAGTAAAAACTCTATCATCCATTAAAAAACTATAAGAACAATCAGTGTGTCCAGGTGTGTATAAAACTTTTAGTTCAATACCATCTAGTTTAATTTTTTCATTTTCTTTTACTCTTAAATCAACAACTTCAGATTTAGAATTTTCACCCATTATTTTTGTGCAACTAGTTCTTTTACTTAACTCATTGAGCCCAGTAATATGATCAGCATGAATATGGGTATCAATTACTTTTACTAATTTTAATTTTAGTTTCTCTAAAAGTTTAATGTACTCTTCAGTGTGCTCTATTACTGGATCGATTATTAAAGCTTCACGACCTTCACCGCTAGACAATATGTACGTATAGGTTGAAGACTTAGTATCGAATAGTTGTTCAAAAATCATGTTAATGATCATCTTATTAAAAATTGCATAGTAAATCAATCTTGCATATAATTTGTTTTTAAAAAGGAGAGGTAAATGACTCTAAAAATAAATAGTTTAGCGCCCGACTTTAAAGCTAAATCAACAATTGGCGATATTTCATTTCATGAATGGCTAGGTGACAGTTGGGGTGTCCTATTTTCACACCCAAAAGACTTCACACCTGTTTGCACAACTGAATTAGGTTCTCTTGCAAAATTAAAACCTGAATTTGAAAAAAGAAATGTAAAAGTAATTGGTCTAAGTGTTGATCCAGTTTCAGACCACGTAAAGTGGTTAGAAGACATAAAAGATGTAACTGGAAAAAAACCAGACTATCCAATTATAGCTGATGAAGATCTTAAAATTGCAAAACTTTATAACATGTTAGAAGGGGATGCGGGAACTACTTCAATGGGAAGAACTGCTGTTGACAATCAAACAGTTAGAACAGTTTTCATTATAAGACCTGATAAAAGAATTGGTTTGTTCTTAACTTACCCAATGGCGACAGGAAGAAACTTTTTGGAATTATTGAGATCAATAGATTCAATGCAGTTGACTGCAAAACATAAAGTAGCAACCCCAGCTGATTGGAAAAAAGGTGAGGAAGTTATTATTGTACCTGCTGTTAAGGATGATGAAGCTAAAAAATTGTTTCCTAAAGGCTGGAATGCAATTAAACCTTATTTAAGAAAAGTTCCAGATCCATCTAAGTAGATTGGACAAAAAACTTTTAAACCAACAATCTCAGCATTGGGAAAGAAATTTCTCAAGTAAGCCTGAGATGTTTGGCTTGGAACCAAGTTATTCAGCAAAAAAATCTTTAGAAATATTCAAAAAATATAATATTAAAAATATATTAGAGTTAGGTGCTGGATTAGGCAGAGACACAATATACTTTGCAAATAATAATATCAAAGTTTACGCATTAGACTTTAGTCCATGTGCAATAGACACGATCAATAAAAAATCAAAAAAATTAGGCTTAGATAAATTTATAACCGCTGAGGTCTTTGATATTAGGAAAGAATTTACTTTTATCGAAAAAAACTTTGATGGCTGTTATTCTCATATGTTGTATTGCATGGCATTAACACTAAGTGAATTAGAGGCATTAAATTATAAGATTAATCTCAAACTTAAAGAGGATGGTATTAATATCTATACAGTGAGAAATACTTTAGATGGAGATTTTCAAAAGGGATCACATATCGGAGAGGACTTATATGAGATGAACGGATTTATAGTTCATTTTTTCTCTGATGAAAAAATAAATAAACTTTTAAATGGTTACAAAAATCTTGAAATAGTTAGATTTGATGAGGGAAACTTTCCAAGAAGGTTATCTATGGTAATCAACCAAAAAACGTCCTAAAATTTGCTTTCAAAAATAATGACAACTGGGAATAAAATAGAAAAATCAGTCTCTAATAAATATTTATTATTAATAGTTTTAGCAATAGTAATATTATTATCCTTAGTATCAGAGACTACAAAAACAATTCCTGTTGGATCAAGCGAAAATTTTAAAAAAGAAAATTTAGATGTGCCGCGTTTAAACTCCGAAGAATTTATACAAAAGTTTTTGAATAGATATAGCTACCAAGAAAGTCCTTCACAATACGATATTTTACTTAAGAATATGAATAAATCAGATAATAGTTTAATTGAAAACTTAATAAACTATAGAGAAAACTTATTGTCAAATTCTTTAGATAATTTTTTTAAGTTTAAAGAAAAGGTAATAAAAAAAAAAGAAAATACAAAACAAATTATTGAAGAAGACATTAATGAAGAGTTAGTTAAAATAGCAAAAATTGAGAAACCAATATCAATAGCTCCAAATTTAAGTAATGCCTCAACATTGATATCAAACATGGAAGAAATTGCTAAAATTTCAAACCCAATAAAGAATGAATTGATTGTTAAAAAAGTTACAGCATATGGACAAGTTATGCAAAATCCAAAAGATCTTAAAACAAATTATAAATTTGCTAGACAACAATTCCAAGCTGGCAACGTAAATGAAGGAATAAATACTCTTAAAAGAATGATTAAGATGTATCCAAATAATAATAAAATAAAATTTGATTTGATAAGAATTTATAAGCAAATTGGAAATACGAACGAGCCATTGGCCCTTATTAATGAGATTAAAAAAAATCCTAATTCAACAGAGGCTGATTTAAAACTTGCTAAAGAATTTGAGTCGTCATTTAATTTTGTTCACGGTGAGCCTGAAAAACCTTCCAAATGGAGTTTATCCGCAAGTATATCTTTTGGTCTAAATCAAGATAACAATGTTGGTTCAGTTTCTAAAACAAGATTACAAAGTAGTGATGATGCTTTATCAGAATTTGGGGATGCAAAATTTGATCATACTTATACATCAGGATTGGGATTAACAGCATTTAGATTTTTAGGAGAAAGATCTTCTTTAATGATAAATACTAGCGTTGGTAATTCAGATCAGGTGCAAAGCAACTCAAGTGATTATGACAATTACGGAGCAGTATTTGCTCTGGACACTTATTTTGGAAATCAAAATTTTGCGCCATATTTAATGATGAGTAAGTATGAAAATAAACATAGTGCAGAAATGCTTTCATATCTCTATGGTTTTGATGTAGGAATACCAATGGGAAAACGAAATAAGATCAGTTATGGATATTCATATAGCAATACTAAGTATGATCACAATTCAACTTACCCGGCTATTGGTGATTACAACTCTTTTGGAAGCTCGTATTCATTAAGTCATAACTTTTATAAAAATAATATAATTTCAACATCGACTAGTCTTACTTACTCAGACTCTGATGTTGTAGTTGATGCAGGTAATGATTTAGAGTCTTATGAGTTAGGACTGTCAGTAAATTTTGCTTATCCCTGGGCTTACATTTCAGTTGGAAATACGCTAACTTTTACTGATTATAAAAAAAAAGATACCTCTATAAATTCAAACATTTTAAGATCTGATGCAGTTAACACGATTGATCTTTCCTTAAGTAAAGCAGTTGGAGATTTTATTCCATTAATTGATCCAAAAAAAAATCTGGTGATGAATATTTCTTATGAAAAAGTATTTTCAGAGTCTAATATAATTAATTATGATTATATTGATGATGCAATTTCACTTGGTATCTCAAAATCAATAAGTTTAGATAAAAAACAATAACTGTTTTATTCAATCAAGAGTTGCACATAATTTTACAATAAAAAATATTTGTTATATAATTTTTTAATGAAAAAGTTTTCTCTTCTAATTTTATTCATTCTTTTATTTAATTTAACATATTCAAAAGTTTACGCACGAGACGAAGCTGTTTTTACAGGTGTTGAGGCAGGTGTTGAGGCAAGCACAAGTTCCTCTACTTCAGTAGGAGGTGTTGAGATTTCTTCAGAAGCATCGGCGTCTACAAGTGCAGAAGCCTCGGCAGGAGCTGAAGTTACAGACACAAGTGTTTCTGCAGAAGCAGGAGCATCAGTTGGCGCAGAAGCAGGAGCAAGCACAACTGTTGGCGGAGTAACAGCAGAAGCTGGAGCATCGGTAGGTGCAGAGGCAGGTGCATCAGCAGGCGCTGAAGTTACAAATACAGCAGTTACAGCAGAAGGAAGTGTTGGAGCATCAGTTGGCGCAGAAGCTACAGCCGGAGTTTCAGGAAGTTTAGATAGCAATACAGATGCGAGTGCAACAGGAGGAGTTTCCGCAACAGCAGGCGCAGGAGCAGAAGCGGGAGGTTTCATAGGATTAAATGATGGCCAAGCAGGTGCTGAAGGAGGAGCAGAAGCTTACGCGGGAGCAGCAGTTGAAGCAACAGGTGAAGCTGGAGTTGATGGAAAATATGGTGGAGCTACTGTAGGTAGTGGTGCTTCAATAGGAACTTCAGTTGGAGGCGAAATTGGTGGAGGAGCTTCAGTTGGAACAGATGGTGTTGTTTCAGCAGAAGTAGATATTGGTGCAAGACTTGGTATTGGTGCAGAGATTTCCCTTGCAGTTGAGGTAGATACTTTTGCGATCGCTCAAGATGTTTATAAAGCAAAACCAATTGAAGGCACACTTCAAGCTGCAGGACAAGTTACAACATCTAAAGAAGCTAAGTTAGTTAGAAGCGCAATAGATGATCAAGCTAAACAATTAGGAGTGAAAAAAGAAATAGATGCTGTGGGTAATGTTATAAACGCAGCAGCAAAAGGAAAAATTCAAGAAAAATTAAAAGTTCGTGAAACTAAAAAGAAAGCAGCTAAAGCTGTAACTAAAGGTGTTAACCAAGGTAAAAAAATAGGAAAGAAAACGATTAAAGCATTAGAAAAAGGGAAGATACAAAAAAAAGCAATTTCTCAAGCAACTAATGTAGCTAGTCAAACAGTGAGATTAGCAAGTTTAAATGTCCCAGCATCTGCAATTAGTGATAAAGTTAATGCTCAGGCAGCAGCAGCCGCAGCAAAAAAAGCTGCAGAAGCAGCAGCAAAAGAAGCTCAATTAAAATCTAAACGTGCAGCAGAAGCAGCTAAAAAGAAAGCAGAAGCAGCAGCAGCAGCAGCAGCAGAAGCTCAAAAGAGAGCAACAGAAGCTGCTAAGCAAGCTGCTATCGAAGCAAAATTGAAAGCAGAGAGGGCAGCAAAGAAAGCAGCCGCAGAAGCTAAAAAGAAAGCTGAGCAAGCAGCAGCCGCAGCTAAAAAGAAAGCAGAAGAAGCAGCCGCTGCAGCTAAAAAGAAAGCAGAAGCAGCCGCCGCTGCCGCAAAGAAAGCAGCTGAAGAACAAAAACGTAAAGCAGCAGAGGCAGCAGCAGCAGCCAAAAGAAAAGCTGAAGCAGCAGCAAAAAGAGCATCAGAGGAAGCTCGTAAGAAAGCTGAAGCAGCAGCAGCAGA
>CACJBX010000006.1 GCA_902591755.1 uncultured Pelagibacteraceae bacterium
TTGGTTTCAAAATAATGTTGTTAAAATTATTGATCAAACAAAACTTCCACATAAATTTATTATCAAAGATTTAAAAAATATTTCAGATGCAATTAATGCAATTAAAACAATGGAGGTAAGAGGTGCCCCCTTAATTGGAGCTACAGCAGCATATGGATTAGTTCTGTCAATTATAGAGAAAAATGACCAAACTTTTCTTAAAAAATCAGCATTAGATCTAATCAATTCAAGGCCTACAGCAATTAATCTAAAGTGGGCGGTAGATAGAATGATTAAGAAACTTTCAGGTGTAAACTCCGATAAAATTTTAGAGATAGCAATTAATGAAGCCAAAAAAATTTGTGAAGAAGATATAACTTTTTGTCAAAATATTGGGTTAAATGGTTTAAAAATTATTGAGAAAATTTATAATAAAAAAAGAGATACAGTAAATATATTAACACATTGTAATGCAGGTTGGCTTGCAACAATTAATTGGGGTACAGCTACATCTCCTATTTATCACGCACACAAAAAAGGTATTCCAGTCCATGTTTGGGCAGATGAAACTAGGCCCAGAAACCAAGGAGCAAACTTAACCTCTTACGAGTTAAATGAGGAAGGCATTAAAAATACAATCATTGCAGATAATACAGGTGGGATTTTAATGCAAAGAGGACAAGTTGATTTGTGCATTGTTGGGACAGATCGCACTTTATCTAACGGCGATGTATGTAATAAAGTAGGAACTTATTTAAAAGCTCTTGCCGCAAAAGATAACAATGTCCCATTTTACGTGGCATTACCAAGTTCTACCATAGACTGGAAAACTAAAAATTTTAAAGATATTCCTATTGAAGAGAGAAATTCGGAAGAATTGTCAAAAATTGAAGGTGTCGACGAGGATGGAAATATAAAAAAAGTACAAATATACCCAGATAAAAGCAGAGCGAAGAATTTGGCATTTGATGTTACGCCAGCAAAATATATAACTGGTTTGATAACAGAAAAAGGTGTTTGTGAAGCATCAGTAAAAGGATTAAAAAATTTATTTAAATGAACCCACTTATTTTATCATTAATTTGTCTTCTATTAGTTGGAGTTTCAGCTAACTGGCTAAGTATTGTTAAAAGTAATAAAACACTAATTTATCTTTCTTTAGCACCATGCGTTTATATAGCAATTTATGGAATTTATTTAGTTATTGGACCTGTGGATTTGTATGAAGATGGTTCAAAAAACTTTTTTTTGCAAAACCCTTATGAGAGTGAGCTTCCACCACAGTTTTTGTTATTAAAACTTTATCAGTATATTCTAATTGGTGTAGGCGTAGTTTTTGGGTATTTATTTTTAAAATATTTAAAAAATTATGGACGTTAAAAGCAAAGAAGAAATAATAAAATTTGCCCAAAAACTAAATAGTACAAATTTATCTCCGTTAAGATCGGGAAATATTTCACTTAAAGCTCAGAATAAAAATGAAGAGGGTTTTTTAATTACTCCATCAGGTAAGAAGTATGACAGTCTAAAAGCTGAGGATATTGTCTTTGTGTCTTTAAAAGGAAAATATGACGAAAAAGGTTTACAACCCTCATCTGAGTGGAGATTTCATAAAGATATTTATTTAAATAAGACTGATGCAAAAGCCGTAGTTCATGCGCATTCACCACACGCAACAGCTGTATCTGCACACAATAAAGATATTCCAGCTTTTCATTACATGATAGCTTTAGCTGGGGGAGACAATATAAAGTGTGCAAAGTATGCAACTTTCGGAACACAAGAACTATCAGACAATATTATTGAAGCGTTAAAAAATAGAAAAGCATGCTTGATGTCTAATCACGGTCAAGTTGCTTATGGGGATGACTTGAACTCAGCTTTCGAACTCGCAGAAGAAGTTGAAAATATTTGCCATCAATATATAAATGCAATAAAGTTAGGAGAACCTAAGATTCTTTCATCAAGTGAGATGGATGTAATATTAGAAAAAGTTAAAAACTATAAAAAAGGATAACTTTTATGACGAAGGTTGGGGAGCACGTCACTTTAGATATTATAGGTACTGAAAAAGAGTACGAGCCAAAGTTCTTTGAAAAACTAGTTTACAAAATATCAAAAAAAGCAAAAGTAACTGTTTTAGAGATTTCAAAGTATAAGTTCGAACCACAGGGCTTCACTCTTGTGGCTTTACTTGCAGAAAGTCATATTAGCTTTCATACTTTCCCAGAAAGAGGAATTATAAGTTTTGATTTTTTTACGTGTGGAAAAGTAAATCCTAATGTTGCCTACGATATTTTAAAAAAAGAAATTAAACATAAAAGAATTGTTAAAAAAGAGTTTAATAGAGACACTATTAGTTATTACGATGATATTTATAGCTCACCAGGTTTAAAAAAGTATTATATGGTGAAAGATGTTTTAGAAAACTTTACATCAAAAGTCGGTCAAAATATTGAAATTTTAGATTTAGAACAATTCGGCAAATCTCTTTTCATCGATGGCGAACTTCAGGTGGCAGAAAATGACGAACATTTGTATAGCTCAACTTTTGTTAACTCTGGTTTAAAACTTAATCCATCAAATGATAAATCTGCAATCATTGGTGGAGGGGATGGAGGAGTAGCAAGAGAATGTATATCTAAAGGTTTTAAATTAATTGATTGGTATGAATTAGACCCTGAAGTTGTAACAATGTGTGAAAAATATTTATCTAAAGTAGGTAAGAAAGCAACTACAAAAAATCATGTGCAATGTGTATGGGGAGATGCATTTGAAAGCATTAAATCAGTTGAAGACAACAAGTATGATAAGATCTACGTAGATCTAAACGATGATCAGTATTGTATTGATTTAGCAGCGAAAAATATAAAATCTTTAAAAAGAATTCTTAAACCTAATGGAACAATAACTGCCCAAGTTGGAAGTCAAGATAAAAAACCCAAACAAGTTGATAAATGGTTAAATCTTTTTGAAAAAAGTTTTGGTAATACATCTTTAGACAGAGTGTATATCCCAAGCTTTGATTGTTCTTGGAATTTTGCATCTTCTCTAAATAAATAATTAATATTTAGTATACTCTTTAATCTCTTTGATTTTTGATCCGGTGTGATTATTAATTTCTAATTTAATATTTGCACGTTTGTCGTTCAAGAAGTGTATCTCTCTTGATAATAAAATGAAATGATCATCAAATTTTGAATCTTTTTCGCATTGTCTTTTATTATCTTCAATATCCCACAGTTTAGCATTTATTTCTTTTAATTCAGAGAAAAGACTCTTAATCTTTTCATCAACTTTCACATTTTTATCATATTGTTTCTTTAAAGAATCATATTCTAAATTTATGAATTTTAATTTTTCTGCGTCTTTGATTTTGTCTTTTTTGATTTCTAGGATAGTTAATTTATCTAATAACTCACCAACAGATACTTCAACTAATATTTTATTCATAAAATTTTATAGTGTGATAAATTGTTAAAAATATGTCTAATATATTAATCATAAAGCACGGATCACTAGGAGATATAGCTCAAGCAAGTGGGGCAATTCAAGATATTTATGATAACCATAAAGATGATTTTATTTATTTATTAACATCTCACGTATATTCAGATCTTTTCAAAAAAAATCCCAATATTAAAGAAGTAATTGTCGATAAAAGATTATCTAGGTTTAATTTGATCTATCTTTTTTCTTTAATGAAAAAAATTAAACAACATAAGTTTACAAAGGTCTACGATCTACAGAATTCCTCAAGGTCTTCATTTTATAAAAGAATTTTATTTCCTAATTTAGGATCTTATAAATGGTCTTCTTCTGAAACTACTCTTCCAGCAAATGAAACTAAAAAAGAATTTGATAAAAAACCAGTACTAGAAAGATTTGATCACCAATTAAAGATATCTGGTTTAAAAACATTTCACACTTTAAAGCCAGATTTTTCTTGGGGTTGTTCTAATATCGATAAACTTATTTCTAAATATAATTTATCTGATTATATATTGTTATTTCCATTCTGCTCTGAACATTTACAGCAAAAGAAATGGCCATATTACGATCAATTAATAAAACTTATAAAACAAAATCATCCTAATCTAAAAATAGTGATAGCTCCTGGTCCTGATGAAATAGAAAAAGCCAAAAAGTTAGATGCTGTTTCTATTCTTAAAGAAGATAAAGCTATTTCTATTTCGGAACTTGCAGGATTAATAAAGAGAAGTAAATTTGTTGTTGCTAATGATACAGGTCCTGCACATATGGCAGCACATTTAAATGTTAAAGGTCTGTCGTTGTTTGGAAGTCATACGACAGCTTATAAAGTAAGTATTGAAAGAGAAAACTTTAAAGCAATACAAGTAAGTAATTTAAAAAACTTGAGTGCGGAGAAAGTTTTTGAAAGATTAGATCTTTAAAATTTCTAAATATTTTTTTAAGATTTCTGGCCAAAGAAATTTTTTTGCATTTTCTTCTGCATTTTTTCCCAAAACCTTAAATTTATTATTCTGCAATATATCAACTAAACTTTGATAGATTTCATCTAAATTGTTTCCATCACAAAGTAGGCCAGTTTCATTATTGACAATAGCGTCGGATGCACCACCAGCCTTTCCACCAATTGATGGAACTCCATATTGAGCAGCTTCAACATACACAATTCCAAATCCCTCTACAGATTTTTTATAAGAAATCGATGGCATAACAAAAACATTTGAATTTTTTAAGTAAGAGTTTTTTTCATCTTTAGATAAATTTTTAAAAAACAAAACATTACTCTCAAGTTTTAATTCTTTAATAAGTTTTTTCTGAGATTCCAAAGTATCGCCTTGACCAATACAAATATAAATTATGTTTGGGTAAATTTCTTTCAAATTTCTCAAAGACATAATTATTTTTTCATGATTTTTTCTTTTATCAAATCTAGCAACAGTAATTAGTCTTGGCTCTTTTCCTTCAAGTTTCTTTAATATTTTTTCATCTACTTTTGGATTTACTTCCTCTCTTGGAAATACACCTGGGTTAATAACTTTGATTTTTTCCTCATTAACACCAATTTCAACACCCAGGTTTTTTGTAAAGTTTGAATTTGCAATGATATGATCGCAGTTGTTTAACACTCTAACAACTCTTTTATTTAAAAAAGAATCTTTTTTATGATTTATCTCTTTAGAGTGAATAAGACATGTTTTTCTTATTTTGGTATTTATATTTTCTAAACTTTTCCAGTGATCAGAGATGATATTTTTTACTTTAGTGTTTTTTTGGAGGTAATTATTAATTAATGAAGCTTTTCTAAATTTTCTAAAGATTTTTGGCCCTCCGACTCTTTCAATTGAAAATGATAAATCTTCATCAAATTTATCCTGCTGATAGTGTTCATCAGCAAACACCTTAACCATCATATGTTCCGACAGTGATTTTGTAAGGCCAAACATAAGATTTTGCATACCTCCAACATCAGGTGGAAAATTTCTTGTGATAATTAAATTCATTATTTAAACCATTTTATACTGCATCCCATACTAGGATATTGTTCTTTTGGACCTTGTTGAGTTTTGGCAATTAGCTTCATTGATTTAAGCAACTCACTGTCTCCAGTTCCGACAGGTTTTAAATCATTTAATTCTCTTATTCTTCCTCTGTAATTGAGTTCAAGGTTTTTGTTGTAACCAAAGAAGTCTGGAGTACAAACTGCATCATATTTTTTTGCGATTTCTTGAGTTTCATCAATTAAATAGGGAAATGAAAAGTTATATCTATCAGAAAACTTTTTCATATTCTCAAAAGAATCTTCAGGATAGTTTTTGGTATCATTTGACATTATCGCAACTGAGTTAATGCCATCTTCTTTAAGTTTTGCACAATCATCTGCAAGCTCTTTAATTATAGCTTTTACATAAGGGCAATGATTGCAAATAAACATTATCAAAGTTCCATTATCACCTTTGACATCATTTAATGTTAATAATTCCCCATTAATTGATTTAAGCTTAAAATCTATTGCATTAAGACCGAAATCACATATTGGAGTTTTTAAAAGCGCCATGTTAGAATATATAAATTATGTTTTACGATTTGGAAAATAAAAAACCAAAAAACTCTGGCGAAAATTGGGTAGCCCCCAATGCTGTTATTATTGGTGATGTAACATTAGATAAAAATACAAGTGTTTGGTTTAATGCAACCTTAAGAGGTGACATTGAAAATATTCACATAGGTGAGGGCTCAAACGTGCAAGATGGCTGTGTGTTACACACTGATCCAGGTTGTCCTTTAAAAGTTGGAAAAAATGTAACCATTGGACATTTGGTGATGCTTCATGGATGCACAATTGATGACAATAGTTTAATTGGGATTGGTGCTGTGATCCTTAACAAAGCAAAGATAGGAAAAAACTGTATCATAGGCGCCAAAGCTTTGATTACAGAAAATAAAGAGATACCGGATAACTCTTTAGTTGTAGGATCTCCAGGAAAAATTATTAGACAAGTAACCGAAGAAGAAAAAAAAGCAGTGTTTGAAAACACAAAACACTATCAAGAGAATTGGAAAAAATATTCTAAATCAATTTTTTAAGGAATTAACCAAGTATCTTTATTACTTTCTAAATCAAATTTTGCTCTTCGATGGCCTTTAGCAGCAAGATATAACCACTCAATAGATTTTATTTTACATTGAATTACAGTGAAGTTTTTATAACCTTCTTCACTTTGTTCCTTTGTATAATCAAAATTATCTAATTCAGGTTTTAGTCCTGATGTTGGAACATCAGACTCTGTTCCTGGACCATTATCAACCAAATAACATTTCCGGCTAATATGTTGAGTTTTTTCCCAAGAATTCTTCGTAATGTCGTTCTTGTGATTGATAACACAGTTTACTTTAAGTCGAACCTGAATTTTTTCATCCTTATCGTAAAATACAAGAGCAGCGTTGGGATTATTTTTAAGTAATTCTATTTTATCTGATCTAATATCACTATGGAATTGAACTAGATTGTTTTGTTGATCTGACTTTCTTAAAACAACAATTCTTCCATCTACATCGTTATTATGACCACATATAAAAGTTGGAATTCTAAATTGAGAACTTCTATTCGTCACTGCATCATCTAGCATTGACCAGATTTTCTTCTTTATCTCTGTGAAGTCTTCATAGTACGCAGGCTGCATACTTTTACTTTCTAAATCTTTTTATTAAGCTTGAAGTATCCCATCTTTTACCACCCATGTCTTGAACTTCAGCATAATACTTATCAATTATTTCTGTGATCGGTAATAGTGATCCATTATTTTTTGCTTCTTCCATTGCAATTTTAAGATCTTTTCTCATCCAATCCACAGCAAATCCAAAATCAAATTTATCTTCTAACATTGTTTTATATCGGTTCTCCATTTGCCAAGATTGTGCAGCGCCTTTTGAAATAACTTCAATAACATCTTCCATGTTTAATCCTGCTTTTTGACCGAAGTTAATTGCTTCAGATAATCCTTGCACTAATCCTGCAATACAAATTTGATTAACCATCTTTGCTAATTGACCTGAACCTGATTTACCTAACAACTTTACTTTTTTACTGTAACAATCAATTTTATCTAATGCTTTATCAAAATCCTCTTGATCTCCACCAACCATAACAGTTAATGCTCCATTCTCAGCACCTGCCTGACCCCCAGATACGGGTGCATCTAAAAAACCAAAACCATTTTTTTTTGCGTGTGAATAAATTTCTCTTGCTATTGTTGCAGAAGCAGTTGTGTTATCAATATATACTGCTCCTTTTTTTATTGATTTGAATATTCCATTTTCTCCAAATGTAACTTCTCTTAGATCGTTATCGTTTCCTACACATGTAAAAACATAATCAGCATCTTTTGCGGCATCTTTAGGGGTGTCAGCTTTTTTTCCTTTGAAATCTTTCAGCCATTTGTCAGCTTTAGCTCCTGTTCTATTATAAACAGTTACATTGTGTCCACCTTTTGATATATATCCAGCCATGGGATATCCCATTACACCAAGACCAATGAAAGCAACGTTACAAGACATAATTTAATGTTAAAAAATTTAAGTATTAAAGTAATTATTTTTGGATTTATATTTACATTTTTTTCAAGCTTTGGACAGAGTTTTTTTCTAGGATTGTTCAATGAAAGTATAAGAAATGAATTAGATATTACTCATGGACAATTTGGCTCAATTTATGCATCAGCAACTTTATTAAGTAGTATAATTCTTATTTGGGTTGGAAAAAAAATTGATGACTTTGATGTCTTAAAATTTTCATTTTTTGTTATATCATTACTTGCAATTTCAACATTTACTTTTTCAAAGATCAATTCAACAACATTTCTTTTTATTGCAATTTTGCTAATGAGATTTTCTGGTCAAGGAATGATGTCTCACACTGCCTCTACTACAATATCTAGATACTTCACGAACACTCGTGGCAAAGCTCTAAGCACTGGATGGTTTGGCTTATCTACTGCAGAATTTTTAATGCCTGTTACAATAATTTATGCTCTAACAATAATGGATTGGAGAAATATATGGATCATAATTTCAGTT
This sequence comes from uncultured Pelagibacteraceae bacterium, assembly GCA_902591755.1. Taxonomy (GTDB): domain Bacteria; phylum Pseudomonadota; class Alphaproteobacteria; order Pelagibacterales; family Pelagibacteraceae; genus Pelagibacter. The sequence continues at coordinate 8,545 of CACJBX010000006.1, forward strand.
GCCATAATTTTATTTCTCCCTTTGGTATCTTACTTTTTAGTTAAAGAGGTTAAACTTTCATCTAGAGAGGATGATAATGAAGTTATTAAAGAAGATATAAAACAATGGAAAAGATCTGAAGTTATTAAAGATTATAGATTTATTATTATAGCATTAAATATGCTAGCTATGCCCTGGATAGCTACAGGTATATTTGTTTATCAATCATTTATTTTGTCTGCAAAAAACTGGGGCGAATATACTATTGCTCAATCATTTATGGTTTATTCAATAGCATCAGTATTAACTTTATTCGTTGCTGGATATTTAATTGATAAATTCACAAGTAGAAAATTACTTGTATTTATGAATATCCCTTTTTTGATTTCTTTATTAATTTTAATTTACTTTAAATCACCAGTTTCCTCATTCTTCTTTCTTGGATTAATTGGAGTATCAAATGGTTTTGCTAACGTTTTAGGATCATCAACGTGGGCTGAATTATATGGTGTTAAGTTTATAGGATCTATAAAAGCATTAACCACTGCATTAATGGTATTTTCAACTGCGTTTGGAACTGCTTTTTTTGGACTAATGATAGACTTTGACTTTTCCATAGAGCAGATATCTATGATTTCTGGAGGCTATATTTTAGTTTCTTTAATTTTGCTGTTTTTAATTAAAAACAAACTTAATCCCACGATTTTATAAAAACACCTTGATTTTATAGACCTCAGAGTATAAATACTCCACATGGCTAGAGTAACTGTAGAAGATTGTATCGATAAAGTAGACAGCCCTTACGAATTAGTTTTAGTTGCAAAGGAAAGAGCTACTCAATTAAATTCTGGAATTGAACCGAGTGTTGAAAGAGATAACGACAAAAATACTGTTATTGCACTTAGAGAAATTGCGAATAAAAATGTCAAAACAAGCGAGTTAACAGATAGTGCTGTTTACAAACTAAGAAAACATATCGAACAAGTTGATGATTTAAATGAGGAAGATGAAGATATCGGAGATGATTTTGAGAACCTATACAAAGGTGAAATCTCAAAAAGCGGAACACCTATTTTACCTTCTAAAAGAGCAAGAAAAATTCCTGAAAAAATTCAAGTTTCAAAAGAAGACTTAGCTGAATTACAAAATGCTGATGCACCTCAATCAAATGATGCTCCAGCTGAAGAGGGTGGAGTCGAGGAAAGTAACGAAGTTTCTCTTGATGAAATAGCTGAAAACGATCAGGAAGCTGATAACTCAGAAAATTCAGAACAATAATATTTCAATCATAATCAAAATAAGTTAATTAATTAAACATAGTTTTAATGAATAAGTCTTTAAGAATTGCATGTGACGGAGAAGCAGCTAGCGGTAAAAGCACAGGCGCAAAATTAGTTTCAAAAAAATATAAACTTTTTCTTATCAATTCTGGATTATTGTACAGATATGCAAGTAAAATTATCATTAAGCATAAGCCTAAAAAAATAGTTCCGTTTTTAAGAAAAAAATTTAAAAATATCTCATACAATAAAATAAAAAAACAATCTCTTCACTCCCAGGAAATTAGCAATCATGTTGGTTATTTAGCTAAAAATAAAGGCGTTAGAGAAATAATGAAAAAATTTCAAAAAAAGATTATCAAAAAGAACAAAAGAATATGTGTTGAGGGAAGAGATATAGCTAGCACTATCCTTAAAAAAAATCCCCGTTATGACTTAGCTTTTTATTTTACTTGTAATCTTAACTTAGCATCCATAAGAAGATGGAAAGATTTAAAGAGGAAAGTTCCTCTCAAAGAGGTTAAAAAAAGCTTAAGTATAAGAACTAGACTTGATAAAAAAAGAAAACATTCACCACTAAAAAAAATGAAAGATGCTATTTTAGTTAGAACAGATAAACTAAATAAAAAAAAAGTATTACTTAAAATGTCTCAGGAGATAGAAAAAATTAGCTACAAAACTCTTTAATAATTTTTTCTCTATGCTCATCTAAATCTGGAATATCACCTCTTTTTTCTTCATCTTTATAGTTTGACATTTTTATTGGGTTGCCAGCGGTTTTAAATTCACCAATTTTTTTATGATATGAATTTACAATCATATTTCTTGCTTTGATTTGAGGATTTTCAACAGCTTGTTTAATATTAAATATTGGACCACAAGGAATTTTTTCTTTTTCCATCAATGAGACCCAATCGCTTGTATTTTTTGTTAAAAGTTCTTTTTCTAAAATTTTTTTTAGTTCATCCATATTTTGAGCTCTAGATGAATTTGTTTTAAATTTTTCATCTTTTAAAATACTATTAATATTTAAAACTTGGCATAGTTTTTCAAAAAGTTTGTCGTTACCAGCCGCTATAATAATGTGACTATCTTTTGTTTTAAAAGCCTCAAAAGGTGCTATTGATGGATGACGTGATCCCATTGGTTTAGGTATTTCATTTTTTGCTAAGTATCTTGCAATTGCATTTTCTAAAATTGCAATTTGACAATCAAGCATCGAAACATCTATGTAAGTTCCTTTACCTGTTTTTTTTCTATCATACAGAGCCGCATTAACACCTATCGCTGTAAATAAACCAGCAGTAATATCACCAATTGATGTTCCAACTCTTGTAGGTTCAGAATTTGGTTGACCTGTTACACTCATTAATCCACCCATTCCTTGAACAACCATGTCATATGCAGGTAATTCTCTTAATGGACCTGTTTGACCAAAACCTGATGCAGAAGCATAGATTAACTTTGGATGTTTTTTACATAAATCTTTCCAACCAAATCCCCATTTCTCTAATGTTCCAGGCTTAAAATTTTCAACTAACACATCTGCTTTTTTAAGTATTTTTTCAAAAATTTTTTTGTCTTCAGAATTTTTTAAATTTAAAGCAATACTTTCTTTTCCTCTATTAAGGGACATAAAGTATGCAGACTGGTCATCAATAAAAGGTCCAAATTTTCTAGAGTCATCTCCAATTTCAGGTGCCTCAACTTTAATTACTCTGGCGCCCAAATCTGACAAAATCATAGTACAATAAGGACCAACCAGCACTCGAGTTAGGTCTAAAATCAATATATCTTTCAAGGGTCCATTCATAATTAGCGTCAATTGTATTTTAATGCATATTGACTCTTATCAAGAAGTTACATTTAATACATCAATAAAATAATAATAGAGAGGAATAATAATGTTAAAAAAAATATCTTTATATTTTCTTTCATTAGTTTTCGTAACTACAACTATTGGATCAGCTTTTGCAGTAACTTTAAAAGCTAGTCACCAATGGCCAGGTACGCCAAGAGCCGACGGATCTTTCGACGTAAGACACGAAATGGTTCAAATTATTGCTGATGAAATGAAAAAAGCTAATGTAGGAGTAGATATAAGAATTTACCCTGCAAAATCACTTTACAAACCAAAAGAGCAATGGAAACCGATGACAACAGGTCAGCTGGATATCTCAGCTTTCCCATTAGCATATGCTGCTAAGTTCCATCCAGAGTTTGACATTACTTTAATGCCTGGAATGGTTAAAAACCACAAACATGCATTAAGAGTTAATGCGTCTCCAATGATGACAGAAATTAAAAAGATCATCAATGATGCTGGAGTAGTTGTTTTGTCTGATGCTTGGCTTGCAGGTGGATTTGTTTCAAAGAAAAATTGTATTTCAAATCCAGCATCTGTAAAAGGTCAAACGTTTAGAGCTGCAGGTAAAGCATTTAACCAAATGTTAGAAGCGGCAGGAGCAGGTATTCAATCAATGCCATCTTCTGAAATCTATAACGGTTTGCAAACAGGTGTATTAGATGGTGCTAATACTAGTTCAGGAAGTTTTGTTTCATACAGAATTTATGAGCAAGTAAAATGCGCAACACCTCCAGGAAAATTTGGTCTATGGTTTATGTATGAGCCAATTTTAATGTCAAAAAAATCTTTTGATGCCTTAGATAGCAAACAACAAAAAGCTTTAATGAAAGCTGGGAAAAAAGCAGAGAAGTTTATGACTAAAGAAGCTGCTGGTTTAGATACGACAATGGAAAAAGCTTATAAAAAAGCTGGAGTTGAATTGTCTTATATGAAACAAGAGGACTTTGATGCTTGGTTAGCTATTGCTAAAAAATCTTCATACAAAAACTTTGCAGAAAAAGTGCCAAACGGTCAAAAATTGATTGATATGGCTCTTGCTGTAAAATAATTAAATTAAAATTATACCCCTGCTTTCGGCAGGGGTATTTTTCATGACTGATAAATTTATCAAACTGACAAACTGGCTAGCGAAAGCTTGTGGAATCTTTGCAGCTGGCTGTCTTTTTCTTTCCATCGTTATTATAACGGAATTAGTTTTCGAGAGATACTTATTTAAGAATGCTATTACATGGCAAACAGAGCTTGTTACAATGCTATTAGTAGCTTCGACATTTATAGGTGCTGCCTATGTTTTAAGTGAAAAAGGTCACGTTAATATGGAGTATCTATATACTTTTTTAAGTGAAAAGAATGTCACTAGACTTAAAATTTTTACTGACAGTCTTTGTTTAGTTTTTTTTCTAATTTTATTTTATGTAAGTTATGAAATTACTTACGAAGCATTTATAAAGAATTACAATACTGGAACAGTATGGGGTCCTCCACTCTGGATACCTTATTCATCAATGCTTATAGGCGCAATACTTATGACAATGTCATACATATCTGAATTAATTTTACACATAAGAAAATTAAAGGAATTTAATTAATGGATCCTTTATTATTAGGCTTAGTAGTTGGAATAGCAACTGTCGTAATGTTATTCTCAGGTATTCCAATAGCTTTTGGCTTATGTTTTATTTCAGTTGTCTTTTTAGTTATCGCTGAAGGTTTTTCAATTTTAAATGTTTTTGCAGAAACATTTTATGCAGGTTTAAATTCATTTGTCTTGTTGTCTATACCAATGTTTATTTTAATGGGTATGGCTGTTGCAAATTCACCAGCTGGAAAAGATTTGTACACAGGTTTAGACAGATGGCTATGGAGGTTGCCTGGTGGTCTTGTTGTCTCTAACATTGGAGCTTGCTCTATCTTCGCAGCTTTGAGTGGATCAAGTCCCGCAACATGTGCAGCGATAGGAACAATGGGTATTCCAGAAATGAGAAAAAGAGGATATTCAGCAAGGTTAGCTACCGGATGTATAGCAGCTGGTGGAACTTTGGGTGTTTTAATACCGCCCAGTATTGTTTTGATTGTTTATGGATTAGCTACTGGTACTTCAATTGGAAGATTATTTTTATGCGGTGTCATACCCGGTTTACTTCTAGCTGGATTATTTATGTTATGGGCTTACATCTATTCTTATTTCATTGATAAACAATCAGCAGAAATTTTAAGAAATAGAACACCCCCAACACTCAAAGAAAAATTAGAGGTCATTCCAAGAGTACTTCCATTTTTATTAATAGTAGTTGGAGTTTTATATGTTTTATACGGTGGGGTAGCAACTCCTTCAGAAGCATCTGGGGTAGGTGCATTTCTTGTATTTATCATGATTGCAATTGTTTACAAAATTTACCAACCAAAAAAAATATGGGATATCGTAAAAGTATCTATGAAAGAAAGTGTAATGATAATGTTTATCATTGCAGGTTCTTATATATTCGCTTTTAGCTTATCTACTCTTTATGTAACACAATCAATTGCTCAAACTATTGTAGAGATGGGATTAAATAAATGGGTCTTATTTTTCTATATTAATATATTTTTGTTAATTGCTGGTTTCTTTTTACCACCTGTTGCAGTTATAGTTATGACATCTGCAATATTACTGCCAATTATTACTCAGTTTGGCTTTGATCCTTATTGGTTCGCAATCGTCTTCACAATAAATATGGAGATTGGATTGATTACACCACCCGTTGGATTAAATTTATATATTATTAAAGGAATTACTCCCGATGTAAGTCTTTCTGAAATATTAAAAGGTTCTATACCTTTTATGGTTATGATGGTTATCTGTATAATAATATTGTGTATTTTCCCAGAAATAGTAACTTGGTTACCTGACAAATTAATGGGTAAACCAATTGGATTTTAAAAAAAAAATTAATAGAAAAATATCTGTTGCACCTATGATGGACTGCACTGATAGGCATGATAGATATTTTCTAAGACTTATTAGTAAAAACGTAATGTTGTACTCTGAGATGGTTGCAACGAAATCAGCAATTCATGGGGATAGAAAAAGAATACTTGGTTTTAGAGAGGAAGAAAAGCCTGTTGCTCTTCAAGTAGGGGGCTCAGATAAAAACGAATTAGCAGAGGTTGCTAAACTAGCAGAACAATTTGGTTATGATGAAATAAATATTAATTTGGGTTGTCCGAGCAAAAAAGTGCAAAAAAATTCATTTGGAGCGTGCTTGATGAAAGAACCTGATTTAGTTGCAGAATGCATTAATAACATGGTCAACTCATGTAAAATACCTGTAACAGCTAAAACTAGGATAGGAGTTGATGAAATTGAGGACTTCGAATATCTAAATAGTTTCATTAACAAAATTAAACAATCTGGATGTAAAACAGTAATACTTCATGCAAGAAAGGCTTTATTAAAAGGTCTTACTCCTAAGCAAAATTTAAATATACCCAAACTTAATTATGAAATGGTTTACGAAATTAAGAAAGCAAACCCAGAGCTTGAAATAATAATCAATGGAGGAGTCTCACAAACTGAGCAAATTAAAAAACATTTAGAACATTGTGATGGTGTGATGATTGGAAGAGCAATTTATCAAAATCCTTACTTTTTAACTGACATTGAAAAAGAAATATTTAATACAAATGAAGTACCATCAAGAGAACAAATAGCAAAACAGATTATTAGTTATTTAGAGGAAGAGGTAAAGCTTGGTACAAAAGTAAATCATGTTATGAGACATACAGTTGGTCTTTATCATGGTCAACCTGGTTCTAAAGATTGGAAAAGATATTTAAGTGACAATATGATGGCTAGAGACTCAGATTTTCAAAAAGCAAAATACATAATGACAATTGTGCAAAATAATGAGAAAGCAAATCAATTAAATTCCTAATGGAAAATTTAAATATCAATGAAATTTTTTATCTATTAACTGTTTTAGCTATTGCCGCAGCAGTTGCAGGATTTATGGCTGGTTTACTTGGAGTAGGTGGGGGCATAATTATGGTTCCTGCTCTTTATTATGCATTTACAGTTTTAGATTTTGATATTGTAACAAGAATGCATTTAGCTGTTGGTACTTCTTTAGCAATAATAATTCCAACCTCAATTATATCTACTTTAACACATAGAGAACATGATGCAGTAGATTTTAATATGGTAAAATCATTTGGAATTTTTATTTTAATTGGAGTTTTTTTTGGAACTTTCTTGGCAGTTAATTTGAAAACACCTGCGCTTGTATTATTTTTTTCTATATTTGCTTTTATGGTTGGACTTTTTTTTATTTTTTTGAGAGAAAAATTAGTTGATAATCCAAAACAAATATCAAATTTAGTTAAAAATATTTCTGGTATATTGATTGGATTTATTTCTATTCCTCTAGGAATTGGAGGTGGATCATTGATGGTTCCTTTCATGAGAACATTTGGTTACGATATTAGAAAATCAATTGGAACAGCTGCAGCAGTAGGTTTCCTTATCGCTGTTACCGGAACAATTACAATGATCACTGGTGGAAAAATTATTGATAATGTTAATACACCGTTCAGTATGGGGTATATAAATTTACTCGGCTTCATTGTGTTTGTCCCAGTTACTATGATAATGGCAAGGCTAGGTGCAAAAGCAGTCTATAGAATAGATAAAAAAATACTAAGCAAAATATTTGGGACTTTTTTAATTTTGGTATCAATTAGATCATTTTTAGAATATCTAAGTATCAATTAAATTAAAATTGTGGACCAGATTATTTTCAACGAATACATGTTTTTCATTTTATTAATGATTGCTGCAGCTATTCCTGTCGGTTTTTTTGCAGGACTATTTGGAATTGGTGGTGGATTAATTTCTGTACCATTCCTTTTCTTTATTTTTGAAACCTTTGGAATAGATAGAGATTATCTAATGCATCTTACAGTCGGGACTGCATTTACAATAACAATATTAACTTCATTCTCATCAGTACTAGCTCACAGAAAACATGGTGCTGTTGATTTAAGTATAATAAAAACTTTTGGAACATTTGTTGTTTTTGGTGTCGTAACCGGGACTATTATTGCTTCTATGATGAATACAAAATCATTGGTTCTTTTTTTTTCAATCATGGTCTATTTTTTAGGCGCTTATCTACTTCTTGCAAAAAACAAAAATAAAAAAGTTTATCCTTCATTTAATTTGCTGCCTCGTCTTTCATTTGGATTTATCTCTGGCTTAATTTCAGCTCCAATGGGTATTACTGGAGCTATGATTAATGTCCCTGTTTTAAGATACTTTGGCTACTCGATAAATAGAGCAATAGGGAGTGCTGCAGCCATTGGATTTATAATTTCATTGTTTGGTGCTATTGGTTTTTTCTTGTCAGGATTATTTAAGAATGTTGATATTCCCCTCAGCATTGGTTTTGTAAATATACCTGCCTTTCTAATATTCGTTCCTATCACAACAATTATGGCTAGAATTGGGGCTAATACGGTGCATAAGCTTGAGAGAGCAAAAGTTCAGGTGCTTTTTGGAATTTTTTTATATGTAGTTGCTACAATATTTCTTTACAGATATTTTAATATTTAATGGTGATAATTCAAAAACTTATCTTGAACTTAAATATAAATTATTTAAATTTTAATTAATGATTTCTAAATTAAAAAACTTTTTACTAAATTTTGAAGCACTGGCTTCTCTTTTATTAAGATTTGGTATTGGAATAGCTTTTATCATTCATGGTTATGCTAAATTCCCTTTGCCACCAGCAGGTCTAGTTGAATATTTTGGTTTACCTCCAGCAATTGCATCATTTGTTGCATTAAGTGAACTTTTATCTGGAATAATTTTAATTGTGAGTGGCTTTTTGAGAAATCCAATAGGAGATACGCTTACAAGATTCGCGGGACTTGTAATCGTAATAATCATGACAAACATATTTATAATTGCTCATCCAGATTGGTTTATCACACAAAAATTATTTACAAGTGAACAAATTTTTCTTTTTATTGGTGGTTTTTATTTTTTGATAAAAGGAAATAAAGTTTAAATCTATATCTTTTGATCGTACTCACCTATCTTTCCAGTTTTTTGAAGAAGACCATCAATAAATCTAAAGATATCTGTTTTAATTTTATCTGACACCGGACTTTCTGTAACAACAACAAGTGATGGTTTGTTTGAAGATGCTCTTATAAGACCCCAAGATCCATCAGAGAGAGTAAATCTCACACCATTGACTGTAAGTATGTCAATTATTTCCTGATTACATATTTTTTGTTTGTCAGTCTGAAGTTTTTTTATATTAGAGATAATTTCATCTATTACTTTGTATTTTTCTTCATCTTTACAAAAAGGTCCCATAGTTGGGCTTTGAAAAGTTTTTGGCAAATCACTAATTAAAACATCCAATTTTTTATTTTGATTATCAATTAAATGACAAATTTGTATTGCTGAATTAATTCCATCGTCAAAGCCAAATCCTAAGGGTTTATTAAAAAAAAAGTGGCCACTTTTTTCAAATCCAGCAATAGCATTATCTTCTTTTACTTTTCTTTTAATATATGAATGTCCAGTTTTCCAATATAGAGTTTTACAATTATTCTTTTTTAAAATTTCATCCTTACTAAATAATCCTGTAGATTTTACATCTACAATAAATTTATTATTAGGATGTAACTCTGAAATATTTCTAGCAATTAACAAACCGATTTTGTCTGCAAATATTTCATTACCTTTGTTGTCTATAACACCAACTCTATCTCCATCACCATCAAAACCAAAGCCTACATCTGCATTATTTTCTTTCACGCATTTCGAAATTTCATGTAACATTTTCATATCTTCTGGATTCGGGTTATATCTAGGAAAACTAAAGTCCAAGTTACAATCAAGTTCTATTACTTCACATCCAATATTTCTAAGGATTTCAGGTGCAAATATTCCAGCAGTTCCATTACCACATGCAGCTACAACTTTTAACTTTTTCTTAATTTTATTTTTTGATAACTCATCAATATATACTTTATTAAAATCTTCTACTTTTTCATATTTACCGGAACCTTCTTTAAATGCTTCATTCATTACTATCGATTTAAGTTCTGACATTTCTTCTTTGCAATGAGTTAAACCTTTTTCAATTCCCATCTTTATTCCTGTCCAACCATTTTCATTGTGGCTCGCTGTTATCATTGCTACAGCATTTGATTTAATCTTAAATTGAGAAAAATAAACCGTGGGTGATAAACATAAACCGATATCTTTTACATCACAGCCAGTTGATAAAAGTCCTTTTATGAAATTATTTTTAACTTCTTCGCTATAAGATCTGTAATCATTTCCTACAATCACCACAGGATTCTTTTCTGAGCTGATTACCTGAGTTCCGAATCCTTTTCCTACTGCTTCGATTCCCTTCGAATTGATGCTTTTTGGGTATAACCACCTAGCGTCATATTCTCTAAATCCTAATGGGTCGATTTTTTTTTCCACTTCCATGTTGATATATGTACATTTTTTTGATTTTTTTATTGAACTATTTTTTTTATGTTCTATAAATGTTCTGTTGATTTTTAATTTATATAGTGTATTTAAAAAATCTGCACACAACATATAGTTGTTTAACTAATAAATAGTATTAAAAAGGGAGTATAATGAACAAAGTCTTGTCTCAAGCAATAAAGAAAGCTGTCTCTGAATTTAAACCTCAGGTTGATCAGAAGACAAAGACCAAAGGTCCAGATTTATTCTCATTAAACAACAACACAGAACTATTTCAAAATTCAAGAGGTATCACAATAAAGATTGATAGAAATAGAGATGAAAATTTAACAGATTTCGGAAAAGCAACACTTAGCGACAGATATTTAGGTGAGAATGAATCTTTTCAAGATTTGTTTGCAAGAGTAGCAAGTCATTATGCTGATGATAATTTACACGCACAAAGACTATACAATTATATTAGTAATCTTTGGTTCATGCCTGCAACACCAGTGCTGTCTAATGGAGGAACTACAAGAGGTTTGCCAATATCATGTTTCTTAAATGAAGCGAGTGATAGTTTAAATGGTATCTTGGGTCTTTGGAGTGAAAATGTTTGGTTAGCTGCTAGAGGTGGTGGTATTGGAAGCTACTGGGGTAACCTAAGATCTATTGGTGAAAAAATTGGAAGAGTTGGAAAAACTTCTGGAATAATTCCTTTTATAAAAGTTATGGATTCTTTAACGATGGCTATCAGTCAAGGTTCTTTAAGAAGAGGATCTGCTGCTTGTTATTTACCTATTGACCATCCAGAGATTGAAGAATTTATTGAAATGAGAAGACCTACTGGTGGGGACCCAAATAGAAAAGCACTTAACCTTCATCATGGTGTTCTTGTTTCAGATGCTTTCATGAGAGCAGTTGAACTTGATGAACAATGGGCACTTAAAAGTCCAAAAAATGGATCTGTGCAATCAACTGTTTCAGCTAGAAATTTATGGATCAGATTATTAACAGCAAGAGTTGAAACCGGTGAGCCTTATATAATTTTTATTGATACAGTTAATAGACAAATTCCCCAGCACCATAAGTTAGCTGGCTTAACAGTAAAGACTTCTAATTTGTGCAGCGAAATTACTCTTCCAACAGGTATTGATAAAGAGGGTAGAGATAGAACTGCTGTTTGCTGTCTATCTTCATTAAATATTGAAAAATACGATGAATGGAAAGACGATGAAAGCTTTATAGATGATGTGATGAGGTTTTTAGACAATGTCTTATCTGACTTTATTAACAATGCACCAGAAGAATTTAGTGATGCAACATATTCAGCTGCGAAAGAGCGAAGTGTCGGTTTGGGTGTTATGGGGCTTCACTCATACTATCAGAAAAAAATGATACCTCTTGAGTCAGTAATGAGCAAAGTTTGGAACAAAAAGATTTTTGAAAATATTCAAAAGAAAGTTGATAAATCTTCAAAAGATTTAGCAGAGGAAAAAGGAGCGTGTCCTGATGCTGCTGAATATGGTTTTAAAGAAAGATTCTCAAATAAAACTGCGATTGCTCCAACTGCTTCCATTTCAATTATTTGCGGTGGAACTTCTCCTGGAGTTGAGCCGATTGCAGCAAATAGCTATACTCACAAAACTCTTTCCGGGTCCTTTAATGTCAGAAATAAATATTTAAGAAAGTTATTAGAAAAACATGGAAAAGATACAGATGAAACCTGGTCAACAATTACGACTAACCAAGGTTCTGTATCACATTTAGATTTTTTAACAAAAGAAGAAAAAGATGTTTTTAAAACAGCTTTTGAATTAGATCAAAGATGGCTTGTTGATTTAAGCGCGGACAGAACTCCACATATTTCGCAAGCACAATCTATTAACTTATTTTTACCTGCAGATGTTCATAAAAGAGATCTTCATCAAATTCATTTCCAAGCTTGGAAGAAAGGATTGAAGAGTCTTTATTATTGCAGGTCTAAATCAATACAAAGAGCAGAAAATGTTAATGATGCGAAATCAACAGACATTACTGCTAATGTTTATAAATCAAAACAACAAGAAACCGACGAAAACAAATACGAGGAGTGTCTATCATGTCAGTAGTAAAAAAAGAAGAAAAAGGAAAAATCATTCAACCAAAAAAAATGGGATTATTAGTAGAAAATCCTGTCTATAAACCATTCAGATATCCATGGTGTTATGACGCTTGGTTAACGCAACAAAGAATACATTGGTTGCCAGAAGAGGTTCCATTAGGAGACGATGTTAGAGATTGGCAGAAAAATTTATCAGAACCTGAAAAAAATTTAGTAACACAAATCTTTAGATTTTTTACTCAAGCAGATGTTGAAGTTAACAACTGTTATTTAAGACACTACACAACAGTATTTAAACCAACAGAAGTTTTAATGATGATGACGGCTTTTGCTGCAATGGAAACAGTGCACGTAGCTGCTTATTCACATTTATTAGACACAATAGGAATGCCTGAGTCAGAATATTCAGCTTTCATGAAGTATAAAGAGATGAAAGATAAGTATGATTACATGCAAGGTTTTAATGTAAACTCAAAAGAAGATATCGCTAAGACTGTTGCTGTATTTAGTGCTTTTACAGAAGGTCTACAATTATTTGCGAGTTTTGCAATTTTATTAAACTTTCCAAGACATAATAAACTTAAGGGCATGGGGCAGATAGTTACTTGGTCAGTAAGAGATGAAACTCTTCACTGTAATTCAATGATCAGAATTTTCAAAGAGTTTATAAAAGAAAATCCTGAAATCTGGACACCGAAACTTAAAAAAGAAATTTATGATGCATGCAGAACAATTGTAGAGCATGAGGATGCATTTATCGACTTAGCTTTTGAAATGGGACCAATGAAAGGGCTTACGGCTCAGGAGGTTAAGGATTACATTAGATTTATTGGAAACAGAAGATTGGTTCAATTAGGTCTTGAGCCAATTTATGATGTAGAAAAAAATCCGCTTACTTGGCTTGATACTATGTTGAATGCTGTTGAGCACATGAACTTCTTTGAAGGTCGGGCAACAGAGTATTCAAAAGCATCAACACAAGGTAATTGGACTGAAGCGTTTAGCTGATATTAGTTGGTGGAATATTTTAAATTACCTAAAAACACCGCAAGATTAATTGTTTTACAAAGAATAGAGCTTACAAGTCCTTTTCTTAGAAAATTAAGAAAGTTATTTGGTAGATATGTCTTTTCTAGTTTTATAACTAAATATTTCTTAAATCCAAGTTACATTGGAAAAGAATACTATCGAGTAATGTTAAAAGAATTTTTATCAATCGAACAATTTATCAATCAAAATGACAAATCCTTTTTAAGTATTGGTGCTGGTGTAGGTGGATTAGAAATAATAATAAACAATACTTTTAAAAATAATAATTACTATTTTATAGAAAGAAATTTTATATCGAAAAAAGTGAGATATGGTTGGGGTGGAATGGTTAATAGTGAAGGTTATAATAATTTAGAATTACAAAAAGATTTTTTAATAACTAACGAAATGAGCGAAAGTCAAATAAATATCTTTGATTATGATAAAGATACTTTGCCTGAAAAAAAATTTGATGTAATCATTTCTCTATTATCCCTAGATTACCATTACGATTTTAATCTTTACTCAGAGTATTTAAAAAAGATATCAAAAGATGATACAAAGATAATTTTTGATACTATAAGAGCTGATTATTTTAAAAAGATATTTAAAAATGTTAATATAATCCGTTCTGACACAAATGTTATTCATAAGTCTAAAAGGATTTTATGCAGCCATTTTTTAAACTAAAAATTTACTTAAGAAGAAAAATTCAATAGTTTTCCAAAAATAAAAAAATTTAAGGTTTTATATAGAAGGTTCAACTTATCTTTGATTAATTGGTACAACTTTACGATAACTATTTCCTTTGTAGCTAGCGAGTGGTCTAATAAGTTTGTTGGCTGCATGTTGCTCAAGAATATGAGCAGACCATCCTGTAATTCTTGAAATTACGAAAATTGGTGTAAAGAAGTCAGTATCAAATCCCATTAAATGATAGGTTGGCCCAGTAGGATAATCTACGTTAGGATGAATATTTTTTCTTTCAATCATTACTTTTTCAACAATGTCATAAATTTTTTCGAACTTTTTATCTTTTTTTACTTTTGCAACTTTCGAAAAATATTCTCTCATGGTAGGCACTCTAGAATCGCCACTTTTATAAACTCTATGACCGAAACCCATTACAACAGTCTTTTGATCTAAAGCATTATTTATCCAATTCAATGCATTTTCAGGTTTTTTAATTTTATTCATCATATGCATCACTTCTTCATTTGCTCCACCATGTAATGGACCTTTTAAACTTGCAATTGCCCCAGTAATTGCACCATGAATATCTGACAAACTGCTGGTTATTGTTCTAGCAGTAAAGGTTGATACGTTAAAACTATGTTCAGCATACAATATCAGAGATACATCAAATGCTTTTACAATTTCTTTTTCAGGAACTTTACCAAAACACATATAGAAAAAATTTTCTGAGAAAGTTAAATTATTTTTTGGTTTTATGATTTTTTTTCCTTTTCTGATTCTATAGAAGGCAGCCAAAGCTACAGGAGTTTTTGCAAATATTCTCATCACTTTTCTTAAATTTGCTTCTGGTGAGTTATCTTTAGTTTCTTTATCTTCCAGCCCCATTATGCTTACTGCTGTTCTAGCAACATCCATAGGATGTGATTTTTTAGGAAAATTCTTAATACTTTCTAATAATGTTTTTGATAGATTTCTCTCTTTTCTTTC
This sequence comes from uncultured Pelagibacteraceae bacterium, assembly GCA_902591755.1. Classification (GTDB taxonomy): domain Bacteria; phylum Pseudomonadota; class Alphaproteobacteria; order Pelagibacterales; family Pelagibacteraceae; genus Pelagibacter. The sequence goes on from CACJBX010000006.1 coordinate 23,967, forward strand.
AACTTTTTCAAAATTTTTTAACTGTTTTTCAGAAGGTAACTCTCCATTTAGAATAAGATATGCAACTTCTTCAAACTTACATTTTGCACATAGGTCTTGCGCCGCATATCCTCTATAAGTAAGAGAATTGATTTCTGGCATTACTTTTGAAACTTCCGTCTCATCAACCACAATTCCAAGCAAACCTTTCTTAATATCTTCAGTCATTAATCATGTCCATCTGTACTAAAATTATATATTTTTTTATCGAGAGCATTGTATTTTTCATAATCCACTAAGTCATACAATCTACTTCTAGTTTGCATTTTATCAATAAGGTTTTTTTGATGTCCTTCTTCAAAAATTTTCCTCAAACCTTCCTCCACACTTTTCATCGCTAATCTTTGAGTTGTAACGGGATAAATAACAATATTATAACCCAAATTTTCCAATTCTTTATAATCTAAAAGATCTGATTTTCCAAATTCTGTCATGTTTGCAAGTAAATATGAATTCAATTTTTTCCTTACTTTTTCAAACTCCCCTTTATCTTTTAAAGCTTCAGGAAAAACTATTTCGGCCCCTGCGTCGATATATGCTTTACATCTATCAATCATCTTATCTATACCCTCTACACTTTTTGCATCAGATCTAGCAATTATCTTGAAATTTTTATCTTTCCTAGCTTTGACGCACTCTTCAATTTTTTTTACCATTTTTTTAACAGAAATAAGTTCTTTGTTATCAAGGTGACCACATCTTTTTCTTTCAATTTGATCTTCTATATGTACCGCTGTTACACCAAATTTTTCAAAAGTTTTAATAGTTTTTTTGCAAGACTTAAAACCCGTATCAATATCTACAATTGTTGGTAAGTTTGTAACTCTTGCTATTTGTTTTGATCTATTACTCACATCTTCAAGTGTTGTAAGACCTATATCTGGGTAACCAAGGTCATTAGACATAACGCCACCCGAAACATAAACAGCATCATAACCAATTTCTTCAATTACTTTAGCAGTTAAAGGGTTGTATGCACCAGGAACTCTTAAAATTTTTCCACTTTTTAATTTATCTACAAAATCTTTTCTTTTTTCTTTTATCTTTTTCTTAATAAAGTGCATTAAAAAATACCGATTTTTTTATTTTTTTTAATATTTTTGTTATTAATTTCAATATTTAATTTGTGTAATTGATTTGATTTTAATTTTCTCAAGTTCTGGATATCTCTAAGAAATCTGTCTGACTCTTTCCTAGGTATAATATCTTTTGTAAGTGTTAAAAATTTTTTAATATAGTTAGCTCTTTTAAATGGTCTTAAACCATATGGATGAGCATCTGCTACACCTTGTTCTTCAACAATTTTTTTATTATTTTTTAGCGTCACTATAACTTTAGCCCCAAAAGCCTTATTTTTTGGGTTTGGATCATGATAACGTTTAGTCCATTTTTTATCCTCATGAGTTTTAATAGATCTCCATATCTTAATGGTGCTTTTCTTTCTTGCTCTTGATTTGCTATATGATTTTACGTGATGCCAATCAGCATCCTCTAAAGCAACAGCAAATATATACATTATTGAGTGATCTAAAGTTTCTCTACTTGCATTAGGATCCATTTTTTGTGGATCGTTTGCTCCTGTTCCGATTACATAATGAGTATGATGACTTGTATATATATCTATTTTTTTTATTTCATTTAAATTTTCTATTTTTCTATTTAATTTTTTTGCAAGATCTATAAGCGCTTGCGCTTGATATTCTGCTGAATATTCTTTTGTATAAGTTTCAAGAATAGCTTTTTTTTCCTGATTTTTTTTTGGAAGCGGAACTTTATATAATGCTTTTTTTCCATCGAGTATTCTTGCAATCACACTATCTTCACCTTCGTAAATCGGACTTGGTGCTCCTTCGCCTCTCATTGCTCTGTCGACAGCCTCTATACCAAGTTTTCCAGCATGCGCAGGAGCAAAAGCTTTCCAACTAGAAATTTCTCCTTTTCTAGATTGTCTTGTAGAAACAGTAACATGCAAGGCTTGTTGGACAGCTTGATAAATGGTTTCTGTTTTTAAATTAAGCATTGTTCCTAAACCTGCAGCAACACTTGGACCTAAATGAGCGATATGATCTACTTTATGTTTATGAAGACAGATACCTTTTACAAGATTTACTTGTATTTCATATGCAGTAATAATTCCCTTAATTAGGTTTAAACCAGAGACTTTCTTTTGTTGTGCAACAGCTATTAATGCAGGAATATTGTCTCCTGGATGACTATAATCTGCTGCTAAAAAAGTATCGTGAAAGTCTAATTCTCTTACAGCAGTTCCATTGGACCATGCAGCCCATTCACAGTCAAATTTCTTTTTTGAATTAATTCCAAATAAAGTAGCACCATTATTCCTTGGGTGTTTGATTGCCATTTCTCTTGAAGTAATTACAGCTTTTCTGTTTAATGAAGCGATAGCTACAGATGCATTATCAATCATCCTATTTATCACCATGTCAACTGCATCCTTGTTTAATTTAGCATTATCACTAGCAATTTCTGCAATTTTCCATGCAAGTTGATTTTTTTTATTTAGTTTATCTTTTGATGCGAAAACTTTTACTTTATGTATTTTCAATTTGTTCCTTCTTGAGTTTAGTACTCCATTTATTTTAAGTATTCAAATATTTTGAAACTATTTTCTCAATACCCTGAAAGTTGGTTACCAAGTGATCATGAGGTATTTCACTTACTTTTTTATCAGTATATCCGTCCTCGAGCAATATAAATGGTAAGTTTGCAGAGTTAGCAGCAGCAGAATCTGTTTCACTATCACCAATCATTAAGGATTTTTTTATATCCCCTTGAAGAATTTCAATAATGGAAGTTAAATGTCTAGGATCTGGTTTGCAATAATCAAAAGTATTACTACCAGCAACATATTCAAAATAGTCAAAAATTTTTATTTTTTTTAATAAATCAATTGCTAAGTGTTCTTGTTTATTAGTACAAACTGCCAGTGAAATACCATTTTGTTTTGACCACTTCAAAAATTCTATCACGCCATCAATAATCTTACTTTCATTTACAATATTCTTTCCATAGTAATCTATAAAATCTTTTACCATTTCATCTTTTACTTTTTTATCTGATATTTTCCCAAATTCTTTTTTGGCTGTTCCCCATATAGATCTTCCAATTAAAGCACCAGCACCTTTGCCAACAAGGTTTCTAATTTCCTCAGTTGTCTTTGTTTCGTACCCAAACTTTTTCATTACATAATTATGTGCATTCATTAGATCTGGAGCTGTATCTACTATGGTTCCATCCAAATCTACTAAAACTGTGAATTTTTGACTCATTTTAAAAAAGTATTATTAAGAAATATTTTGTGAATTCTTTATCATAAATACTTATCTATAAGAAAAAATCAATGAAACAAACTGATATTCAAAATAAATTTAGAAAAAAATTTTTAAGTCAGGGTGTAAAAATGACTGCACCTGAGACTGTTTTTTTTTCAAATGATACTAAAATTGGAAAAAATGTAACAATCGAACCATACGTAGTTATTGGTTCAAAAGTAAAAATTAAAAACAATGTAAAAATATTAGCATTTTCTCACCTTGAAGGTGTAAGTGTTGATAATAACGTTTCAATTGGTCCATACGCACGTTTAAGACCTGGAACTGTTTTGGAAGAAGGTTCAAAAGTCGGTAACTTTGTTGAAATTAAAAAATCTCGGCTAAAAAAAAATTCAAAAGCAAATCACCTTACTTATATTGGAGATGCTACAGTAGGTAAAAAATCTAATATTGGTGCGGGTACTATTACTTGTAATTACGATGGAGTTAAAAAAAGCAAAACAATAATTGAAGATGGTGCCTTTATAGGGTCAAATACATCATTAGTTGCTCCAGTTAAAATTGGAAAAAAAGCAATTGTTGGTGCTAGCTCTGTAATCACTCAAAATGTCAAAAATGGTTCATTAGCGTTAACAAGAGTAAAACAAACTGAAGTTAAAAACTACAAAAGAAAAAAATAAGTTATGTGTGGAATTATTGGAATAACAAGCAACAAATTAGTTTCGTCTCCAATTATAAATTCATTAAAAAAACTAGAATACAGAGGTTACGACTCCGCAGGAATAGCAACGATCGACGATGGCTTTATTAAAGAAGTTAAATGTGAGGGTAGAGTTGAAAGTTTAGAGGAAGCTGTTTCAAAATCAAAGTTAACAGGCAATGTTGGAATTGGACATGTAAGATGGGCAACTCATGGAATTCCAAACACCATTAATGCTCACCCACATTCATCAGAAAATGTATCTGTTGTTCATAATGGAATAATTGAAAATTCTACATTGTTAAAAAAGTTTTTAGTTAACAAAGGACATAAGTTTAAATCTCAAACAGATACTGAGGTAATTGTTCATCTTATTACTGAATACCTGAAAAAAGACAATCTTAAGGATGCAATTATTAAAGTTTTAAAAAAACTTCATGGAAGTTTTGCGCTAGGTATAATCTTTAAAGACAATCCTAATTTAATAATTGGTGCAAGAAGAGGTTCGCCTTTAGCTGTTGGTTATGGTCCTGGTGAAAATTATTTAGGATCAGATTCTTATGCTTTAAAATCTATGACAAATAAAATTTCATATCTTAACGATGGGGAGTTTTGTATAATTAAAAAAGATAACGTTGAATTTTTTAATCAGAGTGGAAAAAAAATAAATAAAAAAGTATTACATTTATCATCAAACGAACAAAATTATGAAAAGGGTGACTACAAACATTTCATGGCTAAAGAAATTGATGAACAACCAAATACTATCAAAAATTGTGTCAATGAATACATCGACAAAATCAATACTGACATAAATATTTTAAATTTTCCATTTAAAGAAAAGGAAATTAACTCTATTACATTAATCGGATGTGGTACAGCTTATCATTCTTGTCTTATTGCAAAATATTGGTTTGAGCAATTAACATCATTCGATGTTAGTATCGATATTGCTTCAGAGTTTCGTTATAGAAAAAATAAATTTAAGAAAGATTGTCTTTATATTTTTGTTTCTCAATCAGGTGAAACGGCTGATACCTATGCAGCTTTAGATCTTTGTAACAAAAATAAAATGAAAACATGCTCAGTTGTAAATGTTATTGAAAGTTCAATAGCAAGAGACTCCAAATTCGTTTTACCTATTCATTGCGGTCCAGAAATCGGTGTTGCATCTACTAAAGCTTTCTTAGGACAAATGCTTGTTATATATATACTTTGCTTAAAATTAGCTCAAAAAAGGAAAGATATAAGTAAAAAAGATTATTTAAAGAAGATCAAAAATTTATTTAATCTCGCAAAATTAGTTAAACATTCTTTAGAAACTGAAAATAAAATACAATCAATATGCAGTTCATTTGTTGATGCAAAAGGTTCAATGTTTTTAGGTAGAGGATATTCATTTCCAATAGCATTAGAAGGAGCTTTAAAATTGAAAGAATTAGCGTATGTACATGCAGAGGGTTATCCCGCAGGTGAAATGAAACATGGACCACTAGCTCTTATAGAAGATGGAATGCCAGTAGTAGTGATTGCTCCAAGAGATCAACATTATAAAAAAACTATTTCAAATATGCAGGAAGTTATCGCTAGGGGAGCAAAAGTTTTACTTATTACAAATAAAAGCAAAGATGAAGTTTATTCTGAAAATATTTGGGAGACTATTGAAGTTGAGAACACGGAAGATGATTTGTTTCCGTTCTTAGTCACAATTCCATTACAAAAGCTTGCGTATTATTCTGCACTTAAAAAAGGATATGACATTGATAAACCTAGAAATTTAGCAAAGTCAGTTACCGTTGAGTAAAAATTTTTAAATTTATGTTAAAACATAAAAAATTAAATTATTTTTGTATCATAGTTTTTTTTTGTATCTTTTCTTTAATTTTTGAAAAAATTTTTTACTCGTTTATTAATGACTGGTCTTTAGGCGAATGGTTGATAAATTACGAAGGAGGTTTTGTAAGAAGAGGTTTATTTGGTCAGATCTTCCAAATTTATGAAAATCCTGGAAATATAGTTAATGTATTTCAAAAAGTTGTTATTTTTTTATTTTTTACATCAATATTAATATATTTATTCTTAGAGAGAAATAAAAGTTTATTATTACAGTTTACAATCATTGTCCTATTTTGTTCTGGAGGTATCGTTGATTTTTTAACTACCGATGAAAATTTTGAATATTTAGAAAGAAAAGAAATTTTATTTTATCTTATATTAATGTCTTTATTACTTTTAAAATATATTTTTCCATTAAATTCATATACTTGGATTATATCGTGTTCAATATTATCATCGTTGATGATACTGACTCATGAATTATTTGCAGTTTATTTTGTTCCAAGTTTATATTTCATAATTTTTTTAAATAATTTTAACAATAAAAAATTCCTTTTAAGCTCCTCTCTATTATATTTGATTCCAACTACGTTTGTTTTTTTATTAGTATTTATAAATAATGGAAGTGTGGATATAGTAAGAGCTATTTTTGAGAGCTACAAATCTACTGATGTTGAATATCTTTATAAAGCTAACAGTGGGTTAAAAAGTTTAGCATGGACATTTGATCGGTCTCATAAATTATCACTAATGATGTTTGAATTTGGATCAATCTTTCCTTGGTTTTTTTATTTATTCTTTAATCTATTTATTTGTATCTTTTTATCATATTCGTTAAGTGGTGATTTAAAAAAATTTTTTTACTCTAATATTTTGTTATTGCTATCTATTCTTGGATTCGTTGTTGCAGCTTATAGTGGATGGGATTGGGGAAGATTTATATCTATGTCAACTATAGGATATGCAATATTGATATGTATAAATTTTTCAACTTTTAAAATTGAAAACAATTTTGATGAAAATGAAAAACTAATATTCGACAAATTCAAAATTACGAAATTCATGAGTTTTCGTTGTTTACTAATTTCTACCCTAATCATTTCGATAGTGACATTAAGTATATCAACTACAATGCCAAGTTGGGGTCCTCAAAAATCTCTTATGTTTTTCTAATATTCTAAGAAATTTAGCTAAATCAGTAACATCAGAATAATCAAAATAAGTATTCTCTTTTGTCATAATTTCGTTATATATTCATCTTAAGGTTGAAATATGAAAAAATGGAAAGTTGATTCTTGGAGGAAACATCCTGTTAAGCACGTCCCATCATATGATGATGAGAAAGAACTTAACTTGGTATTAAACAAATTAAAATCTTCTCCACCACTGGTATTTGCTGGAGAGACTAGACATTTAAAAGATCAACTTGCAGAAGTTGTGGACGGTAAAGCATTTTTGCTTCAAGGAGGAGATTGTGCGGAAAGTTTTGCAGAATTTCATCCTGATAACATTAGAGATACTTTTAAAGTTATTTTGCAAATGTCACTTATTTTAACTTACTCAGCATCTTTACCAGTTGTTAAACTTGGAAGAATTGCTGGTCAGTTTTCTAAACCAAGAAGTGCACCTACTGAAAAACAAGGTGGAAAAGAATTACCAAGTTATTTGGGTGATAATATTAACTCAATTGATTTTAATGAAAAAGCAAGAAGACCTGATCCAAAAAGATTATTTAGAGCTTACTCTCAATCAGCGTCTACACTTAACTTATTAAGAGCTTTTTCAAATGGAGGTTTTGCAGATTTAAAAAAGGTTCATCTGTGGAACCTAGGATACATTAAAAATAGTCCCCAAGCTAAAAAATTTAAAGAGTTAGAAGATAAAATTGCAGATGCCCTTGGATTTATGGCAGCATGTGGAATAACTCCAGAATTTAATAGAAGGTTGTATACTGTAAATTTTTGGACTTCTCATGAGGCTCTTCATTTACCATTTGAGGAAAGCATGACAAGAATAGACTCGACTACAGGAGAATATCATGACACATCTGCTCATTTTGTGTGGATTGGAGATAGAACTAGACAATTAGATGGTGGACATGTTGAATTTTGTAGAGGAATAGAAAACCCAATAGGAATTAAGTGTGGACCAACTTCAAAAGCAGATGAGATAGCAAAAATTTGTGAGGTCATTAATCCTAAAAATGAAAAAGGAAAAATCACTCTCATTTCAAGATACGGTCATGATAAAGTTGAAAAGTTTTTACCAAAACTTATAAGAGGAATAAAAAAAGAGGGACTTAACGTAGTTTGGTCGTGTGATCCGATGCACGGAAACACTTTGGTCTCAACAACTGGATTTAAAACAAGACCATTTAATAGTGTGGTTAAAGAGGTAAAAAATGTTTTTGAAGTTCATCAAAGTGAAGGATCATACGCAGGTGGGCTTCATATTGAAATGACTGGTCAAAATGTGACAGAATGTACAGGTGGTGCAAAAAATATTTCAGACCAGGATTTATCTAGCAGATATCACACTCATTGTGACCCTAGATTGAATGCAGATCAAGCATTAGAATTGGCTTTCTTAATCTCAGATGAGATCAAAAAGAATTCCAATTATGCAAGAAATGCAATTAAAGCGGCATCTTAGACATTTAAAAATTTAAATTTTGTCTTATATTTGAATCATGGAACCTTCTAAAAAAGTTATATTTATTAAGGATTGGATTTTAAATTACGTAAATTCAATGCCAAAAAAAGCTAAGTCATTAGTTATTGGTATATCAGGGGGTATTGACTCATCAGTTTCAAGTACTCTTAGTGCCATGACAGGATTAAGAACAATTGTTTTATCGATGCCAATAAAACAAAATGGTTCGCAACATGATTTAAGTTTAAGGCACCAAGAATGGTTAAAGAAAAATTTTAAAAACGTTGAAGGGCATACAGTAGAATTAGACTCTTTGTTCAAAACATTTGAAAGTACACTAAAAAATTTTAATAGCGAACATGGCATGGCTAATTCAAGAGCAAGATTAAGAATGTCAACACTTTATCAAGTTGCAGCAGCTAACAATGGAATAGTTGTTGGAACTGGAAATAAGGTTGAAGACTTTGGAGTTGGTTTTTATACAAAATATGGTGATGGTGGAGTTGATATATCTCCTATAGCAGATTGTAATAAAACTGAAGTATGGGAACTTGGTAGAGAACTAAAAATATTGGATGATATTATTAATGCATCTCCAACAGACGGTCTTTGGGATGATGGCAGAACTGATGAAGGACAATTAGGATTATCATATAAAGAAATAGAAGAGGCCATGGATAACGAGAATTCAAAAAATCGAGATAAATATATTCAAATCAGAAAAGCAAATTTGCATAAAATGGAGCCAATTCCAATATGCAAGATTCCCAATTAATCAAATAGATTCACAAATCTAAATTAAAAGTATATTCCTAATACAATGAACAAAGATATATATTTAACTAATAGTCTTGGCGGTAAAAAAGAAATATTTAAACCGATAGATCCAAAGAAGGTAAGAATGTATGTATGCGGACCAACTGTGTATGATGATCCCCATATAGGTAACGCAAGACCTTTAGTGGTTTTTGATATTCTTTTTAAAGTTCTCAAATGTAAATATGGAAACTCTTCAGTTTTATATGCAAGAAATATTACTGATGTTGATGACAAAATTATAGAAGGTGCAAAAAATAAAAATATAACAATAAATAAACTTACCGAAGATACCACAAAACGGTTTAATGAAGATTGCAATTATTTAAAGTGTGAAAAACCTTCTTTTGAACCAAAAGCTACTGAAAATATTCCATTAATGATCGACATGATAAATATTCTCATTAAAAAGAATAATGCATATGAAAATAAATCACATGTTTATTTTAATGTATCGAGTTTCAAAGATTACGGAAAATTATCAAATAAAAATGTAGATGAACTTTTTGCAGGAGCCAGGGTTGAGGTATCAGAAAATAAAAAAAGACCTGAAGATTTTGTTTTATGGAAACCATCTACTAAAGATGAACCCGGGTGGGAATCTCCTTGGGGAAGGGGTAGACCAGGTTGGCATATAGAATGTTCAGCAATGTCAAAAAAATTTCTTGGGGATACATTTGATATACATGGTGGTGGACGTGATTTATTATTTCCGCACCATGAAAATGAAATAGCTCAGTCAAGATGTGCAAATGAAAATAAATCATTATCAAATTATTGGATACATAATGGTTTTATTACAGTTTCAAATGAGAAAATGGCAAAGTCTCAAGGAAATGTTTTTAAAATAAAAGATTTTTATGAAAGGTATAATGGTCAAGTTTTAAGATTAGCATTAATGTCAACTCATTATAGGCAAGCAATGGATTGGAATGAAAATCTACTAACACAATCAAAAAAAACTTTAGATAAATGGTACGAGTGCCAAAAAAAACCAGAAGGTAAAGTATTGATACCAGATGATGATTTAGTTCCTCTTTACGATGATTTAAATACACCTGGGTATATAAGTAATATTCATAAATTATATGACAAAGCTGCTAAAGGATCTGATAAAGACAAAGAAATTTTTACAACAGCATGTAATTTTATTGGCTTGTTAACTGAGCCAAAATCAAAATGGCAAGAGTTTAAAAAGAATATTTTGGAAATTTCAGAGGAAGAGATTTTGCAAAAGATAAAAGATAGGAACGCAGCTAGAGACAACAAAAATTACCAATTAGCTGATGAAATTAGAAATGAACTTTTAGATAAAGGTATTTTAATTGAAGACAAAGATGATAAAACAACTTGGAAAATAAAATGAGTAAAGAACGATTATACATATTTGATACCACATTGAGAGATGGAGCCCAGACCCAAGGTGTTCATTTTTCAATTGATGAAAAAACAAAGATTGCGCATGCCTTAGATGATCTCGGTGTAGATTATATAGAGGGAGGTTGGCCAGGTGCCAATCCATCCGATACAGAATTTTTTCAAAAGGGTTTGGATTTAAAAAACTCTACCTTTACTGCTTTTGGAATGACAAAAAAAGCTGGACGAAGTGCAGAAAATGATCCAGGCTTATCAGCAATTTTAAATTCTAATACTAAATCTGTTTGTTTAGTAGGAAAGTCATGGGATTTTCATGTTGATATCGCATTAGGAATAACTAATGAGGAAAATTTAGAAAACATTAAAGAGACAACAAAACATTTTGTAAAAAATAATAAAGAGTTCATGTTTGATGCAGAACACTTTTTTGATGGCTATAAATCAAATCCAAAATATGCTTTAGCTTGTATTAAAGCTGCCTACGACAATGGAGCTAAGTGGATAGTTCTTTGTGATACTAATGGTGGAACACTTCCTCATGAAGTAACAGAAATAGTAAAAGAAGTTTCAAAACATATCCCTGGTGAAAATTTAGGTATTCACGCACACAACGATACAGGTAATGCTGTTGCAAATTCAATTGCAGCTGTTTTATCGGGAGCAAGACAAATACAAGGTACTATTAATGGCTTGGGTGAAAGATGTGGTAACGCTAATTTAATGTCTATTATCCCAACTTTTCATCTTAAAAAAGAATTATCAGACAAATTTGAAATAAGTATTAAAGAAAAAAATATTAAACACATTACACAATGTTCAAGACTACTTGATGAAATATTAAATAGAAAACCGAATAAACATCTTCCATATGTGGGTGCCGCAGCATTTTCACATAAAGGTGGTTTACATGTATCTGCAGTTCAAAAAGATCCTAAAACTTATGAGCATATCAATCCTGAGGATGTTGGTAACAACAGAAATATAGTTGTTTCTGACCAATCAGGGAAATCAAATATTTTATCTAGACTTAAAACAATCGGAATCGAAATTGAAGAAAATGATCCAAAAGTCAAAAAACTTTTGGAAGAAGTAAAAGATAGAGAGTTCATAGGTTATAGTTATGATGGTGCTGATGCTTCTTTTGAATTACTTGCCAGAAGAGTAATGGGAGAAATTCCAAGATATATCTCAATTAAAGAATATGACGTTTCAGTTTCAAAAAATAGTCAGGATAAAATTGTTTCAAGGGCAAAAGCAAAATTAGAAGTTGATGGTGAACAAATAGTCTGTGAAGGTGAGGGTAATGGACCAGTTCATGCTCTAGATAACGCTATAAGAAAAAATGTGACTAAGTTAGAAAAATATTCTGAATATTTAAAAGATTTAAAACTAGTTGACTATAAGGTTAGAATTTTAAACACAGGAACCGAAGCGACCACAAGAGTATCGATTGAAAGTACTGACTCTCAAGGAAAAAATTGGTTTACTATTGGTGTATCACCAAACATAATTGATGCATCATTCAAAGCTCTCATCGACAGTTTAGATTTCAAATTATTTAAGGATAAAGCTCCTGCAAGTAAATAAATGAAAGTTAAGAAGTTCTCTAAGAAACCTACTGATATTGAAAGCAGGGTAGGAGCAGATCCAGTTGTTTGTTACCCAAATGATAGCATAGATAATAATCTTGAAATATTACACGAAGCGAGAAAACATATCAAACAAGTCGATGAAGTTATTGTCCCACCACGAGATGCCAAAACTTTTAATGTTAAATCAGGTAATTTTTTTAGAATAGAAAGTGTTGAAGGACCCCAAGTTGGAGATTTAAATTTATTTCAAGCTGATAATTTAAATGAAAAGTTCTATTCTGGAAAAACTAGAGCTCTCTATGGAACACACATTTCTGTTGGAGATAAAATGTTCAGTAGTTTCCCGTATTTAAGATCATTGGCTACAATTACATGGGACACATTAGATTGGTATGGTTATGACAAAGATGGGGGCTCGGTCCACGATGTCATTGGTACTAGATGCGATCCTTACACATATAAGCTCACATCAAACAACGATTATCATTATTGTTGCCATTCAAATTTAACTAGAGCCTTAGTTAAGGAGAAAAATGTCCAATTAGACGATGCAGAAAAAATTGTACACGACGTATTAAATGTATTTATGCTAACTGGCTTTACCAATGATACTAAACAATACTTTATGAAATCAAGTCCAGTAAGACCTGGTGATTATTTGGAATTTTTTGCAGACACAGATTTATTAGGGGCATTATCTGCCTGTCCAGGTGGAGACTGTGGATCAGAACATTCGTCTGATGTTGCTAAATGTTATCCATTAAAGGTTTCTATATGGGATGTTAATCAAAAATATCTTAAAGGAATTAATCCCTCAACATTGTCTAACTACAATAGAAATCATGGCATCAAATAAATGAACAAGAATAAAGTTACATTTATTTTACACAAACCTCAGCTATCAGAAAATATTGGTGCTTGCGCAAGAGCAATTAAGAATTTTAATTTCCAAAAGCTCTACCTGATTGATCCAAAACCTATTTTTCCTAATGATAAGATATTAGCGACATCCGTTGGAGCAAAAGATATTATAAAAAAAAGTAAAGTATTTAATAATTTAGAAAGTTCCTTAGGAGATATTGATGTATTAATTGCTACATCTGCAAGATTTAGAAACAAAAATATAAAACATATTAATCTTGAGGGTTTAAAAAAAATAGATTTTAGAAAAAAAATTGGTTTTTTATTTGGTTCAGAAGCATCAGGTTTATCAAATAAAGAAGTTAGTTATGCAAATTACACTTTACAAATACCTACAAACATAAATTTTAAATCTTTAAACCTATCCCATAGCCTTATAATTATTGCGCAATTCATCTCAAGTTTATTAAATTCCAAATCTAGTCAATTTAAAAAATCAAAAAAGGTAAAGAAAGCAACTAAAAAGGAAATTCAAGCGATGATAAACTTATGTTTAAATAATCTAAATGAAATTAATTTTTTCAAGCATAAAGAAAAAAAACCTATAATGCTTGAAAATTTAAGAAACATTTTTTATAGAATGGAACTTTCAGATAAAGAAACACGTATTTTATCAAGTGTATTTGCAAGTTTAGGAAAAAAACGTTGATTGACAAATAAGATGTTAAGTTTATAACCCATTTCACTAATGACAAAAAGATTAAATTCTAAACATAAAGTTGACAGAAGATTAAAAGTTAACCTTTGGGGAAGACCAAAAAGTCCTTTTAACAAAAGAGCATACCCTCCAGGACAACACGGACAATCTAAAAATGCTAAACTATCAGATTATGGAACTCAACTTCAAGCTAAGCAAAAATTAAAATCATATTATGGAAACATAAATGAGCGACAATTCAGAAATGTTTATAGAAAAGCCATTATGAAAAAAGGGGATACTGCAGAAAATTTAATAGGTTTATTAGAAAGAAGATTAGACTCAGTTATTTACAGAGCAAAATTTTCTAGTACGATTTTTTCATCAAGACAGTTTATTAATCATGGGCATGTAAAAGTGAATGGTAAAAAAGTAAACATATCAAGCTACCTTCTAAGTGAAGAAGACTCTATTGAGATTAAAGATAAATCAAAACAATTAGCTATCATTGATATAGCGTTAGCTAACAAAGAAAGAGATATTCCTGAATATTTGCAAGTAGATGAAAAGAAAAGAACAATTAAATTTGTGAGAACACCAAAATTTGAAGAAGTTCCTTATCCTGTCGTTATGGAGCCGAACCTAGTAATCGAATATTACTCTAGATAATATTATTTTTTATATCCTATACCTTTTTCGTCAAAAACTTTTTTAAGTTCACCGTTCTCAAACATTTCTTTGATGATATCACATCCACCGATGAATTCTTTTTTAATATAAAGTTGAGGGATCGTTGGCCACTCACTGTAAATCTTAATACCTTCACGAATTTTTTGATCTTTTAATACGTCAACACTTTGATATTTAACTTCCAAAATTTTTAAGATGTTAGAGACGGCCATTGAAAAACCACACTGCGGAGCTTCTGGACTACCTTTCATAAATAAACAAACATCGCTATTGTTTATTGAATTTTCTATCTGTTCTTTAACTTGTTGATCCATTAATTTTCCTTTGTCTTTAGTGCTAAAGCATGAAGTTCATTTCCCATTTTTCCCTTTAGAGCATCATACACCATTTTATGTTGTTGTACTTTATTTTTACCTTTAAATTGAGAAGAAGTCACTGTGGCGGAATAGTGATTACCGTCACCAGCTAGGTCTTGTATATCAATAGATGCATCTGGTAGAGCTTCTTTAATCATTTTTTCAATTTCTTTTAAATCCATTGCCATAATTAACTCATGTATTTATATAACCAACTTTTATAAAATTCTGTCACCTTGTCCACTGTAAAAGTTAGCTCATCATTTATGATAATCTCTTTATCTCTTGTTTCTCCCAGTAAATCAAAATGTACAGAGTTTTTCTTTAAAATACTCTCTACTTTTTTTAGATTATTTTTATCTACTTCAATAATGTACCTGCCTTGATCTTCGGAGAAAAAATATTGATAAATATTTATTAAGTTCTTGAATTTGTTAAATTTAATACCCTTACTGCCTGCTATACACATCTTTAAAGCACCAATCATTATTCCACCCAGAGACACATCGTGGACTGACAACACCAATTTTTCTTTAATTAGTTTTAGAACTGTTTCACCATTATTTTTTTCATTGAATAGATTTATTTCAGGTGGTGGTCCCTTTCTTTCATCTAAAATTATTTTAGCAAAGATACTTTGATCTAAACTACCCTCTGTTTTTCCAATCACCAAAACTGCATTTCCTTTAGATTTAAAATTCATACTCATTAAGTTTTTGTAATCTTTAATTAACCCAACGCCTCCAATTGTTGGAGTAGGCTTTATACCTTTATCTTTTGTTTCGTTGTAGAATGAAACGTTTCCTGAAACGACAGGGAAGTTTAAATATTTACTCGCTTCATTAATCCCATCAATACATTCTACAAATTCCCCCATATTTTCTTTTTTCTCTGGATTTCCAAAGTTTAAACAATTTGTAATTGCTATAGGTTCAGCGCCAACAGAAACTAAATTTCTCCACGCTTCACAAACAACTTGTTTTCCCCCGGTAAATGGATGTGCATAACAATAGGAAGCAGATGAATCAACTGAAGAAGCGACTGCTTTTTTGGTGCCATGTACTCTTACAACACCTGCATCACCACCAGGTTTTTGAATTGTATCTCCCATAACAGTATGATCATATTGTTCCCATATCCATTGTTTTGAACAAATATTTGGGTTAGAAATCATTTTTTTTATTACATCATTAAATTTGAGTTTTTTAAAATCGCTGTTTGAAAATTTGATTTTTTGAGGAAGCTTTGTCTTCTTCCAAGGCCTATCATACATAGGGGCTTCATTTGCTAAAAATTTAATTGGTACATTTGCTACTTTTTCTTTTTCAAAATATAATTCAATATTTTTGGAGGTTGTTGTTTTACCAATTACTGCAAAATCCAAATTCCATTTATCAAATATTTTTTTTGCACTATCTTCTTTACCATTTTCTAAAACTATCAACATTCTTTCTTGGCTTTCAGATAACATAATTTCATAAGGTGTCATTTTCTCTTCTCTGCATGGAACTTTATCTAAATGTAATTCAATTCCTAAATTTCCTTTTGATGCCATTTCAATACTTGAGGACGTTAAACCTGCAGCACCCATATCTTGAATAGCAATAATGGATTTGTCAGACATTAACTCTAAGCAAGCCTCTAAAAGAAGTTTTTCGGTAAAAGGATCTCCAACTTGAACAGTAGGTTTTTTTTCCTCTATTTTGTCATCAAATATTGCTGATGCCATACTTGCTCCGTGAATACCATCTCTTCCAGTTTTTGATCCAACATATATGACTGGCTTGTTTATTCCTGCGGCTTTTGAGTAAAAAATTTTGTTTTTATTTACCAAACCTAATGTCATTGCATTTACTAAAATATTTCCGTTATAAGATTGATCGAAGCAAGTTTGGCCAGCTATAGTTGGAACTCCAATACAATTTCCATATCCCCCAATTCCCTTAACAACACCTCTTAACAAATTTTTAGTTTTTTTGTGTTGTGTTGAGCCAAAATGAATTGAATTTAAGTTTGCAATTGGTCTTGCACCCATTGTAAAAACATCTCTCATTATTCCACCAACTCCTGTTGATGCACCCTGATAAGGTTCTATAAATGAGGGATGATTATGACTCTCAATTTTAAAAACTATTGCATCGTCATCTCCAATGTCAATTACCCCAGCATTTTCACCTGGACCCTGGATTACCTTTTTTCCCTTAGTGTTTAATTTTTTTAAATGTAATCTTGAAGATTTGTAGGAACAATGCTCATTCCACATCGCTGAAAAAATTCCAAGTTCTGTTAAATTTGGAACACGCTTTAACAAATCACAAATCTTTTTATATTCATCAGGCTTTAAACCATGATCTACTGCAATTTTTTCATTTACTTCCATTATTACAAATTCTTTAATAAATTTTCAAAAAATATTGAGCCATCTTCACCAGATAAACTTTGATCTATCATTCTTTCTGGATGAGGCATCATTCCTAAAATATTTTTCTTTTCATTAAATATTCCAGCAATATTTTTTATTGCACCGTTTGGATTTGATTTATCATCTACTTTTCCATCAGAGCTACAATAGTAAGCTGCAATTTGATTATTATCTTCTAATGACTTTAATTCGTCTTCACTACAAAAATAGTTACCTTCATTATGAGCTATATGAAGCTCTAAGACATCTTTATCTATATTTTCAAAAAATTTGTTTTCACTATTGTTAACTTTGACAAATATATTTTTACAAATAAATTCGATATTCTTATTTTGTTGAAGAACGCCTTTTAATAGACCAGTTTCGGTTAAGATTTGAAATCCATTACAAATACCTAAAACTAAACCCCCAGAGTTTGCAAAATCGATTACTGATTGAATAATTTTTGATTTACCAGCTATACTTCCACATCTAAGATAATCTCCATAAGAAAATCCACCTGGCAAAACAATTAAGTCACTATTAGGCAATTCATCGTCATCATGCCAGACCATTTTATTTTTAAAACCAAATTTTTTTAATGCAACATCCATATCCCTATCACAATTAGATCCAGGGAATATAATGACCGATGAATTCATTAAATAATTTTGAAATCCTCAATTACTTGATTTGCTAAGAGTTTTTTACAAATTTCTTCTGCAGATTGTTTTGCTTTTTGTTCATCATTTTCATCAATATCTATATCAAAATATTTTCCTTGCCTTACATCTTTAACATTTGCAAATCCCATTCCATTTAATGTTTGTTGTATTGCTTTACCTTGAGGATCAAGAACTCCAGATTTAAGAGTAACAATTACCTTTACTTTCATTTATTTTTTGCTTTTTACCGCTTTTGGTTTTTCAAAATTGACAGCTTGTATGTTGGATTGTTCGTGAAGAATACCTAATCTTTTTGCTACTTCCTGATATGCATTAATTAAATTTCCAAGATTATTTCTAAATCTATCTTTATCTAATTTTTTATCAGTCTTATTGTCCCATAATCTACATGTGTCTGGACTTATCTCATCTGCTAGTAACACATCTGTTTTGCCATTATTTTTAATTCTTCCAAATTCAACTTTAAAATCTACAAGTTTGATACCAACACCTCTAAACATTCCTACCATAAAATCATTTATCCTTAGTAGTTGTTTATCTATTTTTTCTATTTCTTTTTTAGTTGCCCATTTAAAAGTGTAGATATGCTCTTTAGATATAAGAGGATCTCCAAGTTCATCGTTTTTTAAACAATATTCAATTAATGGATCTTCTAAAATAGTACCGTCTTCTATACCAAGTCTTTTTGTAAGTGAGCCAGTTGCAATATTTCTAACAATAAATTCAATTGGAATAATTTCGACATGTTTGATAAGTTGCTCTCTCATATTAAGTCTTTTTACTAAATGATTTTTTATTCCAACTTGATCAAGGTTCATTAATATATGTTCAGAAATTCTGTTATTAAGAACACCTTTGCCTTCAATCTTTGCTCTTTTTTGATTGTTAAAAGCTGTTGCATCATCCTTAAAGTGCTGAATTACAAAGTCTTTATTATCAGTTGCAAAAATAACTTTTGCTTTTCCTTCATATAATTTTTTTCCCTTTTTCATTATTTAAAAACTCTTCTAAAAATATAATTTACATTTTTCAAATGCTTTGAATAAGTAAAGACTTTATCAATTTTTTTCTCAGAAATTAGCGATGTGATCGACTTATCTTTTTTAATCAATTCAATCAAATTAGTATTTTTGTTAAAGCTATTAATTGCGTGCATTTGAATTTTTTTATAAGCTTTTTCTCTTGAAAGACCAACTTTTGTAAGTTCTAACATCATTTCTTGTGAAAAAATTACTCCTTTAGTTATATTAAGATTTTTCATCATATTTTTCGGATAAATAATCATATTATCCACAAGATTTGTAAGTCTAAATAAAGCAAAATCTAAAGTAATATTAGCATCAGGACCTATATTTCTCTCTACGCTAGAGTGAGATATATCTCGTTCGTGCCAAAGAGCAATATTTTCAAGTGCAGGAATAACGCTACCTCTCACAAGTCTCGCAAGTCCTGTTAAATTTTCACTTAGTATTGGATTTTTTTTGTGAGGCATTGCAGAAGATCCTTTTTGACCTTTTGAAAAAAATTCTTGTAACTCATAAACTTCAGATCTTTGTAAATGCCTAATCTCAGTTGCAAATCTTTCAATTGATCCAGCTATAATTCCCAAAACAGAAAAATAATATGCATGCCTATCTCTTGGAATAATCTGAGTTGATATTGGTTCAGGCTTCAGTTTTAATTTTTTTGATACAAAAACTTCCACTCTTGGATCTATATTAGCAAAAGTCCCAACTGCTCCAGAAATAGCACATGTTGAAACTTCATCTATAGCATTCTCTAATCGTTTTTTATTTCTTTTAAACTCTTCATAATAAGTTGCTAGCTTTAAACCGAAAGTAATTGGTTCAGCATGAATACCGTGACTTCTTCCGATACATGGGGTCATTTTATGCTTTAAAGCTTTTTTTTTAATTACAGATAATAACTTTTCTATATCTTTTATTAAAATTTTACCTGATTGAACAAGTTGAATATTAAAACTCGTATCAAGAACATCTGATGATGTCATTCCTTGATGAAGGTATCTTGCTTTAATTCCTGCTTTCTCAGTAATCGATGTTAGAAAAGCAATTATGTCATGTTTTACTTTACCCTCGATCTGATGAATTCTTTTTACATTAATTTTGCCTCTACGTTTAACTACAGAAGCCACACCCTTAGGTATAATTCTTAATTTTTCCATTGCTTGAGCTGCAGCAATTTCAACATCAAGCCAAATTTTATATTTATTTTCCTCTGACCAAATTTCTGTAAGTTCTTTTCTTGAATATCTCGATATCATTAATTGTAAGGAGGCTCCTTATAACCTTTAGCAGATTCTGTAAAAATTTCATAACCATTTTCTGTGATTCCAACAGTATGCTCGAATTGTGCAGATAATGTTTTGTCTTTTGTAACAGCTGTCCAACCATCATTTAAAACTTTAGTTTGATACTTTCCAGCATTTATCATGGGCTCGATAGTAAAAGTCATACCTGGTTTTAATTCATCACCTGTATCCTTTGATCCATAGTGAAGTATGTTTGGTTCTTGATGAAAGTTTGTTCCTATTCCATGACCACAAAAATCTCTTACAACTGAAAATCCATTCTTTTCTACAAATGATTGTATCTCATAACCAATATCACCAATTCTTTTTCCAGGTTTTAATATTTTAATTGCTTTGTTAAGAGACTCGTAAGTAACATTAATAAGTTTTTTTGACTTAATAGAAATATTTCCAACCGTATACATTCGGCTAGTATCTCCATAGTGATCATTAATTATAGCTGTGACATCTATATTAACAATATCTCCATCTTGGAGTGTTCTATCACTAGGTATGCCATGACAGACAACATGATTAAGAGAAGTACAAATAGACTTCTCAAATCCTCTATAAAATTGTGGCGCTGAGTAACCACCGTTGTCTCTTATAAATTCGTAGCAAAGTTTATCAATATGATTTGTTGTTGTTCCTTCTTTAACATAATCAGTAATCATATCTAAAGTTTTAGATGCTAGAGAACCAGCAATTTTCATTTTTTCAAATTTTTCCAAATAGTTACTCATCAATAATATCTATTTTTTTTTCTATTTTGATTTCTTTATCGTTTAATTTACATCTATAAGCTAAAAATTTAACACCATCTTTTTTAACTTTTAAATAATTTTTATAATATTCTGCATCGATATCTTTAGCTATTTTAAATTTATTAATACCTTCAATTTGAGTTAAAAATAAGACAAATGGTTTATAGCCATTTTTTATTGATTCAGCTAATTTAATTAAATGTTTTGAACCTCTAGATGTTATAGCGTCTGGAAATTCTGCAAAATCCTTATTTCTTAACAGAGTTACGTTTTTTACTTCTAGCAAATTTTTATCACATAAAAAATCAAATCTAGTATCATCTGAATATTTAAATTCTGGTTTTATTTCTTTTGTATTCTCAAATTCTTTGATTAACTTTTTGTTGAGACCATCAAATACTATTTTATTTGCTCTATGAGTATTAACACCAACCATACGTTTGTTAGATTTTATCATTTCCAATGTAAATTTAAGTTTTCGTTTTGGATCATTGCTCTTGGAAACAAAGACTATATTTCCTGGTTCTAAAAGGCCCATCATTGAGCCGGTGTTTGGACAGTGTGCAGTAATCTTTGAATTATTTACTTTGATATCGACAAAAAATCTTTTATACCGCTTGATTAATTTGCCTTTGATTAAAGTATTGGTAAATTTCATTATTATTAATTTATATTTGTAAATGAAAAATAAAAAAGAAATAAATGCAGGCATTATTATAATTGGAAATGAAGTTCTTTCTGGAAGAACTAAAGATACTAACACAAGCACTTTATCACTTTGGTTGAATTCCTTAGGTGTGCAAGTAAAGGAAGTGAGGATTATTCCGGATATCGAAAAAGATATTATAGAAACTATAAATACTTTTAAAAATAAATTCTCTTATGTTTTTACAACAGGTGGAATAGGTCCAACACATGACGACATAACCGCTGAGTCAGTATCAAAAGCATTTAATATAGAATATGGTTATCACAAAGAAGCTTTTTCAATACTGGAAAAATATTACAAGCCAAGTGAATTTAGTGAAGGTAGAAAAAAGATGGCAATGATGCCAATGTCTGCAAAACTTATATTAAATCCCACGAGTGGTGCACCAGGATTTTATGTTGAAAATGTTTTTTCACTTCCAGGAGTACCATCGATTCTTAAATCAATGCTTGGTGGTCTAGATCATTTAATTACTGGTGGAGCACCAATTTTAAGTCATACAATAAATCTTAGAACAGTTGAGAGCGAAATTGCAAAATCTTTAACCCAAGTTCAAAACAACAATCAGGATGTTGAGATAGGAAGTTATCCTTTTTTTCGTGCAGGAAAATTAGGTGTTTCTATTGTTGTAAGATCTACTGATAAAACTAAAATTGATACTTGTAATAATGAAATTTTGAAATTTGTTGCAGAACAAAAAATTCAAATAGTAAATGAGGTCTAATGTTATATTTTGCCTATGGTAGCAATTTACATCAAGAACAAATGAAAAAGAGATGTTCTGGCTGTAAATATCTTAAAAAGTATATTCTTAGAGATTACCAACTAACTTTTAGAAGTGAGCTACGTGTAGCAGACATTGAACATAAAAAAGGATCTAGTGTTCAAGGAGCCTTGTATGAGATTACAGAGAAAGACGAGTCTTGTCTTGATAAATATGAGGACTTCCCAATTCTTTATAAAAAAATTTTTTTTAAATACGAGGGCAGGGAGGTAATGGTATATTCAATGGAAAAAAAGACGCCTTTTAAATATCCAAGTACAAGATATTTAAATATCATTAAGCAAGGTTATAAAGACTGCGATTTAGATTTAAAATTTTTAGTTGAAGCCTTAAAGGGTTAAAATGTTATCAAAATTTCAAATCTTTAAGATAGGATTTTTTGATGTAGCACCACATTTGCTTTCAGTAATTCCTTTTGGAATAATATTTGGAGCGATTGGTATTGAACTAGGTTTCGATCCAATTATGACTTATGCCACCTCATTAATAATTTTTGGAGGTGCATCACAAATTGTCTTTTTACAATTATTGTCTGGCGGAGCTTCATCATTAATAGCAATTACTTCAGTTGGGGTAATAAATTCAAGACACTTACTTTACGGGGCTGTTTTATCTGAATACTTAAATAAGTTATCATTGATAAAAAAATTTCTTATTTCTTATTTTATTGTAGATCAAGGTTTCGCTGTTTCAAATATCTATTTTAAGAAAAATAGAGAACAAAACTTTAATTATTACCATTTGTTGGGGTCCGGTATAACTCTTTGGCTTTGTTGGCAAATTTCTACAATAATTGGAATATACTTAGGATCTATTGTCCCAGAAGCATTAGGTTTAAAATTTGCAATCCCTTTAACTTTCATTGCAATTATTATTAATGAACTAAGAAAATTAGATCATCTGTTTGTAATGATTATTTCAGGTTTAGCTGCAACTTTTTTTTATAACGCACCATTTAAATCATATATTTTAATCTCACCATTAATTGGTTTATTTACAGCTTATCTAATATTAAAATTTAAAAAATGACCTGGACTTCAATATTCATTGCAGGATTAATTACTTATTTTACTAGAATGGGAATGATTACATTAATAGACAAGGATATTTTCAATGAAAATTTTAGAAAAATTTTAAATTATGTGCCCTCAGTTGTTTTCCCATCTATAATATTTCCTGGTGTACTTTTAGATGATTATGGAAGTTTGGTAATTATCACTGACCCTAAAATTTATGGTGCACTTACAGCAATAATTGTAGGATATTTTTCAAGAAACGTAATTCTTACTATCGCATCGGGTTTAGCCTCATATTGGTTTTTGATATTTGTTTTTTAAAAAAAATTACATTTTACTATTAAGATAATAAAATCAACACTTATAACTTAAATCATTCTTGTGTTGTTATTATGCAATTTGTATAAGACTCAGATTATAGAATACACGATTATTAAAAGTTGTTATATTAGTACATAATGAAAAATTTAGAATTAGTAAAAAAAAAAGAAGCGGATAAATTTTTTATGAGACATAAATCTTATTACACAAAGCATTCTTTTGATTTGATAGATGAAAAAATTTTAGATTTAATTAAAATAAACTCAATTCAAGCAAAAAATATTTTAGAAATAGGATGTGCTAATGGAAATAGACTAAATCAATATTCAAAATTATGTAATTCAAAAAAAAGCTATGGGATTGACTTATCAAAAATTGCAATTTTAGATGGAAAACGAAGATATAAAAATCTTAAACTATTTAATATTTCTAGTATCGAAATTGAAAAAATTAAGGTAAATTTTGATTTGATAATATGTGGTTTTTTTCTTTATCATTTAGATAGAGAACTTATCTTTAAACAATTTGATTTAATTCATAACAAATTATCAAAGAATGGACTATTATTGATATGGGATTTTGATCCATTGTTTAAGCATTCAAATGAAGAATTTAACTCAAAAAAATTAACTAGTTTTAAAATGAGTTACGATAATTTCTTAATAGAAAGTGGGTTATTTGAAATTGTTTATAAGCATAAATATAAAACTCCAACTAAAGATAAAAGAAAATTTAAATCTGATAGTGTTTCTTTAACCCTATTCAAAAAAATTGATTTTAGAAAAAAATACCCTGAAAATTTATAGTTAATCAATTAAAGACTTTTTAGATAATAAATTTGAAATTTTTAAATCCATAAAATAACTTGGGATGACTTTATTTTTTTTTAGAAGATCCCTTATCATAGAACCACTAATTTTAATCTTATGTTTATTTAAACATTTTGTGTTTAAACATTTAGTATTTTTTATAATTTTACAATTTTTACAATAAATCGGTTCATCTCCAGGAATTATCTTAATTTTTAACTTTTTTTGATTTTTATAACAAAATTTCTGTGACTGTTTATATCCATAAAAATTACCAATACCTGCATGATCTCTTCCAACCCAAAAATGGGTACACCCATAATTTCTCCTTACTATAGCATGTAGCGCTGCCTCTCTAAAACCTGCGTATCTAGGATAAGAAAAAAAAGGTATAGAAAAAACTTTGTCAGATTTAAATGTTTTTGAAGCTAATTTATTAGTTTTAATTATCAATTCATCATTGTATTCACCTTTTTTGTATTGACCGATCAAAGGTTGAATTAATAAAGCTCCAAATTTATTAAATAAAAATTTATGAATCCATTGATGTGCTTTGTGTGGAACATTTCTTGTATGAAAACTAGCTAATTTAGAAATTTTTCTTCTTTTAATTTTTTTAATAAAAGATGAAGGAGAATAAAAATTTCTGTGTTTGAAATTGATTTTACTAATTGCCCTATAATCAAAA
>CACJBX010000007.1 GCA_902591755.1 uncultured Pelagibacteraceae bacterium
GCTGAGCAAGCAGCAGCTGAGGCAAGACGTAGAGCAGAAGCAGCAGCAGCTGAACAAAGAAGAAGAGCTGAACAAGCAGCAGCTGAAGCAAGACGTAGAGCAGAACAACAAGCAGCTGAAGCAAGACGTAGAGCAGAGCAACAAGCAGCTGAAGCAAGAAGAAGAGCTGAACAAGCAGCAGCTGATGCAAGAAGAAGAGCAAATGATGCAGCTAGGAAAGCTAAAAATACTGGAAAGAAAGTCAAAAAATTCTTTTCTGATATAAGATTAAAAACAAATATAGAGAAAGTTGGAATGTCAGCCTCAGGTATAAATATTTATAAATTTAATTATATTGGAAGCTCAACTGATTATGTCGGGGTAATGGCTCAAGAGGTACTTTGGGCTACAGAAATGCACTCAAGTGGATATCTAATGGTTGATTACAGTAAACTTGACGTTGACTTTAAAAGAATTAATTAATTAAAATTCTTTTTAGATAGATGAAAAAAATATTATTTTTTTTAGTAATTTTTTTACCAACTTTTATATTTTCAAAATCTTTTGCGATCGAAGTTTCAATGTTAGAAGCAGAAAAAAGATTAATCTTTCAACAATTGTTTTCTAATAAAACTTGTGGAACGATTTATGAAAATATTAATTTTGGTGATAAAAAAAAATTAAGAGACGAAGTTCTTTTAAAAGTTTTTCATAATATAAAAAGGGTAAATATTGATGAAGAGAAAGCTATTTTAACTGTTGCTCTTGATCAAAGAAATTTTTCTTACAAAGAGCCAAATTTAGAAAAAATTATTTTTCAAGCTTTAGCTGTCCAAGACTTCTCTGAAGAATTGTCGACCATTAATGAGACAGTTGCTATTTCAAAAACAAAAAAAATAGTTGTATGTGAGTATAATTTAAACTCTGGATTAGAAGACGGAAAATTTTTCAATTTTGATATGACGTATGACAATCATTTAAAAGTTGAGACAAATGTAGAACCAAAAATACTTATATATTATGATGGTACAATAGAATATGTTTTTTACGATGAAAAAGTTGACTATGCTATCCCAGATTTTGATTATAGACTTTACCCATTTGATAAACATGAATTGAGATTCAATATTTCATCAGGAATTTACGATAAATTATATATTGAGAGATCGGATAGATTTAAAATTCTTTTAGAAGAAACAAAAAAAAACGATTATGACAATATTTCTTTTCCTGGCTTTACAATTAAGCGATATATATCTTTTCCAATATCATCAACTTTAGTTGATGTTTACTCAGATTATGCGAAACACTCTATTACTACTGAATTTTTAATAGAAAGAAATTCTATTAGTTTTGTTTTTAAATTTATTATGCCAATAGTTATGATAATATTAGTTACTTATTTTACAATATTTTTACCTTTCGAGTTTTATAGAATTTCAGTTTGTATTACTTTAGTTTTATCCCTTGTTGCATTCAATCTCGTTGCTGCTGCATCTAAGATTCCTGATATGCCTTATTTAAACATATTTGATTGGTTTATTTTTACAGCTTATATAAACGCTATTTCAGTTTTAATAGTAACCTTTATAGAATCCATTTACATTGGTCACTTTATGGGTTTCGGTCAATATGACATTATAAAAGTACCACGCGATGAAAAAATTGGACTCTTGAAGTTTAGAAAAATATCTTGGATTGTATTATTGTTGATATTAATTTTATCGGTTTTTGTGGGTTATTTAATTATCTAATTACAATTATTATTGTTAGTTTTTAAGGGTTTTTAGGGTGATATTAAGACCTATTGGTTTTTCATTAAAAATTATTAAATAGAGAGTATGAGCTATTTGGATAGCCATTATAAACCGAGTAATTTTAGTGACAAGGTAGCTTTATCTTTCACAAAATTTTTAAGGTTCCTTGCAGATACCTTTTTCAAAAAAAGGTACGGACATAGAGCTGTTGTATTAGAAACTGTAGCAGCAGTTCCAGGAATGGTTGCTGGTATGCTTATTCATTTAAAATCTCTAAGAAAGATGGAAGATGACAAGGGGTGGATCAAAACTCTTCTAGATGAAGCTGAAAATGAAAGAATGCACTTAATGACTTTCATACATATTGCGAAACCAACTTTTATAGAAAGAATTGTAATCATGATTGCACAGTTTATTTTCATAATTACTTATGCAATTATTTATTTAATTTCTCAGAGAACTGCACATAGAATTGTTGGTTATTTTGAAGAAGAAGCTGTCAGAAGTTACACAGAATATTTACATGAATTAGAAACTGGCAAAATAAAAGATCAACCTGCTCCAGAAGTTGCAATAAATTATTGGAACTTACCTTTGCATGCAACATTAAAAGATGTTGTAAAAGTTATTAGAGATGATGAAGCAGGACATAGAGATGTAAATCACAGTTTTGCTGATGTTATTGATGAGAGAAAAACTAAAGAAAAAGTTAATACAACTAAAAAAGAAATAAGAGCAAAAGAGAATTTTGAAATAAAGAATTAATAATGAATAAAATTTTTACATACCTATCTGTATTTTTTATTTTTACGTCGGCTTCATTTGCAGATAAAAATATGATGATTGGTTCAAAAGGAAAACTTTCTGAAGTAGATAGAACAATTAAAGTAAAGATGTATGACAATTATTATGAACCAAAATCATTTAGTATTAAAAAAGGTGAAACGATAAAGTTTGAAGTAGTTAATGCAGGCAACCTTGTACATGAATTTAATATTGCTAATGCAATGATGCATAAAAAACATCAGCCTGAAATGGAAAGAATGGTTGAGAACGAAATTTTATTAGCAGACTCTATTGATAGAGAGAAAATGAAAAAAATGGCTAAAATGGATAAAGCAATGGGTCACTCACACAGTAACAGCGTTCTTTTAGCTCCAAATGAAAAAGGGGATTTAGTTTGGAAGTTTGAAAATGCTATGAATATTGAAATTGCTTGCAATGTACCTGGCCATTATCAAATTGGAATGGTAGCAAACGTAGATTTAAAATAATTTTTAGTGAGTTCAGAAAGTTTATCTTTTAATTGGTCCTGTAAACACACATGGAGAAGAAGTGCAAAAAATACTGCGTGGTGTTTACTTGGATGCTCTATTGGTGATTTTGGAACAATCTTATTTTTTCAATTAACTAAAATTCCATTTCCAGTTCTTGGAATAATGACTTTAGCAATAATTAATGGATTAATAACGAGTGTAATTTTGGAAACAGTTATACTTATGAGACAAAATTTTGACTTTAGAAAAGCATTTAATACAGCAATAGGGATGAGTTTTATATCTATGATCAGTATGGAAGTTGCTATGAATTTAACAGATTATATTTTAACAGGTGGAGCAATATTAACTTGGTGGATTGTTCCATTAATGTTGATTGTAGGTTTCGTGACCCCTTGGCCTTATAATTATTGGAGATTAAAAAAATTTAATATAGCTTGCCATTAAACTTTAAATAAAATGGGCAGTATTTAAGCTTTCTCTTAGGGTTTACCTTTGCTATTAGTTTCTTTTTTTAGCTATGA
This sequence comes from uncultured Pelagibacteraceae bacterium, assembly GCA_902591755.1. Lineage (GTDB taxonomy): Bacteria > Pseudomonadota > Alphaproteobacteria > Pelagibacterales > Pelagibacteraceae > Pelagibacter. Next base: position 3,538 of record CACJBX010000007.1, read on the forward strand.
ATGTCCTGAAAAGAATATTTATATTATTTCTAATCTTTAATTTAACGTTTGTTAGTAAAGTTCAAGCAGAAGCAACTTTTAATGACATAAATGGAGACGGAACAGGTTTTGACGTTAGTGCTCAAGATACTACACCTAGAGGTATTGCTTTTAACAATGATGGAACCAAGATGTTTGTGGTAGGTGATACTGGAAATGATATAAATTCATATACATTATCAACAGCTTTTGATTTATCAACCGCAACTTTCAATGACATAAATGGAGATGGATCAGGTTTTGACATAAGTGGGCAAGATACTACGCCTCAATATATTAAATTTAATAATGATGGAACCAAGATGTTTGTGATAGGTAATACTGGTGATGATATAAATTCATATACACTATCAACAGGTTTTGATTTAACAACTGCAACTTTCAATGACATAAATGGAGATGGAACAGGTTTTGACGTTAGTGCTCAAGATGATAAAACCAGAGGTATTGCTTTTAATAATGATGGAACCATAATGTATTACATAGGTAATACTGATAATGAGATATATGTATATACATTATCAACAGGTTTTGATTTAACAACTGCAACTTTCAATGACATAAATGGAGATGGAACAGGTTTTGATATTACCGATCAAGATGGTGTTCCCAGGGGTCTTACTTTTAATAATGATGGAACCAAGATGTTTGTGGTAGGTGATAATGGTAATGAGATAAATTCATATACATTATCAGTAGGCTTTGATTTAACATCAACTGTAACTCATGTAGGTAGTTTTGATATTAGTAGTCAAGCTACCAATCCTCAAGGTATAGCTTTTAATATTACTGGTACCAAAATGTTTGTGGTAAGTAATGATGGAGATGATATAAATGAATATACCTTAAGCTGTGCTTTTAAAGTTACTAGTTCAGGAAAATGTGAAGAGCCACCAAAAATTAAAGATGTAAGAGGTATAAATGATGCACAAATTAATACTGCTAAAAAGTTTGCTGAAGATACAAGAGTGGCTACTTTTAAAAGACTAGATATATTAAGAGCAAATAAATATCAAAACACGAGCGCTCAAAGAATAGAGTTGCTCTTTCAAAATGAATTATTTAAGAAAGTATCGAATAATGTTGCAAGTTCTACTCAAGCTAAATTCAATCCAATTAAAAAGTTAGATCAAATTTTACCTAATGACTGGGAAGCATGGACTGAAGGTAGTATTAGTTTTGGAAAAATTGGTGAGACTTCCTTAAGCTCTGCACAAGATATAGATGGATTTGGTATAACTTTAGGTGCCGATAGAAAAATGGATGAAGACCAAATATTAGGAGTAGCTATAAGAGTGGGTAACACTGATGTTGATATTGGAACCTTTGGTTCTGCAGTTGACACCAATGCTTTAAGTTTTTCTGTTTATGGGATTAATAGTTTAGAAGACAAGAATTTTTTAAAACATGTTTTTGGAGTTAGTTATTTAGATAGTGATATCGTAAGGAAAGACGAAGGAAACACCAACACTCATACCGGTGACCGTGATGGTAAGCAAGTTTTTGGTTCACTTGATATTGGTAGAGAGTATGAAGGTAGTGACTTAACTGTTAGTTCAATAGGAAGTATTGACGGAAGTTATACAGCGCTTGATAGCTATACCGAAAGTGGCACTAATGCTATTAGCTATAATGATCAAGATATTAAATCTTTAATGGCTTCTTTAGGTGTACTAATTGATAGAGATATTAATTTAGAAAACTCAAATGTAAAATCTAGAGTTAATCTTGAATATGGTAAAGAGTTTGCCTCAAACTCTAAAGTGGTAACAAGTTATGTATCAGATAGCGAAAGTTTTGAATATCAAGCTGATAACAAAAATAGAGATATATACACAGCAGGACTTGGTTTAGATTTAAAGCATGAACAAGGATTAACGATTAGTACTGATTACGAAAGACAACAGATTAAGGGCCATGGTTTTATTAATAAATTTACATTATCAGCAGGCTTTTTATATAAAAAAGAAACAGAGCTTGTATTAGATCTTGATAATGATATGTCTTCAAACTTTAGGATTTCTAAAGCGCTAGATCTTTTTGACATGGAGTTTAATTTAGAAAATGATTTTTCAAACCAAGAAAATAATAGTGCCAATTTATCTCTATCCAGTAAATTTTAAAATGAACTTTTAATTGGAATAACCGTATTTTCTTAGCCTTACATCACCAGTTCTTGCATGCGCTTCCATTCCTTCATATCTTGAAATCCTAGCAGCAGCAGCACCAACTTCTTTTGTAGACTCTTTAGTCATTCTTTGAAAACTAAGAGTCTTAATAAACTTACCTACAAATAAACCACCCGTATATTTTCCAGCTCCCTTAGTAGGTAATATGTGATTAGTTCCAGAACATTTATCACCATAAGCAACAGTCGTTTCTTCACCTATAAATAATGACCCATAATTTTTTAAATTATCATGGAACCATTTTAAATTTTTTGTTTGTAACTCTAAATGCTCAGGAGCATAATCGTCACTCACTTTGACCATTTCTTCATTAGTATCACACAAAATAACTTCACCATAATCTCTCCATGCTGCTTCGGCACTTAATCTTGGTACTTCTGGTAATTCTTCAATTAGTTCAGGAACTCTTTTCATTACAGAGTCAGCCAACTTTTGACTTGTAGTATATAACCAAGCAGGCGAGTTATAACCATGCTCAGCTTGTCCTACTAAGTCAACCGCAACAATCTCTGGATCTGCGGTTTCATCAGCTATAATTCCAATTTCTGTTGGTCCAGCAAATAAATCAATACCGACTTTGCCAAACAAAATTCTTTTAGCTTCAGCAACAAATTGATTTCCAGGTCCAACTAAAATATCAGCAGGGGCGTTACCAAATAAACCATAAGTCATTGCAGCAATTGCTGGCACACCACCTAAATTTAAAATTACATCTGCCCCACATAAGTCAGCAGTATAAATTATAGAAGGGTGGGCACCTATATTTTCTTTTGGTGGACTGCATGCGATAATGTTTTTAACTCCAGCTACTTTTGCAGTAGTCACACTCATCACAGCTGAAGCTATGTGCGCATATCTACCGCCGGGTATATAACATCCAGCTGTATTTACTGGCACTAGTTTTTGTCCAGCATATAATCCATTTGAAAGTTCTACTTCAAAATCTTTCCCGTAATTTTTTAATTGAGCTTCAGCAAATTTTTTAACTCTATCGTAAGAAAATCTAATGTCATCCTTAGTCTTTTGATCTAATTTCTTTTTAATATCTTCAATTTTTTCTTTAGAAACAATTATTTCACCATCATATTTATCAAACTTTTTTGTTAATTCTTTGCAACCTTCTTCTTTTGATTTTTCAAGTTCTTTTAAAAGATTTTGTACAATCTCTTTTGTTTTAGTGTCATCCGTTGAAGCAGTTTTAGTTGCTTTTTTTAAATATTTAATTGTCATTTATATAAATTTATATTTCATTATTAATCTAATGCAACTACTGCTGCAGCTATAGAAGCTAATCTTGCAACTGCCTCATCCGATCTACTTGTAATAACTACAGGAACTTTCCCACCAACTACAACTCCTGCTGCGCACGCTCCCATAAAATAAATCATCATTTTAACCAAAGCATTACCAGTTTCTACACTTGACACTAATAAAACATCTGCTTCCCCTGCAACGATATTTTTTATTCCCTTTATGTTAGCTGATTTTTTAGAAATACAATTATCAAATGCCAAAGGTCCAAAAACATCAGCATCTAATTTTTCTTTTTTTGATAATTCAGTAATTTCTTTTGCTTCCATTGAACTTTGTATACTATCAAGAACTTCTTCTGTGGCAGATAAGACTGCAACTTTAGGTCTATTGTTTCCAATTCTTTTTGAAAAACCGATTACGTTTTTTAAAATATGCATTTTAGTTTTAACATTTGGCATAACATTTAAAGCACCATCAGTTATAATTAGAGGTTTGTCCTCTTTGTCTAATGTCATATGCCATATATGACTTAGTCTAGTTTTTCCTAAAAGTTGATATTCTCTTTTTAAAACTTCCTTCATTAATATGTCGGTATGAATATGGCCTTTGACTATAATTTTGATCTTTCCTGCTTTTGCTAATTTAGCTGCTACAATTGCAGTATTATTTTCCACTGGCTCATGAATAATTTCATACTGGGAAATATCAAATTTAATTTCTTCAGCACATTTTTGAATTTCTTTTTTATCCCCAATAAAAATTGGTTTAATTAAATTTTCTTTAACCGCATCCATCACTGAAAGCATTGGTAAAGGTTTTCCAGCGTTGACAATTGCTGCACTAACTCCCTTCTTTTTGCTAGCTGCATCCAAAAGATTGTTAGGACACACTATTTGCTTTTCTGAAATCATTTAAAATCTTATATTTGTTTTTATAATGAGTATAAAGGAATTTGAGCATATTTGTGGTAATATAAAGAGTGGAAATCGTAACAAAAATAACACCGATAATCCTTGCATTAATAATGCTTGGTTTAGGATTAGGTTTAAAACTCGAAGATTTTACTAGAGTATTAAAAACACCTAAAGATTTTATTGTTGGTTTTATTTCTCAATTAATAATTCTTCCGCTCGTTGCTTATTTATTAATTATAATTTTAAAAACACCTCCTGAAATTGCAATTGGCGTAATGATTATTGCTGCTGCACCGGGAGGAGTTACCTCAAACATTATGACTAAATTTGCTGACGGAGATGTAGCATTATCAATTTCTTTAACAGCGATAATAAGTTTATTAAGTATTATTACAGTGCCTTTTATAATTTTTACATCTGCAGATTTGTTTGGAATTACCAATATTGCAGAAAATATATCAATGATTGGTATCGCGTTTAAGATGTTTTTAGTTGTTACTGTGCCAGTTATATTAGGAATGATTATAAGAAAATTTGCAGAAAATTTTGTAGCTTCAAAAGTAGAAATATTTAATAAACTCAACATTGTATTGTTTGCAATTTTTTTCTTTGCTGCGTTTTATGAAGAAAGAGAAAACTTAATAAATTTATTGAAACAAGCAGGTCTTATTGCCTTACTTTTAAATGTTACCATGATGATAATTGCGTTTTATCTTGGTAAAATTTTTGCATCAGGCGTTAAACAACTTAAGTGTATTGCTTTAGAGTGTGGCTTACAAAATGGAACTTTAGCACTGTTTGTTTCTACACAAATTTTTGGCTCTGATATATTATATGCAATACCAACTGGTGCTTATGCACTTATAATGTATATAACTGGATTTACTTTTGTATTTTTATTAAGAAGAAGCGCTAATTAATTTTTCTAAATCTTTCTTTATTTCTCTCGGTAAATTAATTTTCTTTTTAGAGTTTTTTGAAAATCTTCTTGCTTTATTTTCCCCTGGATAAGAAATTGAGGCAAAACCTTTTGCTCGCGGAAGTTTTTTTATAATTCTTATATTTTCTTTTATTCTTTTGATATAATTTTTCCCAATAAAGATGCTAGGCTTAATAGCTAAAAATAAATGTCCGACGTTTTGTGGTCCTCTAAAATCATCGAATGGGTCTCTAACCTTTCCACCGTGAGCAGCTCCAGTAATTACTCCACTTAAAATATCAACCATCCATGCTAGCCCTGATCCTCTAAAGCCTGCGATTGGAAGCTGAACTCCCTTTAAAGCTTTTTTAGCATCTGTGGTGGGGTTTCCACTTTTATCTAAGGCAACACCAACTGGAATTTTTTTACCAAGTCTTGCAGCAACTCTTATAATACCTCTGTTAATCATTGAAACAGATGAGTCTAAAATAAATGGAACATTTCCTCCTGAAGGAGTTCCAAAACAAATTGGATTAGTCCCAAACAAAGTCTTTTTTGCCCCATAAGGTGCAACTGCAGGCGGAGCATTAGTAAAACACCAAACCATTAAGTTTTTTTTTACTGCTTGTTCAACGTAATAACCTGACAAGCCATAATGACCTGAGTTTTTAACTCCAACTAATCCAATTCCTGTTTTTTTTGTATTTTTTATTAAAGTTTTAATAGCAGTATCTGCAGCTACAAATCCAATTGAATTGTTTGCATCAATAAAAGATATGGAGTTAGATATTTTCTTAATCTTTATCTTTGGCTTTGGATTAATTACTTTTTTCTTTATTCTATCACAATACATTTTTAGTCTTGAAATACCATGACCATATGCACCCACATACTCAGCATTGATTAAAGCATCAGCACTTATTGTTGCATGAGATATACTTAGTCCTCGTTTTTTGAAAATTTGAATAAGAATTTTTTTTAGTTTTTTTCCATTAACCATAAACCGTCCTGACCAAGAAAATAAATCTTTCCATTGACGGGATGAACCTGAATATCTCTAATTCTTCCAATTTGATTTTGAAATATAATTTCTTCTCGCACATTTTTTGTGTCAGAAAAATCAAGCTTTCTTAAAGACATATCTTTTAAAGATGTTACTAATGCTTGACCATTCCATTCTTTAAATTCATTACCTTTATAAATTGTTATTGCACTTGTTGCAATTGAAGGAACCCAATATTTAATAGCTTTTGTGTAACCAGGCATCCATTTTGGTCCTATCTTAGTTCCACTATAATTTGTTCCACCCCAACCTAATATTTTCCATCCATAATTTTCACTCTTTTTAATTTCTCCAAACCAGTCACCACCCTTTGCTCCGTGATTACTTGCATAAATTTTTTGATCAAAAGGAGATACCGTTAAACCTTGTGGGTTTCTTACACCAATTTGAAATATTTCGGGTAACCAATCTTTTTTGTCTATAAATTTAGGATTATCTTTTGGAATACTTCCATCCAATTTTATTCTTATTATACTGCCGGGATGTTGAGTTGGATCTTGCGCTATCATCCCTTGACCTCTTTCGCCAACGGATGCAAAAAGAAACTCATCTTTAATTGCTAGCCTAGAACCAAAATGATAACCTGAATTAATAGGAGGTTGAGCAACAAATATATTATCAAATTTTAATTCACCTCTATCTAAATTTGCTCTTGCAATAGAAGTAGTAGATTTAAATTTTCCGTGATCCTCTGAGTAGCTAACAAAAACAACATCATCTTTATATAAAATATCTAATAAACCTCCTTGACCGTCCTCTAATATTTTAAGATTATGAATTACTTCAGAAACATTTCCAGCGCCAAGTTCTATTAATTTAATTTTACCTGACTTCTCAGTAATCAATAATTCTTTATCAGATATGAAAGTTGAGCCCCAAGGAGCATCTAAATCTGCAATTTTATTTATTTTAAATTCTGTTGCTTCAGCTGATACTGAAAATATAAATAAAAATAGAATTAACCTTTTCCACGCCATGGAATAGTTTTATCTATTATTTTTCTTAATGTAACGTCGAATAATAGTCCCAGCATACCCATAATGAAAATTGTTATCCAAATAACTTCATATTGGAAATATTTTTTTGCGACATTTTCAACAAATCCAATTCCTGTAGTACCTGCTAAAAATTCTGCTGCAACAAGAGTTCCCCAACACATACCAACCGCCACTCTAATTCCTGTGAGAATTTCTGGTAAAGAATTAGGAAAGATTACGTATCTTAAAATTTGTTTTTTGGATGCACCAAGTGAATGAGCTGCATGAATTTTTGATAGTTGTGTTCCTGATGCACCAGCTCGTGCAGAAATAATCATGATTGATAATGAGACCATAAACAATAAAAACACTTTTCCTGTATTGTCTATACCTAGAACTGAAATGATTAAAGGAGCCCATGCTAATGGTGGCACAGGTCTGTAAAGTTCAATTAAAGGATCAAAGAAGCCTTTAGCAAATCTATTTAAACCCATAAATAATCCAAGAGGAACTCCTATTAAAATTCCAAAGATAAGTCCTAAAAATACTCTTAAAAACGAATCCCAAATATGTCCGTAAGGAACTGGAATTTTAAATAATTTAAAATCTCCTGTAACAACTTTAAGAACTCTCCCTTTAAAGTTTTGTTCTACTACTCCGTCTTTTGTATGAATAGGGTATTCCCCTGGAAGAACGTCAGCAATCCAATCTGGTAAAATGAATCCAATAATTTTACTTACATCCATCATATCAATCCAAAGTAATGGTATATTTTTGTAACCAACGCTTGGTTTGGACATTAAGATAAATTTATTAAGAGTATCTGATGGTTTAGGCAACCATCTTCCAGAACCCTGTTCAGAACAACTCGTTCCACTTGACACAATCGTTCCCGCAGGAAATAAAAACATATCTACAAATCTTAATCCACCTTGTTCCGACTTTTGAACATTGTCGAATTCAACAATTGCCTTTTGCATTTCATTTAATGCATTTGGTGGATAAATACTTGCAAACTCTATTCTTCTTGCAATTTTAACAATATTTTTGGCAAAGGTAGAAGCTACTTCTTCTGTATCATCTAAGTTACCTCTATATTCTTTAATTTTATCTTTTAAAGTTTTAATAGAATTTTTGAATTGTGGATTATGATTTCTTAATTTAAAGAATTTATCGTTTATTATCTCAAGTTCTTTTGCGGCAGCATCAAATTTAAGACCTTTATTAGTAGCTGGAACTAAAGGTACTTCAATTGTATTTTCGATTGAACCTGTACCAGATTGAACTTTTGTAATACCCCAACCACCTTCTTCAGATACTGCTTTTAATCTTTCATTTTTTTGTTCATCAGTTTCAAATGGGTAATCATTCTTTTTGAAGTTAGACGTTAAAAGTCTTATTTCTTCAGTCATCTCTTTAATCTGAATTTTTGTGTCGGTTTCCATTAAATTTTCGTTTGTTAGTAATGGAATTAACTGTCTCGTCTCGTTGATAAATCCAACTAAAGCTGTTTTCTGCGGACTGCTTAAATCTGGAGAGCTTTGTATTTCGTTAGCGATTATTTGAAGGTTTTTATTTTCAATTTTTATTATTGATGTACTTTTAAATTCTCTTTCTTCTATTGGAAATTGATACTTTAAACCTAAAAGAGATTCATTTACTTTAGCAACTTGGCACAATTCATTAGCAGATGTAGGATAAAAACCTTTCGCTATATCCCAAGAATAATATAACCAAATTAATAATATCGCACTACTTCCAACAATAATCCAATGTGTTCCACCTTTAGCTCTTTCAGGGTTACCAAATACAGCGTCAACTTTTTCTGTTCGTATTAACCTTCTTCCGTAAAGAATGCATCCAACAATCGATACTAGTATTAATATTGTAATAAATTGCGTAAACATTTAATTATCTTTCCCCATTATTTCTTCTTCCATGTTCCATATCATGGATAGTATTTCTTCTCGTTTCGATGAAAATTCTTTATTTTTTTTAATTTCTCTTAAATCTTCTTTTAAACCCATTTCTGCAAATGGAAGTTTATATTCTTTATGAATTCTACCTGGCCTTGGCGCCATGACATATAATCTTTCACCTAATAATAAAGCTTCTTCAACCGAGTGAGTAATTAAAATAATTGTTTTTCCAGTTTCTTTCCAAATTTTTAAAACAAGTGATTGCATCTTTTCTCTAGTTAAAGCATCTAATGCACCTAAAGGTTCATCCATTAAAATTAAATCAGGATCATTAATTAAACATCTTGCAAGCGCTACTCTTTGCTGCATACCACCTGATAATTGATAAGTAGGAGTATTTCCAAAACCTTTTAAACCAACTATTTCTAACCACTCATCAACTTTTTTTTGAGTTTCACCCGGATCTTTCTTCTTCATTCTTAATCCAAAGTTGACATTTTCAGAAACAGTTAACCATTCAAACAAAGCGCCTTGTTGAAATACCATCCCTCTATCAACTCCAGGACCATTAATTTCATTTGAACCTAAAGTGATTGTTCCTGATGTAGGTCTAATAAAACCAGCTGCAATATTTAATAAAGTTGTTTTCCCACATCCTGATGGACCAAGAACTGTTAATAGCTCACCTTTTTTGATTGTGAAATTTAAATCTTTTAATGCATGGACAGTTTCTCCTTTAGGAGATTTAAAGATCATATTTAGATTTTGAGAAACTAAATCACTCATAACAAGACCTTACATTAAAATTTGTATAAAAAAAATAGGCACCAATTAAAAAAATTGGCGCCTATTTAAATATTTAACCTTATGATTATAAAGGTAAGAAACTAGTATCTACGTTTCCTCTTGGTGTTCCCATTCCTTTTAAGAATGCATCAAGATTTCCTTTAGTCATAGATTGCTTAGTCTCTGCTGGTGTTAAAAATTTGAAACCACTTAAAGTTTCTTTCATATCACCAACTTTCATTTCAGAAGCTTTAGACATTGCGTTCATGTCACTTTTGCCAGCTCTGTATCTGTCATTAGCTTCATGAGTTACTTCAATAAAAGTTCTTAGCATTTCAGGATTTTCCTTCATGAACTTAGTAGTTACTGAAGTAATATCTATTCCCAAGATACCAGCGTCTCTTGCTTCTTGAACTGTAAGTAATCTTGTTCCGACAGCTGTTGCAGCTTTAATTGAATTACCACCAAATAAACATGCCATTACAACATCACCGCTTACTAATGCAGCAGCACCTTCTTCAGGGTCCATTTGAATGATATCCATTTTTTTTCTGTCTGCGCCAACAACTTTCATACTTTCATCAAAAACGTATTCAGCCATTGTTCCTAGTGGTACAGCAACTTTTTTACCTTCAAGTTCAGTAGCATTAGCTTTTGTAATACCTGAAGCATTTGAAGTTACACAAGTTGTTCCACCCATTCCATATTCCATAGCTATATCAACAAGCTTGATAGGTGCTTTTGATTTAACTGCGTTTATGAAAGGTACTAAACCTTGTGAGTAAGAAATATCGATGTCTCCCGCTAACATAGCGTCAGTCATTGCTCCACCATTTGTGAAGTTAGTCCACTTAACTGGTACACCTAAAGCTTTAGCAAAATTTTTCTTCTGCATGTCCTCTAGGTTTGGACTAGGCCATTCTAAAAAGTAAGCAACTCTAACTTCTTTTGCAGCTGAATTAGCAACCGAAATAGTTAAGTTAAGAGCTAATATACTTCCAAGAATAAAACTTAGTATTTTTCTCATTTATTCCTCTCCTTAATTAAATTTATAACCCGCATTTAAGTTGAAAATAGAAGCAATGTAAATGGAGTTGTTAACAGGAATGGGTGTCAAAATAGACTATTCAATTTTTGGTTGTGCTGGTATAATAGATTTTTATAGTTAATTAATATTAATTAGTCTAAAGATTAGGAATAAATAAAATATGAGTCAAAAACCGTCAATACCAAATTCGCTTAACGAACATTGGATGCCGTTTACCTCCAATAAAGATTTCAAAGAAAGACCAAGATTAATTACAGAAGCGAAAGGAGTTTATTTAAAAAACCACGAGGGAAACACTCAAATAGATGCAAGCTCTGGACTTTTTTGTAATCCACTTGGTCATGGCCGAAAGGAAATTATTGATGCAATTACAAATCAATTAAAAACATTAGACTACGCACAACCCTTTCAACAAGGTTTTGGTGGATCCTTTGAATTAGCCACTAGAATTTCAAAACATACTCCAGGAAACTTAAATAGAATTTTTTATACAATTTGTGGATCTACTGCTGTTGAAACTGCAATTAAAATTAGTATTGCGTATCATAAAGCAAGAGGTGAAGGACAGAGATTTAGATTTGTAGGAAGAGAAAGAGCTTATCATGGTATGAATATTGGAGCAACTTCGGTGGGCGGAATGATCAATAATGTTAAAGCATATGCAAGTGTTTTGATGCCTGGGGTAGTTCATATGAGACATACTCATTTAGACGAACATAAATTCATATCTGGTCAACCTGAAACAGGTGCAGAAATTGCAAATGACTTGGAGAGAATTTGTACAAACTTTGGTGCTGAAAATATTGCAGCATGTATCGTAGAACCAATTGCAGGATCTACAGGAACACTTGTTCCACCGGTTGGATATTTACAAAGACTTAGAGAACTATGTGACAAACATAATATTCTTTTAATTTTTGATGAAGTAATTACTGGATGGGGTAGAACAGGTTCGACTTTCGGTGCTCAGGAGTTCGGTGTTACTCCAGATATTATGACAATGGCAAAAGCTACAACAAACGGTATTGTTCCTTTTGGTGTAGTTGCATGTAAAGAGGAAATTTATGATGCAGTAATTGATAATTCTCCTAAAGGAGTTATCGAACTTTTCCATGGATATACTTATTCTGGAATTCCAATATCTGTTGCAGCAGCTTTAGCAGTACAAGATATATTTGAAAAAGAAGATATTTTTAAAAGAGCAAAAGAATTAGCTCCTTATTTCCAAAAAGGTTTATTCTCATTAAAAGATATTGATGTTGTCGAAAATATAAGAGGATATGGAATGATGGGTGGTATCGACATTAAAATGGATACAAAACCAGGTAGAGCAGGACTTGCAACATTTAAACATTGTTATGATGCTGGTGTAAACTTTAAAGCTACTGGGGACTGTTTAATTATTGCACCAATGTTTATTTGTGAGAAAAAACATATTGATGAAATAATTGAGAAACTAAGAACTGGAATTACTAACTATAGTAAAAGTAAAAAGAATTAATTTTCTCTATGAAAATTGGTGTTCCCAAAGAAATAAAACCTCAAGAAAATAGAATTGGATTAACCCCTGAAAGTGTAAAAACTTTAGTAGGTGAGGGTCATGAAGTTTTAGTTGAAAACAATGGTGGATTTGAAGCTGGTTTTGATAATGATCAATATACTAAAGCAGGTGCAAAAATTGCAAAGACAGCTGGTGATATTTTTAATGATGCAGACATAATTGTAAAAGTAAAAGAACCTCAAAAAGTTGAAGTGGATATGTTAAAAGAAAATCAAATTCTTTACACATATCTTCACTTAGCAGCTGCAAAAGAACTTACTGAAGGATTGATTAAATCTAAAAGCATTAATATTGCTTACGAAACAGTTACAGATGATAATGGCAGACTTCCATTACTTGCACCAATGAGTGCAGTTGCTGGTCGTATGTCAGTACAAGCTGGAGCACATTGTTTAGAAAAAAATCAAAAGGGTAGAGGTATTTTATTAGGTGGAGCACCAGGTGGTGAGCCAGCAAATGTATTAATTCTTGGGGGAGGAGTAGTAGGAGAGAACGCTGCAATTATTGCAACAGGCATGAGAGCTAAAGTTCATATAGTTGATAAGTCTGAAGAAAGATTAAAACAATTATTTAAAATGTTTGGTGATAAAATTATCCCAGAACAAAGTGATAAAGTTGATTTAAATAAATTAGTTTCAGAAGCTGATTTATTAGTTGGTGGAGTTTTAATTCCTGGGGCAGAAGCTCCAAAATTGGTTACTAAAGATATGTTAAAACTAATGAAAAGAGGTTCTGTAATAGTAGATGTTGCAATCGATCAAGGGGGATGTGTTGAAACAAGTAAACCAACTACCCATGGAGACCCAACATATATAGTAAATGATGTTGTTCATTATTGCGTTGCTAATATGCCGGGTGGAGTTCCTAGAACCTCAACATTTGCACTTAATAAAGCAACACTTCCATACTTAGTAAAATTAGCAAATAAAGGTTATCAAAAAGCCTTAGGTGAAGATAAGAACTTCTTAGCAGGACTCAATGTTCATAAAGGACATGTGACTTATAAAGCTGTTGCAGATGTTTTTGGTCACGAATATGTTAGTGCAGGTGAAGCAATCAAAAATTAATTAAATGATTAAAAAAATACCTAGTAGCACAAAAGTTGTTGTTATTGGCGGCGGGGTTGTTGGATGTTCTTGTGCTTATCATTTAGCAAAATTTGGATGGAAAGATGTTATTCTTTTAGAAAGAGATAAATTAACTTCAGGAACCACTTGGCATGCAGCAGGATTAGTCAGTCAATTAGGACCCTCTGCAACAATTACAAAAATCAGAAAATATTCATTAGATTTATATAAAGAGCTTGAAAAGAAAGTAGATCATTCTGCTGGACTTCGTTTAAATGGCGCAATGTCAATTGCTCAAGAAGAGGGTAGATGGCAAGAATTAAAAAGACAAGCAACCACTGCTCAACTTTTCGATGTTGATGTTCAAATTTTAAATAAAGATCAAATTAAAGAAAAAGTTCCATTAATTAAAAATGAAGATTTGCTTGGTGGTATTTTAATGCCAGGCGATGGTTCAGGAGATCCATCTGGAATAACTCAGTTACTTGCAAAAGCTGCAAGAGCAGAAGGGGCTAAAATTTTTGAAGACTCGCCTGTTGAAGATATTTTAGTAAAAAATAAAAGAATTGAAGGTGTTGTTGTTAATGGAGAAAAAATTGAGTGTGAATATATTGTTTTAGCAACAGGAATGTGGTCAAGACAAATTGGAGAAAAGTTAGGTGTTAGCATTCCATTGTATCCAGCTGAACATTTTTATGTAATTACTGAACCAATTAAAGAAGTGCCAAAAGATTTACCAGTTATAAGAGATTTTGATAGCAGAACTTATTTTAAAGAAGATGCTGGAAAATTACTTTTAGGAATATTTGAAGGAAAATCTATTCCTGCATTTGATAAAACAAATAAGGTTCCAGAAGATTTTTCTTTTGGTGAGTTTCCAGAAAACCTAGAGCATTTTGAACCTTATCTAAATGCATGCATGAAAAGATTTCCCATTTTAGAAAAAACAGGAATTAGAAAGTTTTTTGCAGGGCCAGAATCTTTTACACCAGACACAAATACTTTATTAGGCGAAGTTCCCGAAGTTAAAAATTTTTTTGTTTGTTGTGGTTTAAATAGTATTGGAATAGCAAGTGCTGGAGGTGTCGGTAAAGTTACAGCTGAATGGATGATGAACGGTCATATTAATGAAGATATTTTTAGTTATGACATTAAAAGATTTCAAAAATTTCATTCTGGTATTAATTTCATAAAAGAAAGAGTGACAGAAACACTTGGTGATTTATATGGAATGCATTGGCCTTATAAACAACACAAAACTTCAAGAAATGTAATAACTCTTCCTTATCATGAAAGATTAAAAGATCATGGCGCATGTTTTGGTGTCTCTGGTGGCTATGAAAGACCAATGTGGTTTTCAAAAGATGAAAAAAATAAAGATTATAAATATAGTTACAATTATCAAAACTGGTATCCAAGTGCAGAATTTGAAACAAAAAATGCAAGATCAAATGTAGGTTTGTTTGAACTGTCTCCCTTTTCAAAATTTGATTTAAAAGGTGAAAAAGCACATGAAGAATTACAAATTTTATGTACAGCTAATATTCCAAATGAACCTGGTAAAATTAAATATACACAAATGTTAAATGCAGATGGTGGAATTGAAACAGATTTAACTGTTATTTGTATTGAAAAGAATTATTTTAGAATTGTTTCTTCTGCTGCTAATAGAGAACATGATAAATTTCATATTTTAAAGCATATTTCTAAAGATGTGAAATTAACTGATGTAACAGAGGATTATTGTTGTCTTGGTTTATTTGGACCAAAAAGCAGAAAAATGATTTCTTCGATTAGTTCAGATGATTTCTCCAATGAAAACTTTAAATTTGCTACAGGTAAATTAGTTAAAATTAATGATGTAGAAGTGTGGGCTCAAAGAATTTCTTATGTAGGAGAATTAGGCTTTGAACTCTATGTAAAAAAAGAAAATGCTTTAAAACTTTTTGATATTTTAATCGATAAAGGAAAAACTTATAAAATTTCTCTTTGTGGAATGCATGCAATGGATATTATGAGGATGGAAAGTGGTTATTTACATTGGGGTCATGATATTTCACCTGAGGAAAATCAATTTGAAGCGGGATTAAGCTTTGCTGTCAGTTTTAAAAAGAATATAAATTTTATTGGAAGAGCTGCTTTAGAAAAAAAACGTGACAAAAAGGACCAGAAAAAATTTAAAATGCTCATTTTGAACCATTCTAAAGAAGGAGCACCTCTTCTGCTTCACGACGAGCCGATTTATTTAAAAAATAAAATTGTGGGTCGTACAACTTCTGGCTGTTATTCTTTTAATTACAACAAAAATTTAGCATTTGGTTACATTAATTCAGGCTTAACTAGCGACCAGATAGACAAAGAAGCCTTTGAGATAGAGGTTGAGAAAAAAAAATACCCAGCGTCTGTGATCACCCGACCCCTTAATGATAAAAAGCTGAGCTCTTTGTAGGACCATTTTGAACGGGGCCTGAAAATTTGTAACTCATTTTGAACAACACTTTTCTTGAAAAACCGAATCGGGTGGTGTTAAATACAATCCATGAGTGGGGAAACGTCAAGTTACGATCAAGAAGTAAAGCTTAAAAAAACGCCAAATATTAAAGTTGATATCAACGATTTACTATCAAGAGTAAGAGACGAGAAGAAAAAAGAAAGAAAAGAAAATCTTTTATTCCTAGGTCTAATTGGTTCAGTGATAGTAATTACTGGTATAATCGCGTCTCTTTAATTAAATACGATAGTATTCAATATTTTCGTTAACATTTTAATAAATCTTTCTTCATTACTTTTATTAATATCACGAACTGTTTTTAAAGTTACATCTTTTTCAATAGTATTTGTATCCAATTTTGGCAACCCAAATAAAAGATAAAGATTATTTTTATCTTTTTTAAGCAATTTTCTTTTAAGCAAAGTATTTAATTTTCTAAGAGCTGTTGGTCTTGGTATTCCTGATAACTCAGATATGGTCATTGCATTTAAACCTTGGTTTCCCCAATTATTTAGTTTTTCAACGAAATTATCTGATGTTAATTCTGGACTTAAACTTTCTTTAAAACCTTTATTCATTACAAGATTTTGATTATAAGCGCATTGAGCCCAGATAGCCCAAGTCTCTATATCTCCAAAAAATTTTTTCCAACCTACAATAGTTGGTATTTGAAATTCAAAAAAGATAGTCCAAATTTGCGTGAAATTATCTCTTATTTTTTTATCTAAAATAGAGTTTTCAACTTTTTTGTCTAAATAACCTGCTTTACTTAAAAAATCTGTAAATCTTGAAAGTAATCTTGCCATGTTTCGTATCGAGTCTTTAGGTTTTTGGTACTCTTGTCCTTTACGATTTATCATTATTTTTTTTTTATCTTTTTTAATAGCTCCATCTCTCTCCATTTCTAAAATTTTTCTTCTAGTAGTTTCCTTTGAAATTAGTAATTCCTTTGATAAATCAATTACATTTATTTTTTGTATCTCATAAGTTTCTTTTGCATAAAACTCATCAAATGAATTTTTAATTTGAAAATCTCCATATGCTTTAAAAGTTTTGTGTACTAAATGAATTAAGATTAAATACTTATCAAAGTCTTTAAATCTATTATAAGCAGCATGTAGCCATTGTTGTTGGAAATAAAATCTTTCTGTAACGATATAATTAAAATTTTTGTGATAGACAGATTTAATTTGCTCTTCTTGGATTTGATTTGAAAATTTTAACTCTCTTAAAGACATTTTTTATTATTTACGCAAATAATCTTAAATTTTTTGATTTAGCAACCCCAAAATGAACAAAAATGCCTTGAATTTTATTTTTTTTCGTTCATAAAGCGAAAGAGGGAACTGTGGAATTTGTAAAAACCGTTGGACCACTAGGCATGATTTTTATCATGTTTTCTTTAGGTCTTAATCTTTCTTATAAAGATTTCTTTGAGGTATTAAAAAAACCAAGAAATCTTATTATTGCACTTATATGTCAAATGATAATGCTTCCTTTAATTGGAATTATCATTATTTCCTTCTTTCCAATGCAGGCTGAATTTCAGCTAGGAGTTTTCTTATTATTAATTCTACCTTCTGCAGTAATGTCAAACTATGCAACTAAACTTGTTAAAGGAAATGTAGCTTTATCAATAACCATAACCTCAATTTGTGGATTAGTATCATTCATAACCATTCCAATGTTTTTGAAAATATATGCTGCATTCTTTTCCTCAGTGGAATTTGATCTTAATCTTTTAAAATTTTCGGTTAGAATGTTTTTATTTATAGCTTTACCTACATTTGTTGGAATTCTTGTAAGAGGAAATTTTAAAAGATTTTCTGAACAAAATAATTTGAAATTTGATAGAGCAGCTTTAGCCTTATTTATAATCATTTTATTAGTTGCGATATTTACAGAACAAGGAAATTTAGGTGGTTATTTTGCAGACGCAGGAGCAATTGCATTTGTTGTAATTATTTCAGTACTAACGACTGTTTATATAATTACAAGTTATTATCTAAGAGATGTAAAGGTAAAAAGAACTATAATGATTGAGGCTATGTTACAAAACGGCGCCATGGGTTTTATCGTTGGTGCTCAATTATTCCATGAGATTGAATATATTACACCGATAGCAATTTATGCTTTGATACAATACGTTGCTTTAATGTTTTATATTGGTAATATAAATATTAATAAAATCACTTCGAAATAATTTAATTTTACTATTAAATAATGAATTTATTTTTTTGTGGAGGAATTGCAAAATCTGGAACTACTTTGCTCCAAAAAATTTTGAATCAACATGATGATATTAGCTGTGAATTAGAGGACGATCTTAATTTTTTATTGGGAGAATTTATAAAAATTCATAAAGGTTATAATTTAAGGATCAAGCAAATAGGAGACAGAATTGGTTTAAAAGATGTCAAACCAATAAGTTCCAAAGTTTATATTAATGCTTTGACTAAAATAATAAATGATATTGCTGAAGAAAGGAGATTAGATAAAAAATTTGTTGGAATTAGTGATAATAATTTTTTATTAGAAAATTTAAATATTTTAAATGATAATTTTATAAACAGTAAATCAATTATAATTTTTAGAAATCCCATTGATAGAGCTATATCTCTATGGAACCATAATCACAGATTGCACACAAAAGAAAATGAATATGGGCATATTAAAGTTTTAGAAATTGACGGTAAATTAGATCTTGATAAATTTGTAATACATAAATCCAATTTGTGGAATTCTGAAGTAAAAAAAATTTTTGGGAAAATTAAAAAAAAGGATAAAAATTTGTTATTTATTACGTATGAATTACTGTGTACAAAAAAATCAGACGTTATAAAAAAAATTTTTAATTTTATTGGTTGCAAATATGATAGCTCAACAATAAAAAATATATTAGAAAATACATCATTAGAAAACTTTAGAGCAAAAAGTTCTTCCCCAGAGTTTTACGATAAAGGGAGTTTAAATTTTGGAGAAGATTATTTAAACTCAAAAACTATAAAAAAATCGATAGAACTATCAAGGGAAAGCTTAGATTTGTTAAATATTAAAATTCCCGATAAATTTAAATAATTAAACTATTGAGTTGTTTGCAAAAAAAATAAAAAGTAGTATAAACCAAAATTATTAAATGGCGGGGTAGCTCAGTTGGTTAGAGCGCGGGACTCATAAGCCCGAGGTCAGTGGTTCGATCCCACTTCCCGCTACCAAAAACATAATTCTTATTTATCATTCAACAAAAATCAAAGAATTTTTTTACATTCATTGTTGAATTAACTGGAAGGCTATTTTTTCCAATCTTCATAACCTTTTTTTTAACATTTTTTTTATTTTTCCTCGCAAAATTATAAACTGATTGTACTGGACCACCTATGTTTATTATTCCTTTCTTATTTATTAGTTTAAAAAAAACTTTTGCTAAATCTTCGTGAAACATAAAATTTGTTTTTAAGTTAGTATAGGCGTATTGATATAAAAAAGGTTTTTCGGTCATGCATATTCTAAGTATAAGTGAATCTTTCAACATTTGAGCGGCACACTCTCCTCCTAGTTTCGACCAAGCATAATTGTTAAAAGGAAGTATAGGATGATGTTCCTTGTAATTACCTTTTTTTGATGGGTAAACATAATTTGTTGAGAAATATACAAGTTTAATTCTATATTTATGACATAGATTGACTATGTTTGAGGTACCAATAATATTTGTACTTACACTTCTTTGAATATCTTTTTCATGAAGGATCATCGGTCTTGAAATAGCAGCAGCATGAATAATAAATTTTGGTTTTATTTTTTTTATAAATTTTTCCATTTTCTTCGGATTTGTAACATCAAAAGTATGCGAAGATGGATAATAAATATTTGTTTTATTGGAATAGAATTTTTTAAATATTCTACCAAATTTTCCACTACCACCGGTAAATATAATTTTTTTCATTTTTTATTCTTTTTAAAATCTTTAAAGGAAAGAGCAAATTTATCTTTTTTGGATATGATAGGTTTTTTTATTCCCCAATTTATTTTCAAATCATTATCATTCCACTTAATTGACACTTCGCTTTTCGGATCTCTATAGTTTGAACAAGCGTAATGAAGAATATTCTCGTTATCCAATCCTAAAATTCCGTGGGCAAAACCTTTTGGAACAAACAAATGCTTTCCATTTTTTTCGCTAAGAATAATTTTAAAATGTTTTCCATATGTCTTCGAATTTTTTCGTAAGTCAACCGCAATATCTAATACTTTTCCCTTGAGAACTGATAAAAATTTGTCTTGAGGTTTTTTTGTTTGCAAATGTAGACCACGTAAAACATTCTTTTTTGAACTTGATACTAATGTAAAAACTAAATTTTTTTTGATGAAATTTTTTTTGAACTCTTCTTTTAACCAACCTCTATTGTCTTTAAAGATCCTAGTATTTACAACAAATAAGTCCTTAAACTTTGTTTTTATTTTCTTCATTAATTAGATTAGTTTTCTTAAGTAATTTGAATATTCACATTTTCCATAGAATTTAATTGAGTCCAAAATTCCTTTTTTTTTAATCCATTTGTTATTAAAAGCAATTTCTTCAATGCAGGCAATCTTAAAACCTTGTCTATTTTCAATCGCTGAAACAAAGGCACTTGTTTTATAAAAATCTTCAATTGAACCAGTATCCAACCAAGCACCACCTCTGCCTAAAATATCTGACATTAATTTTTTTTTCTTTAAATAAAATTTTAATAAATCAGTAATCTCTAATTCATTTCTTGAAGAAGGTTTAAGTTTTTTTGCATACTCAACAACTTTTTTATCAAAAAAGTAAAGACCAGTAATTGCTAAATCAGAAATATATTTTTTTGGTTTTTCTTTAAGTGTCGTAATTTTTCCCGTTCTTGAGGTTTTTGCGACACCAAATAATTCTGGCTTAACTACTTTATGTAAGATTACTTTTGCACCATTTTTGAGTTTCGTACACTTAATAAGCTTAGATGTTAAATTTTGCCCGTAGAAAAAATTGTCTCCAAGAATTAGAGCAACATTTTTATTGTTAATAAATTTTTCCCCTAGAAGGAATGCATCAGGAAGACCTTTCGGATATTTCTGTTCTTTATAGGTAATATTAATACCTAGACGTTTCCCGTCTGGTAAAATTTTTTTGTATTGATTTAATTGTCCTTTATTAACAATTATCAAAATGTCTTTTATTTTTGCTAACATTAAAATGGATAAGGGATAAAAAATTAAAGGTTTATCGTAAATTGGAAGTAATTGTTTGTTTACCGCTTTTGTTAAAGGACTCATTCGAGTCCCCATACCCCCAGCTAAAATAATTCCTTTATTTATCATTAAATTATTCCAAGTCTCTTTGTGATATCCTTTTTTTTTAAAGTTGTATAGTATTCCATATTTTGGAAATACCAATTAAAAGTATTTTCTAAACCTTTTTTAAGATTTATCTTAGATTTCCATTTGAGTTTTCTAAAAATTTTTTTGCTGTTTAGTGCGTACCTAAAATCATGGCCAGGCCTGTCTTTCACAAATTTTATCTTAACCTTTTTACCTAATTTGATTTTTCTTCTAGCGACATTAATTAAAAGTTGAGCAATATCTAAATTGCTACTATTTATATTAGATCCGATATTATAAAATTGTCCTTTAGTTCCATTTTTAAATACTTTAAACAAAGCTTCACAGTGATCATCAACAAATATCCACTCTCTAGAATTCTTTCCATTTCCATATAAAGGGAGAGGTTTATTATTAATTATATTATAAATCAATTTTGGAATTAATTTTTCAGGATGTTGATGAGGTCCATAATTATTTGAACAATTCGTTATCATTGCATTAATTTTAAAAGTTCTAACGTAAGAGTATACGAGATGATCTGATGATGCTTTTGACGCA
>CACJBX010000008.1 GCA_902591755.1 uncultured Pelagibacteraceae bacterium
TGTACAACTAGACTTGTTGCTGGTATCGGTGTTCCCCAGTTAAGTGCATTACTAGATGTAAAAAAAGGTTTAAACAAAAATGTTAAAATGATTTCAGATGGAGGAATTAAATTTTCTGGGGATATTGCAAAAGCACTTGCAGCAGGTGCAGATGCTGTAATGGTAGGATCAATGATTGCTGGTACTAACGAGGCTCCAGGCAAAATTATAAAAAAAAATGGAAAACTATTTAAAGTTTTCAGAGGAATGGGATCTGTTGGCGCAATGAACAAAGGTTCAGCCGATAGATATTTCCAAAAAAAACAAAAGGATAGTTCAAAATATGTCCCAGAAGGGGTGGAAGGATTAATCAAATACAAAGGTGAAGTATCTAAGATAATTTTTAAACTTATTGGAGGATTGAAATCATCAATGGGTTATTTGGGCTCAAAAAATGTTATTAAACTTAGAAATAAACCAAAATTTGTAAAAATTACAAAAGCTGGATTTTATGAGAGTATGGTTCATAGTATAGATGAGGTAAAAAAAAACAGCCAATATTTATGAAGAATATATATAAATTTTTATTAATTTTAATTTTATTGATTTTTAAAACAACTGCTTATGGCTCAGAAAATTTTTACGACCAAGCAGTAGATAAATTTAATTCCAAAAAATTTGATGATTCTAAATTTTTGTTTCATAGAAATATTGTATTTAATCCGACAGACGCTAAATCTTACTTATATTTAGCTAAGATTTTTAATTCAGAAAAAAACCAGAAAGAAGAGGAAAAAAATTTAAATACTACTCTTCTACTTGAACCAAATAATGAAGAAGCAATTTATATGCTAATAAAAATCAATCTTGATAAATCAAATTTTTCTAAAGCAAATGAATTGTTAACAAAACTAGATATAGTTTGTAAGGATTTTTGCTCCAAAAAAAAAGAAATAAAAAAAACACTCCAAAATCTTGAAGCAAAAAATGAAAAAAAACAATAGAGCTAAGAAAATTCTTATAATTGATTTTGGTTCTCAATATACTCAATTAATTGCCAGACGTGTAAGAGAGCTTGGTGTTTTTTCAGAAATATCAAACCACAGGCAAGTAAAAAAAGTTAATTCGGAGGAAATCTACGGTATAATTTTATCAGGGGGTCCATTAAACGTCTATGAAGATAAAAAAATAAATTTTAATAGAAAAATTTTAGATTTAAAGATTCCCATACTAGGTCTTTGTTTTGGTCATCAACTAATTGCAAGGCATTATGGTGGCAAAGTTATAACAGCAAAAAATAGAGAGTTCGGGTTAGCAACTATTAGGAAAAAATCAAATTCTAATTTAACCAAAAATTTTTTTAGCAATCAAGGAAAACGAAATGTGTGGATGAGTCACGCAGATCATGTAGTAAAACTTCCAAAAGGTTTTAAAGGAGTGGCATCGACAAAAGGTTCAAAATTTACAATAATTGAAAATGATGAGATTAAGAGATATGGTATTCAATTTCATCCTGAAGTAACTCACACAGAAAAAGGAATTTCATTACTTAAAAATTTTGTCTTTGGAATATGTAAATCAAAAAAAAATTGGTCATCAGATCACCAAAAGAAAACACTAATTAGAAACACACAGAACCAAATTGGTAATAAAAAAATTATATGTGCACTCTCTGGAGGCGTTGACAGCAGTGTTGTAGCACAATTATTGAACAAAGCAGTTGGTAAGCAACTATATTGTATATTTGTAAATACAGGATTGCTAAGACTGAATGAGGAAAAACAAGTAGTGAACACATTTAAAAAAAAACTTAAGATGAATTTGATATATGTGAACGCGGCAGGTGAATTTTTAAATAAATTAAAGAATATTACAGAGCCTGAAAAAAAGAGAAAAATAATTGGAAATTTATTTATTAAAATTTTTGAACGATATGCAAAAAAAATAAAGAATGTGAAATTTTTAGCTCAAGGAACTTTATATCCAGATTTAATTGAAAGTAAGTCGGTCACTGGAAGCCAAACATCTAAAATTAAATCACATCATAACGTTGGTGGTTTGCCAAAAAAAATGAAATTAGAATTATGCGAACCACTAAGACTACTTTTTAAAGATGAAGTAAGAAAACTTGGAATAAAATTAAATTTATCTAAGGACATAATAAGTCGTCACCCATTTCCTGGTCCAGGACT
The DNA here is from genome assembly GCA_902591755.1 of uncultured Pelagibacteraceae bacterium. Lineage (GTDB taxonomy): Bacteria > Pseudomonadota > Alphaproteobacteria > Pelagibacterales > Pelagibacteraceae > Pelagibacter. Next base: position 2,172 of record CACJBX010000008.1, read on the forward strand.
AGCAATTAGAATGCCAGGCAAAGTTACGAAAGATAAAATAGAAATATTAAAACTTGCAGATAATATTTTTATTTCTGAACTTAAAAAAGAAAAATTATATGATAAAATTTGGCAGGCTTATGCCGCTTTGTTACCGGTAAAAACTGTAGGTGTTATGGGTGATAATAGAACTTATGAGTATATTTGCTTATTAAGAGCAATAACTTCTCAAGATGGTATGACAGCAGATTTTTTTGATTTTCCCAAAAATTTCATACAAAATGTATCTAATAAAATTATTAATAATATTAGAGGAATAAACAGAGTAGTTTATGACGTTACTTCAAAGCCACCGAGCACTATTGAATTAGAGTAATGAACAATAAAATTAAAAAAATTTTAAAGAAAAAAAATAGATCAAAGATTGTCTGTCTCACGGCCTATTCCAAAAATATTGCAGAAATAGTAGATGATCATGCAGATATAGTTCTAGTCGGAGACTCTCTTGGATCAGTACTATATAATTATAATACAACAAGAAAAGTAAGTTTAAATATGATGATTGAACATACAAAGAGCGTGAGAATGGGTGTTAAAAAAAGCCTTTTAGTTTTTGACCTTCCTTATAACACTTATAGAAATAAATCTGAGGCACTTAAAAATTCTAAGAGAGCTATTAAAGAGACAAAGTGTGATGCTGTTAAAGTTGAGGGGGGAACAAGAGTGAAAGAAATCGTAAAACATTTGGTTAAAAATAAAATACCCGTATTAGGTCATATTGGTGTAACACCACAAACAACTAAAGGAAAATTTAGATCTAAAGGTAAAAATGAAGGAGAAAAAAGAAAACTTTTAAAGGATGCTCAAGATCTAGAACAAAGCGGAGCTTTTGGAATTGTTTTAGAATGTATTTATAGCGATATCTCTAAACAAATAACAAACTCAATAAATATACCAACAATTGGAATTGGTGCTTCAGTTAATTGTGATGGTCAGGTTCTTGTAACTGATGATTTAATTGGTTTAAATGAGACTAAATTTAGATTTGTAAAAAAATTTGGAAACATTAAAACAAACATTAAAAGTGCAGTTATAAAATATAAAAATTCAGTAAAAAAAAGAAAATTTCCCTCAAAAAAAAACAGCTATTAATTTAGACTTATCTTTGCTGTCTTGTTTTAAATTTACCTTTAATAATTTCTTTTTCTAAAAAAGTTCCAAAGGCATCTCCATTTATATCAAACTCAATATTTGTAGCCCCCTCATAATCAATTTTTTTTCCTTTTTTTAGTAGCTTTAAACCTTTAGCAATCTCACCTGGATAAATTTTGGTACCTGGAGAATTGCTTACTGACATTATACTTTTAGATAAATTATTATTTGATTTAAAATTTTTTTCCTGCAAGGCAAGAATAAGTATAGCCGCTGCATCATAAGACTCCCCAATAAATAATCCTGAAGTATCAATGTTATTTTTTTTGGCAATTTTATAAAATAAATTAATATTTTTGGTACTTGAGCCTGGAATTATTCCAAATGAATTATTAATCAATTTGCCAAACTCTTTTTCGGTAGATTTATTAATCATCCTATCTGATAAAATGAATTTTTCAAAAGCACCCGAATCAAGAATTGACTTAATTAATCTTTCCCCATCTTGTTCAATTTCAGTAAAAATTGCAACAGCGTCTCCACCTGCAGCAGCTAAGACTGATACTTCATTTGAAACATCAGTTTTATTTATCTTTATGGGTACGCTTACGGTAATCTCTACATTGCTTTCATTAAGTGTTTTTTTAAAATTTCTCTCAAGTTCTTTTCCATAATTTGAGTCTTGGAATGAAACTGCAATACGCTTGATACCTCTATCTTTTATTATTTTAGCTAAAACCTCACCATCTCTATTACTTGGAGCAGTAGTTCTGAAAAATAAGTCTTTCTCATCCAACATAGTCAATAACGGAGTAGTTGCTGATGGAGAAATCATAGGAATGTTTTTTTCATTTACCGATCCCAAAAGTATTCCTTCAGATATCCCAGGGCAGGCAGCACCAATAATTGCAATAATATTATTTTTATTAATTTTATTGTTTATTGATTTAATCTGGGACTTGTCACACATTGTATCTATTTTAATCAAATTGATTTTTTCCTCACCATTTAAAAATATTTTTGAAGAATTTGCCTCTGAAATTGCTAACTCTGCTGAAAATGCCATATTCGGAGTAATAGATTCTGTTGGGCCTGTAAAACCAAGAGTTATACCGATAGTAATTTCATTTGCCTGGATTTCTGTTTGATTACTCATGAAACAGAATAAAAAAATAATACAAAGAATTTTTTTTCTCATTAATAGGTAAAATAAAAATATGCCATGATTAATACTTTTTCAATTACGTTATTTTACCCTTTGAATTAAAAACACAGATCCAATTACAATTATTCCTCCTAAAGTCATTATTAAACTAGGGATTTCATTAAATATTATAAATGTTTGAATTAATCCAAATATGGGGAATAAAGCATAAAAGGGCAGAACTTTTCCGATTGGATAAAATTTATATAAGTAAAATAAAGACATATGGGCACCAATTGAAACAATCAAACCAGAGTAAATTATGAAAAACCACATATCTAGCTGAATGTTTTTTAGAATCAACACTGTGTTTCCCTCAAAGAAAAAGGATAAAAATATTAATACAACAAATCCGATTGATGCCATGAAAAAATTTGTAGTAACTATATTTAATTTATTTGTATTTCTACTAGCAACGTTCGCGATAGCATAGAAGAATGCCATTAAGGCAGTTAGCACAAGAGCAAAAATATTATTAATCAACTCTGGATCAAAACCAATAAAGATTATTCCTAAAAAAGAGGTAATTACAAAAAACCATTTATTAAAACTAAATTTTTCATTTAGGAAAAAATTACTTAAAATAATTGCAAATGGTATAGCGAGCTGAGAACCTATTATAACGGGTGAAACTATATTGGACTCTTGTAAAGATAGATAAGTGAAACCTGTAACTCCAACCCCCATAGAAAAAGAAAAAATAAATAGGGATTTCAAATTTTCTTCTGGGATCTTAAAAGTAAAAAAGGGCAATAAGCAAATTACAACTACCAACATTCTTAATGATCCAAAGAGTAAAGGAGGTACATTTGTGTTTAAGACAAGTTTCCCAAAAACAAAGGCACTTCCAAATAGAGCCATGATCAATAAAATTAATAAGTAATGTTTAATAGTCAAAAAAATCCAATTTTAAATTGATTTATAGAATGACATTCATATTTTTTTAGTTATCTTATGTCAATTAATATGAATTCAAAAAAGATTAAAGCTCAATTTACAAAGGAGACCAACCCAAGAGTGGGTTTAATTGTTTTATCAACTGACAACATGATAGAAAAAGACTTCTCAAAAGTCTTAAGTGATAAACCAGTAGATTTATATGTTAATAGGATTAAAAACTATAATCCTGTAACAGCTGAAAATTTAAAAAAAATGACAGAAAACATTACATCAGTCGCAGACAACATACTTCCTGGTGAAAAAGTGGATTGTGTTGTATTTGGTTGTACATCTGGAACAATAGTTTCTGGTTTTGATAATATTAAAAAAAAAATTAATGTAGCTAAACCAAATACGTTAGTTACAGCTCCAAGTACAGCAGCTTTAAATGCCCTTAAGAAAAAGAATATTAAAAGAATATCTGTTGTCACGCCATATATTAAGTCTTTAAATGATGATGTTGTAAATTTTTTTAAAGAAAACAAATTTGAAATAGTTTCAAATACATATTTTGATATTGAGTCAGACGTAGATATTGGAAAGGTAGATCAAAATAAGTTGTTCGAGATATTGGCTGAAATTGATCATAATCAAGCTCAGGCATTATTTGTTTCTTGTACTTCACTACCAGTTTTAAACATAATTGAAAAACTTGAAAAAAAATTAAATATGATTGTGTTATCGAGTAATCAAGCTTTAATTTGGGAAACTCTAGAAAAAATAAATAAAAATAAATCTATCACTGGATTTGGAAGTTTATTTAACTAACTTTTTATATGAATTTCACAATCAAAGAATATAAAAATCGTCTTAAAAAAGTTCAATCAGAAATGCAAAAAAAAGGAATTGAACTTCTTATTTCACAAGATACTGCGAACATAAACTATCTTACAGGATATGATGCGTGGTCTTTTTATTATTCTCAATGTGTAATAGTTCATGTGAATTCTGATGAGCCCCTATGTTTTGTGAGGGCTCAAGATGCTGGCGGAGCTTTTATCACTACCAATCTTAAAAAGGAAAATATTATCATTTATGATGAAAAATATATTCATACCTGGCCGACCCATCCGTATGATGCGTTAGTTGATTTAATAAAGAAAAAAAAGTGGGATAAAATTAACATAGGAGTAGAAATGGATGCCCATTATTTCACAGCTTACTGCTATGAAAAGTTAAAAAAGGGATTGCCAAATGCAAAAATTTTAGACTCTGAAAGGTTAGTTAATTGGGTAAGAGTAGAAAAATCCATCGCTGAAATTGAATATATGAAAAAAGCAGCTACTATTTCTGAGATGGCGATGAAAACTGCAATGGAAACAATAAGTCCAGATATAAGACAATGCGATGCTGTTGCAGAAATTCAAAGAACTTTATTTAGAGGTACCCCAGAATATGGTGGTGAATATGCAAGTATTGCAACTTTACTTCCTACTGGAAAAGGAACATCAGCTTCACATTTAACCGCAAGTGACAAAAAATTTGTTAATGGAGAAGCAACAATTATTGAGTTATCAGGCACGTATAAAAGATATCATGCTCCAATGGCAAGAACAATTAACTTGGGAAAACCAGATCAAAAAAAACTTGATGCTATGAAAGCAACTAATGAGGCTTTAGAGGAGGGTATTAACGCTAGTAAACCAGGTAATACCGCTAATGATGTCGCGGAAAAATTTTGGGGAGTCTTGGATAAGTATGGAATTAAAAAAGAGTCTCGAACAGGTTACTCTATAGGTATTGGGTATCCACCAGATTGGGGCGAACACACTTTAAATATTTACAAAGGGGACATGACCGAACTAAAACCTAATATCTGTTATCACATGATTGCTGTTATGCAATTTGGTGACTGGGGAGTTGAGTCATCAGAGTCTATAAGGATAACTGAGAGTGGAAACGAACTTTTATGCAATTTTTCAAGAGATTTATACGTAAAATAAGTTCTTGAAATAGATCAAAACAAATGTTTTAAACATTATCTTATGTCAAAGAACCTAGATTTTGTTAAATTCGATAAAGTTGACAAAAGTTACGATGGAAAAGTACTTGTTGTTAAAGATTTAAACCTAGACATTGCTGAAGGTGAGTTCATAACTATGTTAGGGCCATCTGGATCAGGTAAGACAACTTGTTTGATGATGTTAGCTGGTTTTGAAACTCCTACAAATGGAGAAATTTATTTAGATAAAAATCCAATTTCAAATATACCCCCACATAAAAGAGGAATAGGAATGGTCTTTCAAAACTATGCCTTGTTTCCTCACATGACAGTATATGAAAATTTAGCCTTTCCTTTAAAGGTAAGAAAATTTCAAAAAGATGAGATTGATAAAAAAGTTGATAAAGCACTTTCAATGGTATCACTATCTGGTTTTGAAAACAGAATGCCAGGACAATTATCTGGTGGTCAACAACAAAGGGTAGCAGTTGCAAGATCTTTAGTGTTTGATCCTCAATTAGTTTTAATGGATGAACCACTTGGAGCTTTAGATAAAAATTTAAGAGAAAGCATGCAGTACGAAATTAAACATATTCATGAAAGCATTGGGGTTACGGTAGTCTACGTAACACATGATCAAAGTGAAGCATTAACAATGTCTAATAGAATAGCAGTATTTAATGATGGAAAAGTACAACAACTTTCATCACCAGACAAATTATACGAAGAACCTGTAAACTCTTTCGTAGCTGAATTTATTGGCGAGAATAATACTTTTGCAGGACAAGTAACCAACATGTCTGGTAAAGAATGCAAAGTTAAGCTTAATGATGGAACAGAAATAGTTGCAAATCCAATTTCAGTTAAGTCTAATGGAGACAAAACTACTGTATCTCTAAGACCAGAGCGGGCTTTAATTAACACAAAAGAAAAAATGGACAATAACTTTAAAGGAAAGATCGAAGAAGTTATTTATCATGGAGATCATACTAGAGTAAGACTTGATTTACTTGGAAACAAAGAATTTATTTTAAAAGTTCCAAATAGTTCTGCCAATATGGATATTAAAATGGGCAACCAAATTAATGTAAGTTGGAATAGCCATGATGCTAGAGCTTTAGATCCAAAATAAACCTCAGGTTTAATTTTCAATTATTTGATAAAATAAAGCCCTATTTTAGCCAAATGTCAGGTTGACTCCTACTATATATCTTGCTGTAATTAATTTTTTATAAAACGTTTAAACGGAGGAATAATGAAAAAACTAAGTAAATTGTTACTAGTTCTATCTTTTGCACTTTCTATCAGCTCATCAGCATTTGCAGTTACAGTTGCATCATGGGGTGGAGCATATACAGAGTCACAAAAGCTAGGATATGGTGACCCTACTGCTAAGAAACTTGGTGTACCGATCAATTGGGTCGACTACTCAGGTGGATTATCAGAAATTAAAGCACAAAAAGAGGCTGGCAAAATTACGTGGGATATAATTGACGTATTTGCAATGGACACTATCACTGGATGTGACGAAGGTTTATTTGTTGAATTTGATTTTGACAAAGACTTCCCACCAGCTCCAGATGGTACAAAGGCAAGTAAAGACTTTTTTGCTCCAATGCCAAGTAAATGTGCTGTAGGAAACATTTTATATTCTTGGAACTACGCGTACAACACAAAGAATGTAAGCGGAACACCAAAAACTATAAAAGACTTCTTTGACACTAAAAAGTTTCCAGGAAAAAGAGCTATCTACAAAAGCGCTTTAACAAATTTAGAGATTGCTTTAGCTGCAGATGGTATCAAACCAGGAAAAGGTGGAAAGAAAATCTACAAAGCTCTTAACACAGAAAAAGGTGTAAACAGAGCAATGGACAAAATCAAAGCATTATGCACAGACCCTAACGGCGGATGTGTATTTTGGTCAGCAGGTGCTCAACCACCAGAACTATTAGTTTCAGGTGAAGTTGTTATGGCAACTGGTTGGAACGGAAGATTCTTCAACGCAGAAATTGGTGAAGGTGCTCCAATCAAACAAGTTTGGGATGGTCAAGGTCTTGATTACGAATATTTCGTATTAGTTAAAGGTGGACCAAACGAAGCTGATGCTAAAAAAGCACTAGCGATGATGACAAGTACAGAAGGTTTAGCAGGAAGTGCAAAATACATTGCATATGCACCTTGGAGAAAATCATCACTTAAAGTTATGGCAGCAGGTGAGCCATGGTACAAAGATGGTAAGACAAACATGGTACCACAAATGCCAACTGCGCCAGCTAACACTAAAAATTACTTCTTAGTAGATCCAATATTCTGGGCTGATAACGGTACAGAGCTTGGTGAAAAATGGGAAGCAATGAAAGCTGGTCTATAATTTTAAGTTTTAAAGACTAAAATTATATATTATATTAAGGGCGGTTATTTATAGCCGCCCTTTTTTATTTATGAGCAGTGAAACAGGAAAAATTTTAACAACAGATGGCATACCTCTTGAGGTAAGTCTTAAAAAAGCTGAAAGAAAAAATAAGATCAAAGCATTTCTTTTAGTAGCACCTCTATTACTCTTTTTACTTATTACATATATTTTCCCAATCGGCGACATGCTCATGAGGAGTGTGGATGACAAAATGGTTACCGAGATGTTGCCAAAAACATTCAAGTCAATGGAGAAATGGGATGGTAAAGAATTGCCGCCAGAAGAAGTTTTTGAGTCTTTTTATTTAGATTTTCAAAAACTTGTTGAAGAGAAACGAGATGGAAAACTTTCAACACAATTAAATTATACAAAGAATGGGTTTAAAAGTATTTTAAAAAAATTACGAAGAAAAGCTAAAAATTTTGAGGAAGGAAATTACAAAGAACAAATAATGGCCGTTCACCAAAGATGGGCAGACGTTGAATATTGGCGAGCCATACAAAGACGTGCTCCTGCTTATACAAGTCAAAAATATTTAAAGGGAATTGACATGTATAAAAATGAAGAAGGTAATATTGTAAGTGTAGAAGAAGATCGAAGAATTCATAGAATTTTATGGCTAAGAACCTTGGAGATTGCTTTCTTTGTAACTCTTTTATGTTTTTTAATGGCTTACCCAATTGCCCATTTACTTGCTACATTGCCAATGAAATATAGTAACCTACTAATGATTTGCGTTCTTCTTCCATTTTGGACATCACTATTAGTAAGAACTGCAAGTTGGATGATACTCTTACAACAACAAGGAGTTGTTAACGATTTTTTTGTTATGATAGGATTGGTCGCTGACGACAGCAGACCAGAAATGATGTTTAATAAAACTGGTACCTATGTGGCAATGACACAAATATTGTTGCCGTTTATGGTTTTACCTTTGTATAGTGTAATGAAAACAATATCCCCGAGTTTAATGAGAGCTGGAAAATCTTTGGGAGGAACTCCATTCGTTGCTTTTTGGAAAGTATACTTCCCTTTAACCATACCAGGTATTGGAGCTGGATGTTTATTGGTATTTATCTTAGCGATTGGATACTACATTACACCTGCATTAGTTGGTGG
>CACJBX010000009.1 GCA_902591755.1 uncultured Pelagibacteraceae bacterium
ACTTGAAAAAACAAATTAAAATAGATTGTAAGAGAGCAAAGGCAATATTATCGAATGAGTAAAAGTTCTGTAAATCTTCCGAAAACATCATTTTCAATGAGAGCCAATCTTCCTTTAAAGGAACCTGATCTAATTGATTATTGGAACAAAATATCACTTTATGAAAAGCTTCGAGCTAACAGTAAAGGAAATGAAAAATTTGTTTTACATGATGGCCCACCTTATGCAAATGGAAATATCCACATGGGAACTGCTTTAAATAAAATTTTGAAAGATATTGTTACAAAGTTTCATCAAATGAATGGAAAAGACTCTGTATATGTTCCAGGATGGGATTGTCATGGCTTACCAATTGAATGGAAAATTGAAGAACAATACAAAAAGAATAAAAAAAATAAGAATGATGTTCCAATAGTTGAATTTAGAAAAGAATGTAGAGATTTTGCAAATAAGTGGATCGATGTTCACAAAAAACAATTTCAAAGGTTAGGTGTCATAGGAGATTGGAAAGACTATTATTCGACTATGAGTTTCAAAGCTGAAGCTCAAATTGTTAGGGAGTTAGCGAAGTTTTTAAAAGAGGGCAGCTTATACAAAGGTTATAAACCCGTCTTATGGTCTTCTGTTGAAAAAACTGCTCTCGCAGATGCTGAGGTAGAGTATATGGATCATATTTCTGATACTATTTACACTTCATTTCCAATTAAGAAAACTTCAAACAAAAGTCTAGAGGATTGCGAAATTATTATTTGGACTACAACTCCATGGACTATACCAGCCAATAAGGCGCTAGCTTATAATAAAGATATTAGCTACCAAATAATTAAGATTGGAGATGACGGTGATTTCAAAAATAAAAAAATTGTTATAGCTCATGATTTGCTAGAGACAGTTTTGAAGGAATGTGAGATTAAAAAATTCGAGAAACTTGACAAGTTATCAGGCAAAGAATTTAAAGATATAATTTGTAGCCACCCTTTAGAAAAAGAAGGTTACACTCACGATATTCCAATGTTAGAGGCGAATTTTGTTACAACAGAGCAAGGGTCCGGAATAGTTCATTGTGCACCAAGTCATGGACCTGACGATTTTAACTTATGTATTAATAATGGAATTCAGGCAGTTGAAACAGTAGATAACGATGGAAAATATACAAAGAATATTTTGAATTACGAGGGAATACATGTTTTTAAAGCAAATCCAATCATTATTGAAAGTTTAAAAAAAAATAACAGATTACTTTTTAATGGAAAATTAAACCATACTTACCCTCACTCTTGGAGGTCAAAGGCGCCATTAATTCACAGAGCAACTCCTCAGTGGTTTATATCTATGGAAAGTCACGGACTTAGAGAAAAAGCTTTAGTTGCAATTGATAAAACTGAGTTTTATCCAAACAAAGGTAAGGAGAGACTTAAATCAATGATAGAAACTAGACCAGATTGGTGTGTTTCTAGACAAAGAGTTTGGGGAGTTCCACTACCCATATTCATCTCTAAAAAAGATGAGAAAGTTTTAGTTGATGAAGAAGTCTTTAATAACATTGCTAATATTTTTGAGAAAGAAGGATCAGATTGTTGGTTTGAAGATAACAAACAAAGGTTCCTTGGAAAGAAATATAATGAAAATGATTATTACCAAACAACAGATATTGTAGAAGTATGGTTTGATAGTGGCTCTACTCACTCCTTTGTATTAGAACAAAGAGAAGATTTAAAATGGCCCGCATCTCTTTACCTTGAGGGTTCTGATCAGCATAGAGGTTGGTTTCACTCTTCTCTTTTGGAGTCTTGTGGCACAAGAGGTGAGGCACCTTTCGAAGCTATTTTATCACATGGTTTCGTTGTAGATGGAAAAGGTCTTAAAATGTCGAAATCTCTTGGAAATGTTATTTCACCCGAAGAAATCTTGAAAAAATACGGTGCAGATATTCTTAGGATTTGGGTTGCGGCTTCAAATTATGCTGAGGATTTAAGGATAGATCATAAAATTTTGGAACAGCATGCTGATGCTTATAGAAAACTTAGAAATACATTCAGGTATTTATTAGGCAATTTAAATGATGAATTAAGTGAAGTTGATTTAGATAAAATCAAAGTTGATACATTGCCAGAGCTTGAACAACTCATGCTCCATAAATTATATAATTTGAATGAAAGCTTCATGAAACATTTCAATTCTTATAATATTCATCTTATTTATAAAGAATTACTAAATTTTTGTACTGTTGATCTCTCGTCTTTTTATTTTGATATTAGAAAAGATACTTTGTATTGTGATGGAAAAAATTCAAAAAAAAGAAAAGATTGTCAGTTACTACTCAATATAATACTAGATAGTTTACTAAAATGGTTTGCTCCCATATTATCTTTCACTACTGAAGAAATATTTAAGTTAGTAAATAAAAATGATAACGAAAAGAGTATTCATTTAAAAAAATTAAATGTATTTCCTCAATCGTGGCATAATACGAAGCTAAAACAAAACTGGCAGAGAATAATTGACATTAGAAATGAAGTTAATTCAAGTATTGAGACTATGCGAGCTGAAAAAATTATAGGATCAAGTTTAGAAGCGAATATTGAGATAGTGTTAAATGATGAAAATTATAATCTGGGAAAAAACTACGATTTTTCAGAAATTTGTATTACTTCATCAGCAAAAATAACTAAAGCAAAAGAAAAGGAAAATACAATTAAAGTAAATACTGTTAAAGCAGAAGGACAAAAATGCCCGGTTTGTTGGAAAATTAATAAAAATGGATGTGAAAGACATTCATGTTCTAATAAAAATCAAGGTGAATAAATTTATACTTAACTCAACATTTGTTCTTATTCTTTTTTTAATAGATAGATTTTCCAAAGTTTATGTCATTGAGGTTGCAGAAAAAACTGAGATTTCAGAAATATATATTACTTCCTTTTTAAATTCATATTTAGTTTGGAATACCGGAATAGCTTTTGGATTATTTTCGTTTTCAAATGAATTTACTTATAATTTATTTACTACACTTATCATTTTAGTAAATTTGATAATTATTTATTTAGCAACTGTCACCAAAGACTTTAGAAGATATTTTTTTTTATTAATTTTGGGTGGGTCTTTTGGAAATCTATTTGACAGGCTTTTTTATGGATCAGTACCAGATTTTATTGATTTTCACATAGGTAATTTTCACTGGTTTATATTTAATATAGCTGATATCTTTATAACAGTGGGTGTTATTTGCCTTATTTTAGCTGAACTATTGTATAAGAAAGAAGTTAATGATTAAAAATTTTTTATTAATTACTTTGCTGTTAATTCTCACTTCGTGTGAAGGAGTTAAAAGTGCTTTAAGTGGAAAAAAATTTGAAAACAGCGATGAATTTCTTGTGATAAAAAAAAATCCTTTAGTTCTACCACCAAATTTCAATGATTTGCCCACACCAAAAGAAGTAGCTGACACCACTCAAATCGAGGATATAGAAAATGAAATTGAAGATCTTTTAAGCTCAATTAAAAACGATGATGAAGAAGTGGCAGAATCATCCTCTTCAAATGACACAGAAAGTTTTGTATTAGAAAAAATTAAAGATTAATGTTTTCTAAAAAAATAAAGATAACCTGCTTTGATTTTAAAAAAAAGTTTAATAATAAGTTAAAAAGAATTCTCTTAGACATTTTACAAAAAAAAAACCCAAACTATAGAATAATCGATACTTTTTCAAATAACTATCAGTACTCCTATAATAAAAAAAAAATAACTAAATTCAAAAAATATAAAACAATAAGCATTTTTGGATTAGGTGGTTCATCATTGTGCATAAAGGCTATTTATAATTTTTTAAGATTTAAGATCAGGAAAAAAGTCTACTTTTATGACAATCTCGATGTTGATATCCCAAAAATATTTAAAAATAGAAATCTAGATATAGTCATTTCAAAGTCAGGCTCTACCCTTGAGACAATTATAAATCAGAATATTTTCTCAAATAGCAAGAAGTTATTTATAACTGAAAATAAAGAAAGCTACTTAATGAATTTAGCTTTAAAATTAAAATCAGAAATTATTGAACATCGAAATTTTGTGGGAGGGAGGTATTCTGCTTTATCAGAAGTTGGAATGTTGCCAGCAGAACTTTTAGGCTTAAAAAGTGAAAAATTTAAAAGGTTTGATAATCTGATAAAAAATAAAAATTTTATTAGAATATTGATAAGTAATGTCGATATGATGTATAAATTTTACTTATCAGGAAAAACCAATTCGGTAATACTCAATTTTGACAAGGGCTCTATAAGCTTACTTGAGTGGTATCAGCAATTGTTATCAGAGAGTTTAGGTAAAAAGGGAAAAGGATTTTTTCCAATTATTTCAAATTTACCCAAAGATAATCACAGTTTAATGCAGCTATATCTAGACGGAAACAAAAATAATTTTTTTACAATTTTCGATGTAAGCAATCACAAAACACCTAAAATAAAAAATAAAAATTTACTGTCTGGGTATAACTTTTTAAAAAACAAAAGTATAAAATCAGTAATGACTGCACAGAAGAATGCAATAAAAAGAGTTTTTAAAAAACAAGGTCTAAAATTCAGAAGTTTCGAAATATTGAAAAAAGATGAAGAAAGTTTGGGAATAATTTTTACATATTTTATGTTAGAAACAATATTGTTAGGAAAATTGATGAAGCTTAATCCGTTCGATCAGCCAGCAGTCGAGTCAATTAAAAAAGAAACAAAAAGAATACTTAGTTAGAATTTTTTTCCGAAAAAAAAACTTGATAAACCATAATTCTTTCTATCAATAATTTTAAATTCCTTTGGAAATTTGTCAAAATCACCTTTTTTTCTGTGAATAATAAATATTCCATCTTTTTCCAAAATATCCATTTCCATTATTTTTTTTATTAATAATTCGATTTTTTTTTCTTTGAAAGGCGGATCACAAAAAATTATTTGAAATTTTTGATCTTTTTTAAACGTACTATTTTTAATTTTAAAAGCATCAATATTTATTACTTTTGACTTGTTCTCGTATTTAAGGCTTGAAATATTTTTTTTTAGAATTTCTAAAACTGGAGGATAATTTTCAAAAAAAAATACAAACTTTGAACCTCTTGAAATACATTCTAAACCGAAAGAACCAATTCCTGAAAATAAATCCAAAACTTTACTGTCTCTAAACTGAAAATTAATGTAGTTAGCGTGACTTAAAATATTAAAGATGGATTCTTTTGCCATATCTTTTAAAGGCCTGGTTGTTTTGTCATTAGGCAAAATCAGTTTTTTTCCTTTGTTCAAACCTGAAATTATTCTCATGTTTTAATTACTTTATGACCAATATCTTTTCTGAAGTATCCATTTTTCCAATTTAATCTTTTAATTAAATCAATTGCTTCCTCTCTACATTGTAAAAAATCTTCCGAAACAGAAACAAAGTTTAAAACCCTTCCGCCATTAGAAATTATTTCATTTTTTTTTTTAAGTGTGCCAGCATGGAAAATACTTTGGTTTTCAAGAAGTTTGAGTTGCTCCAAATTTTTAATTTCAATATTGTTTTCAAATTTTTCTGGATAACCTTTTGAACATAGTACAATACAAATACTTTTTGTATTAAAAAAGTTAATCTTTATTTCATTTAATGTCCCATCACAACATGAAATTAAAATATCTAATAAATCAGTTTTGAGAGTAGGTAAGATCGTTTGACATTCTGGATCTCCCATTCTAACATTAAATTCAATTAAAAAAGGGTCATTATTTTTAACCATAAGGCCGACATACAAAAACCCCTTATAAACTCCACCCGCTCTATTTATGGCACCCAAAGTAGGTTCAATAATTTTTTTTCTAATTTTAAATTCCAATTCATCACTCAAAAGTCTTGATGGCGAATAGCATCCCATGCCTCCTGTATTTTTACCTACATCTCCCTCACCAACTCTTTTGTGATCTTGAGCTGAACCAAAAAATCTATAATTCTTTCCGTCAGTTACTATGAAATAACTCATTTCCTCACCATCTAAAAATTCTTCAACTAAAATTTGATGAGCAGATCCAAATTTTCCATTAAAAATTTCTTCTGAAGCTGTTTTTGCCTCATCAAAATCATTGCAAATATAAACTCCTTTTCCTGATGCTAATCCATCAGCTTTAATCACTAGAGGATACCGAACACTCTTTAAGTAGTCTATAGTTTCGTCTAAACTTTTACAGATTTTAAATCTTGAAGTTGGAATATTATTTTTTTGACAAATTTCCTTTGTAAAAATTTTTGAACCTTCAAGCTTTGATGAAATCTTATCTGGACCAAATACCTTAATTGATTTTCCTTTAAAGTGATCGACTATCCCATTTACCAATGGTTTTTCTGGTCCAACAACTATTAATTTTATCTCTTTATCAATACAATGTTTTTCAAGTTCTGAAAAATTATCAGGGTTTAAGTTCACATTTTCAGCAATTAAATTGGTACCTGCATTCCCTGGAAAACAAAAAATTTTTGACACTTTTTTTGATTTACTGAGCATATGACAAATTGCATGCTCTCTACCACCACTTCCAATAATTCCTATATTCATCTATAGTAATCTTATAACTTAAAATATGAAAAATAAATTAGCTAAATTAAAGTACTTACCTAACAAGTTTGAAATAATTGAGCCAGGGGACCACGTCATTTGTGCGGTATCTAAGGAAAAAATATATCTTCAAAATCTCCATTATTGGAACGTAGAACTTCAAGAGGCATATTTCTCCTACAAAGAAGCTCAATTAAAAAGGGAGGAGAAAAAGTAAAAAATTATTTCCATCTATCGTGTGACCATATCCATTGAGCTGGGTTTTTTCTTATTTTTTTTTCTAACCATTTGTTAAGTTCCAGACTTATCGAATTTTCATCTGCATTCGGTTTAAAAGTAATTTTTTCATCAAAAGTTACTCTAAAAAAAACTTCATCGTATCTTTCTATGTGCACCGGTTGAATTTTACACTTAAATTTTTTTACAAATTGCGCTGGAATAGTCGATGTAAGTGCTGGATAATTAAAAAAATTTATTTTTTCTCCCTCACTCACCCTTTGATCTATCATCATTGCAATACTATAGCCTTGTTTAAAAAATTTCAGAGAATCCCTGACCCCAGAAATTCCTTTTTTAATTTGTCTTTTGCAAATGAATTTTTTACGAAGTGGCTCCATTATTGAATTCACCATTTTATTATTTAATGGTCTATATATTGCGCATAAATTTACTCCCGCTCTTTCAATTATCATAGCCATTAACTCGAAATTACTAAAGTGCGCAGAAATAAAAATAACAGGTTCACCATTTTTAATTTCCTCTAATTTTTGGGAGTTTTCTATTGTAATGTATTTATCCAAATCTCCTCTTCTAAATTTAGAAATAAAAGGGTATTCAGATAAAATTCTGCCGTAGTTCCCCCACATTTCTTGAGAAATATTTTTAATTTTTTCTGGGGTTAACGATTTATCAAATTTACTTAAATTATCTATAATTATTTTTTTTGATCTAAAAAATGGACCAAACGTTTTACCAATCAAATATCCTAACCCAGATGCAATTCTGTATCCAAGTAATTTGGATAAACTAAAAAGAATTACAATCAAAATATATTCTAAAATATATCTAATTGATTTCATAACCTATCATGTAAGTATTTATAAAATTTTTTTTCTTGATCTATTGATAATTCAATTTTTAAAAAATTAATATTCTTTCGAAATGTTTTATTTATCCTATAAAAATCCTTTTCTGTAGTGAGAAGCCTACAACCTTTTAATTTTGCCTGTTTTGCAAGTTCTTGTAAGTCATTTTCAGTATAATTGTAATGGTCAGGAAATACCTTGTAACTATCTAATCTAATTTTTAAATTTCTAAGAGTTTCATTAAAAGTGTGTGGGTTGCCAATTCCACTAAATGCAAGAAATTTTTTTTTTTTTAATTGGGAATAATTTTTAGGAACATATTTGCCCATAAATATTTTTAAGTTTGGATTGATCTTCTTTATTTTTTTAATAAAATTTTTAGTATCTTTGTAAATATGACCGTTAATCAAAATAATATCATAATTTTTGACACTATCTAATCTTTCTCGCAAAGGCCCAGCTGGTATCACTTGTCCATTTCCATCTAGTTTTAAGGAATTGAAACAAGCAATTTTTAAATCGTAATTTAATGTTTTTTCCTGTAACCCATCATCAAATATAACTACTTCGGCTCCTTCTTGTTCTGCTATTAATAAAGACTCCATTCTTGTTTTCTTGAAAATTACTTTATGTTTTGTCTCTAAGAGTCTTTTTTCGTCTTCATGAGAAGAATAGTTTTTTTTTATAATAAAGGTTTTAAACTTTTTTTTAAAATGAACTGCTAAATTATTTACTAGCGGTGTTTTTCCTGTTCCACCAATATAAATATTTCCTACACAAATTGTTTTTAAATCATAGAAGTTTTTTTTTGGCTTTGTATTTTCATAATAATTTTTAATTGATACTATCAAAGATATTGGCAATAGTAATATTGAAAAAAAACTTAGCCGATCTTTTTTATCC
>CACJBX010000010.1 GCA_902591755.1 uncultured Pelagibacteraceae bacterium
GTCTGTAGGAGACGGAATAGCAAGAATTTACGGACTCGACAATGTTCAAGCCGGTGAGATGGTGGAATTTGCTGATGGTTCTAAAGGTATGGCATTAAACTTAGAAAGCGATAACGTTGGGGTAGTTATTTTTGGTGATGATAGAGCAGTTAAAGAAGGTGACACAGTCAAAAGGACTGGAGCGATTGTTGACACACCAGTTGGGAAAGAATTACTTGGAAGAGTTGTTGATGGATTAGGAAACCCAATAGATGGTAAAGGAGCTTTAGACAAAAGTATTAAAAGAAGTAGAGTCGAGGTGAAAGCACCAGGAATTATTCCAAGAAAATCTGTCAGCGAACCAATGCAAACAGGTTTAAAATCAATTGATAGTTTGGTTCCAATAGGTAGAGGTCAAAGGGAATTAATTATTGGAGATCGTCAAACAGGAAAAACTGCTGTTGCAATTGATGCGATAATTAATCAAAAAAAGATAAACGAGTCAGGTGATGAAAAACAAAAACTTTACTGTATTTATGTTGCAATAGGTCAAAAACGATCGACTGTTAGACAGATAGAGAAAACTTTGGAAGAGGCTGGTGCTATGGAATATACAACAATTGTTGCGGCAACAGCTTCGGATGCAGCTCCATTACAATTTTTAGCTCCATACACTGGATGTGCTATGGGGGAATATTTTAGAGACAATGGAATGCATGCTTTAATTATTTATGACGATCTTTCAAAACAAGCAGTAGCCTACAGACAAATGTCACTTCTTTTAAGACGTCCTCCAGGAAGAGAGGCATATCCAGGAGATGTTTTTTATTTACATAGTCGATTACTTGAAAGAGCGGCAAAATTAGGTGACGAACATGGAGGAGGATCGTTAACTGCGTTGCCAATCATCGAAACTCAAGCAGGAGATGTTTCAGCTTACATACCTACCAACGTAATCTCAATTACTGATGGACAAATATTTTTAGAGACAGAACTATTCAATCAAGGAATAAGACCTGCAATTAATGTTGGCTTATCAGTTTCAAGGGTAGGATCTTCTGCCCAAACAAAAGCTATGAAAAAAGTTTCTGGATCTATGAAACTTGAACTTGCTCAATATAGAGAGATGGCAGCTTTTGCACAATTTGGATCTGACTTAGATGCGTCAACCCAAAAACTTTTAAACAGAGGAGCAAAATTAACTGAATTATTGAAACAAAAACAATATTCTCCAATGACAGTAGCTGAGCAAGTTATTTCTGTCTTTTGTGGTGTAAAAGGTCACTTAGACGATATTCAACAAAAAGATATATCAAAATTTGAGAAAGATATAATTGAGAAATGTAAATCTGAACAACCAGATTTGATAAATTCAATAATTTCATCAGGAAAACTTGAAGAAGAAAATGAGAAAAAATTGACGAGTATTATTTTGGATTTAAAGAAAAATTTTGATAAATAATTATGGCTAGTTTAGACGATTTAAAAAAAAGAATATCAAGTGTAAAATCTACACAAAAAATTACAAAAGCAATGAAAATGGTTGCAGCTGCAAAGCTTAGAAAAGCTCAGGAAAGTGCTGAAAAAGGCAGACCTTATTCTGATAAGATGCACAATATAATCTTAAATTTGTCTAAGAATATAAATGATAAGGAAAATGCACCAAAGCTTTTAGCAGGCTCAGGTAAAGATAATGTGCATCTCTGTGTGGTAATGACCTCTGACAGAGGTTTATGTGGAGGTTTTAATTCAAACATCACCAAAAAAGCGAAGTCTTATTTCAAAAAAATATTAGATAGTGGTAAGGAGCTTAAGATAGTGACTGTTGGATCAAAAGGATTTGACCAACTTAAAAGAGCTTACAAAGAGCATATAATTGAGAATATTTCTTTCAAAGAATCTAAAAATGTAAATTACTTTGATGCTGATAAAGTAGGAAAAATGATAATTGAGAAATTTGGGAAGGGTGAATTTGATGTTTGTACAATCTTCTTTAACAAATTTAAAAATGTTATTACCCAAATACCTCAAGAACAACAGATTATCCCATTAAAATCAGAGAAATCAGACGATAAAAATGACGTTATGAATTACGAGTTTGAGCCCGAAGAGGATGAAATACTAAATAATTTGTTACCAAAGAATATTTCAACACAAATTTTCAAAGCCATGTTAGAAAATTCGGCTAGCGAACAAGGATCTAGAATGAGCGCAATGGATAATGCGACAAGAAATGCCGGGGAAATGGTTGAGAAACTCACAATTGAATATAATAGAAGTCGACAAGCAGCTATTACAAAAGAATTAATTGAAATAATATCAGGAGCAGAAAGTTTATAATATGAGAAAAGGAAAAATAACTCAAATTATTGGAGCAGTTGTCGATGTAAGTTTTGAAGGAGAATTACCCGAGATTTTAACTGCACTGGAATGTAAAAATGCTGGGAACAGGTTAGTTTTAGAAGTAGCCCAACATTTGGGAGAGTCTAGTGTGAGAACCATTGCTATGGACTCCACAGAGGGTCTTAAAAGGGGAGATGAAGTAACAGATACAGGCGCACCAATTAAAGTACCAGTTGGACCAGAAACTTTAGGAAGAATTATAAATGTCATTGGTGAACCTATTGATGAAAAAGGTGATGTTAAGAGTAAAGAAAATTGGCCAATCCATAGGGCAGCTCCAGAATTTAATGATCAATCTACAGAGACTGAAATATTAGTTACAGGTATTAAAGTAATTGATCTTTTAGCGCCATATGCAAAAGGTGGAAAAATTGGATTATTTGGTGGTGCAGGTGTTGGAAAGACTGTTTTAATTATGGAATTGATAAATAACGTTGCTAAAGCACATGGTGGCTTTTCGGTTTTTGCAGGTGTAGGGGAAAGAACTAGAGAAGGAAATGACCTTTACCATGAGATGATTGACTCAGGAGTAATTAAGCCAGAGGGCAAAGGTTCAAAAGCTGCATTAGTCTATGGTCAAATGAACGAGCCCCCAGGCGCAAGAGCAAGGGTCGCGTTAACTGGATTGACTGTTGCTGAATATTTTAGAGATCAAGAAGGCCAAGATGTATTATTTTTCGTTGATAATATTTTTAGATTTACGCAAGCTGGCTCGGAAGTTTCAGCACTATTAGGCAGGATACCTTCAGCTGTTGGATATCAACCAACTCTTGCTACCGATATGGGTAACCTACAAGAGAGAATTACGACAACAAATAAGGGCTCCATTACTTCAGTACAAGCGATTTATGTGCCTGCAGATGACCTAACTGACCCTGCACCAGCAACATCTTTTGCTCACTTAGATGCAACAACAGTATTATCGAGACAGATAGCAGAAATAGGTATTTATCCTGCAGTTGATCCTTTAGACTCTACTTCAAGAATACTAGATCCAAGAATTGTTGGTGATGAACATTATAGAGTAGCTAGAGAAGTACAAAAAGTGCTTCAGACCTACAAATCTTTACAAGATATCATTGCAATTCTCGGAATGGATGAGCTATCCGAAGAGGACAAATTAATTGTAGCCAGAGCTAGAAAAATACAAAGATTTTTATCTCAACCATTCTTTGTTGCAGAGGTTTTTACTGGATCACCTGGAAAATTGGTAGATCTAGACTCAACTATAAAAGGGTTTGATGCAATTTGCAAAGGTGAATATGATCATCTTCCTGAGGCAGCATTTTATATGGTTGGTACTATCGAAGAGGCCATTGAGAAAGCTAAAAAAATGGAGAAAGAAGCCGCTGCATAATGTCAGATTCGTTTAACTTGGAAATTGTTAATCCAGAAAAATTATTCCTTTCTTTAGATAATGTATCTGAAGTAGTGGTACCTGCATTTGAAGGTGATATGGGTATTTTGAAAGATCACATATCTATAATTTCATTTTTAAAACCTGGAATAGTCAAGGTTTTTACAGGCAATGAAGTAAAAGAATTATATGTTGAAGATGGAATTATAGAATTTAGTGAAAATTCTTTATCAATTCTTACCAGCAAAATTATCGACATAAAAGAAATAAAAAAAGACGATTTAAGCTCAATGATTAATGAGGCCAATGAAGCTTTAAAAGATGAAAATTTAGACGACCAAAAAAGATTTTTAGCAAATCAAAAAATTGATGTTTTGAATAGACTCAATTAGATTATTTTAAAATATCCAGCACTTTTTTTTTGACTTCATTATAAACGTCTAATTTGAAATCAACCACATTTTTCGTAATATCTTCAAGGTTTATCCATTTCCACTCTAAGAACTCAGGCTTTTTGGTTTTTATATTTATTTCGTTGTCACTACCCAGAAATCTCATACAAAACCACTTTTGTATTTGACCTTTGTATTTCCCTTTCCATATAATTCCTAAAAGATTTTGAGGAAGCAGATAAGTTTGAAAACCGTCCAACTCTTTAATTAATTTAACGTTTGTTATACTTGTTTCTTCTTCTAACTCTCTTGTAGCTGCATCAAGAAAGTCCTCATTTTCATCAATTCCACCCTGAGGCATTTGCCAATAATTGTTTGGATTATCTATTCTTTTTGCTACAAAAACTTCGTTATTTTGATTAAGCAAAACAATGCCCACTCCTTTTCTAAGTGGCAACTTTTTAAACTTTTCGAGCATCTATCCTGCTAAAAGTTTACGAGCAAAATTTAATTGATTATCGGTTTCTGTATCAATTCGAAAATCACTTTCTTCTTCTTCAATTGATATATCTGGAGCTACACCAACCTCTGAAATTGATTTTCCTGAGGGTAAATAATATTTTGAAATTGTTAGTCTAATTGCTCCCTCATTTTTAAGAGGAATTATTGATTGAACAGAACCTTTGCCATATGTACTTTCACCAACCAAAACTGCTCTTTTGTGATCCTTTAATGCTCCCGCAACTATTTCTGATGCTGATGCAGACCCATTATTAATTAAAACTACAAGAGTTTTACCATTTATTAAATCTCCACTACTTGCAAACCATTTTCTATTTTCACTTTTTTGTCGGCCCTTGGTCGATACAATTTCTCCATCCTCAAGAAAAAAATCTGATATTTTAATTGCTTGAGATAATAATCCTCCAGGATTATTTCGTAAGTCAAGGATATAGCTTTCAATTTTTTTATCTCTTTTAAATTTTTTAATCTCAGTTTTGATTTGACTACCACTATTTTCATTAAATGACGTCAATCTTAAGTAACCAATTTTTTTATCGTAAGTCTTTGATTTCACTGATGCGATTTGAATAATTTCTCTTGTAATATTGAATATTAATGATTTCTTTTTCCCAACTCTTCTAACTGTAATTTCGATACTACTTCCAACTGGGCCTCTCATTAAATCAACGGCTTCAGTCAATGTCTTTCCTTGTACTTGCGTGTCATTTATTTTCACTATGTAATCACCTGCTTTAACACCAGCTTTGTCAGCTGGAGAACTATCTATTGGAGATATTACTTTTACAACACCTGCTTCCATACCGACTTCGATTCCTAATCCCCCAAATTTACCGCTTGTTTCAGTTTCCATTTGTTTAAGATCCTCAGGTGATAAATATGCAGAATATGGGTCAAGCGATCTTAAAACTCCATCGATTGCAGCATCCATTGCTTCAGCTTGATCTATCTCTTCAACATATTCTTTGTTAACTTTATCAAGTACTTCTCCAAATAAATCTACTTTATCGTAAATGTTATCATTATTTGAAAATGCAAGTGTAAACGTATGAAAAATTATAATTGCAAAAATAATTATTCTCATTAAACAATAACTTTCTCTTTTGGAATTAACTCAGACCAAATTTTTTCTAATTCATAAAACTTTCTTTTCTCTGGATTAAAAATATGAACTACAATGTCTATTCCATCTACCAGTTTCCACTCAGCACTATCTTTTCCCTCAATTTTACAATTTTTTAATCCATTAGTTTTAAACTTTTCCAAAACTTGTTCAGAAAGAGACTGGATATGTCTAGAAGACGTTCCACTTGCAACAATCATATAGTCTGCTATTGAGGATTTATCTTTAAGATCTATAGATACTATGTCTAAAGCCTTATTACTATCTAGTGTTTTGATGATGATTTTTTTTAAGTCTAAGTTTTCGGCCATTAATTATTTACCTTATCAAATATTTCTTATTTGAGAAGATGAAATATTTACCTTATTAAAACTTATGTATTTTAGACCCCTTTTTTTTAAGTTCTTATAAGCCACTGATTCCTTTGATCTTTTTTTGTACCCGCTTCTATCAAAAACTAAAATTTTTGCTAACTTTCCAATTTTAGACCAATTGTTCCATTTATGAAAATTTATGAGATTATCAGCTCCCATTATAAAAAAAATTTCGTTACTGCGATTCTTTTTAAAAAATTTTATAAGATTAATTGTCTTATTAGATTTAATTTTTTTTTCATAAAAACCCACAGTCACATACTTTGTTTTTTTTGTTAAACTCTTTGCAATTTGGACTCTTTTTTTAAGGCTATAAAAACTTTTACTTTTAAAAGGATTTTTTTCAGTGATAGCCCATACAATTTTGTCTAATTTGAATAATTTTTTAGCAACCTTTGAAACTTTTAAATGCCCTTTGTGAGCAGGATCAAAAGTTCCGCCAAGAATACCTAGTCTAACTTTTTTTTTAAGATCGTATTTGGCCATTTCCTATTACTTCATATTTATAAGATACAAGTTGATTTAAACCGACAGGACCTCTAGGTGGTAATTTATTAGTTGATATACCTACTTCGCCACCAAAGCCAAGTTCAGCTCCATCTGCAAATTGAGTCGATGAATTATGAATTAATATTGAACTTTTCACATTTTCAAAAAAGTATTTTGTATTTTTTTTATTATTAGAAATAATTGCCTCAGTATGTGAGGTACCATACTTATTAATATGTTCGACGGCATCCTCTACATTGTTGACTTTTTTTACAGAAATTTTTAATGACAAGTATTCGGTCGACCAATCTTTTGATGTTGCTTTATGAATTTTTTTTGGAGAAATTTTTCTGATAGTGTCGTCTGCATATATTTTACAATTATTTTTTAATAAATCATTAATAATTAAATTGATTTTTTCGCTAGATAGTTTTCTATGAACAAGCAATGTCTCTGTAGCACCACAAATTCCAGGGTTTCTTAATTTTGCATTTAATATAATTTTACTTGCCATTTTGTGATTTACGTTTTCATCTACAAAGGTATGACATAAACCTTCAAGATGTCCTATGGTGGGTATATTCGAATATTTTTTTACCTTTTTTACTAGATTTTTGCCGCCTCTTGGAATTATTACATCAATGTAAGACTCCATTTTAGACAATAAAAAATCTACCACTTTTCTATTTTTTTTTTCAATAAATTGAACAAAATTTACATCTACCTTATTTTTCTTAAGAGCTTTTCTGAATAAGTTTGAGATAATTTTATTAGAATTAAAAGCTTCTGAACCTCCTTTTAATATTACACTATTTCCAGATTTAAAACATAAAGAAGAGACGTCTGAAGTTACGTTTGGTCTACTTTCATAAATAACTCCAATTACCCCAATAGGAATAGTAACTTTTTTAACTTTTAATTTGTTAG
>CACJBX010000011.1 GCA_902591755.1 uncultured Pelagibacteraceae bacterium
AAAAATTATAAAACTAAATAATTTAAAAATAAAAGGTATTTATAATATTGGTTCAAAAAATAGTATTTCAAAATATAAATTCGGAATTTTAATTGCAAAAAAATTTAAGTTAGAAACTAAATATATAAAATCTTTTAAAAGTAGATATGAAACTCATGAGAGACCGCTGGGAACTTTTATGTCAACTAAGAAAATTTCAAAATATTTAAAATTACCCTCTATTATCGAGTCTATTAATAGTATCGAAAATGATATTAAATAAAAAACTGTGTATTGGTTCAGCACAATTTGGAACAAAATATGGTGTATCAAACAGGCACGGAAAAATAAAAAAAAAGGAGTTAGATAAATTATTTTTTATATTAAAAAAAGAAAAAATTAAGTTCTTAGACACATCAATAGACTATAGAAACTGTGAAAAAATTTTGAATAAATTAAATTTAGAAAATATCGAAGTTATTTCTAAAATTCCAAAGATTCCAAAAAAATGTTTGGATATTAATAAATGGATAGAAAACAAGGTTGTCTCTAGTCTAAAAAAAATTAATAAAAAGAGTTTTTATGCAATTTTACTTCATAACCCTGACGATATGCTTTCAAATAAAGCACATATAATTTATAAGTCACTAATTAATCTAAAAAAAAGTAAGAAAATTAAAAAAATTGGAATTTCCATCTATGATTTTGAAAGTTCTATAAGAATTTTAAAAAAATTTAATTTTGATATTATTCAATGTCCTTACAATGTTATTGATAGAAGATTAGAAAATAGTAGATATATGAATTTCTTTAAAAAGAAAAAAGTTGAAATTCATGTCAGATCAGTTTTTTTACAGGGACTTTTATTAATGAAAAAAAGACCTAGTAAATTTGATAAATGGGCTAAATTGTTTAAAATTTGGGATAGAATGAACAAAAATAACATGCTTCAGTCTGCTTTGAATGCAATTAATTTTGTATTAAAAAATAAAAATATAAATAAAATTATACTTGGTTTTGAAAATAGCAATCAACTAAAAAGTATTCTTGAAAATTTTCAAAACAAAAAAACTAATTATCCAACAAATATAGCATCGAAAGATTTAAAATTAATTAATCCAAATAATTGGAATTAAAAATGAAAGTACTGGCAATAATACAGGCAAGGCTTGGTTCTACTAGATTTCCAAAAAAGGTTATGCAAAAGTTAGGGAATAAGACAATTATTCAAGTTTTAATTGAGAGGTTATCAAAAACAAAATTAATAGATAAAATTGTGGTAGCTACAACAAAATCTAAAATTGATAATCAATTAGTAAATCACATTAAATGTTTAAAGAAAGAATTTTTTAGGGGATCTGAAAACGATCTATTAGATAGATATTATAAAACAGCAAAAATCTATAAACCAAATTATGTCTTAAG
Source organism: uncultured Pelagibacteraceae bacterium (assembly GCA_902591755.1). GTDB lineage: Bacteria > Pseudomonadota > Alphaproteobacteria > Pelagibacterales > Pelagibacteraceae > Pelagibacter. The sequence continues at coordinate 1,405 of CACJBX010000011.1, forward strand.
AATTACTGCAGATTGTCCTTTCATAGATCCCCAAATAGTAGATAAGGTAATTTCAAGCCATTTAAGAAATAAAAATACAATTACAAGTAATATCAGCGTTCCCACTTTTCCTGATGGATTAGATGTAGAAATATTTGATTTTGAAATTCTTAAAAAAACTTGGTCTAAAGCAAAAAATGAATATGATAGAGAGCATGTAACACCTTACATAAAAAAAAACTACAAAGTTAATATTTTTAAAAATAAAAAAGATTTCTCAAGTCTAAGATTAACTTTAGATGAGCCAGAAGATCTTGAGGTTTTAAAGAATATTTATAAATATTTTAATAATAAAAATACTTTTTTATTTGAAGATATTATTAGATTATATAAAAAAAAACCAAAAATTTTTGAATTGAATTCACATATTAAAAGAGATGAAGGTTCTTACATGAAAAAAGGTCAAAAACTTTGGAAAAGAGCAAAAAAAGTTATTCCATCAGGAAATATGTTTCTTTCAAAAAATCCAGAAACTTTTTTACCAAAAGTTTGGCCTAGTTATTTTTCAAGAGCCAAAGGTGTAAATGTTTGGGACCTAGAAAACAAAAAATATATAGATACAAGTTTAATGAGCGTTGGCACAAATATTCTTGGTTATGCAAATAAAAGAATTGATCAAAAAGTAAAAAGAGCAATTGAAAAGAGTGTAGCTAGTACTTTAAACTGTCCAGAAGAAGTAGAATTATGTGAAAAACTTGTTTCAATGCATAAATGGTCCGACATGGCAAGACTTGCCAGGACTGGAGGAGAGATTAATGCTATCTCAATTAGGTTATCTAGAGCATATACCGGAAAAGATAAGGTAGCAATTTGTGGATACCACGGATGGCATGATTGGTATTTATCTACTAATTTAAAAAACAAAAAAAATTTAGATCAACACCTTTTTTCAAATTTGAAAACAGAAGGTGTACCAAATTTTTTGAAAAGTTCTATTTTTCAATTTTCTTATAATAGAATTGATCAACTAAAAAAAATAATAAGTGAGAATAAAGATATAGGAACTATTAAAATGGAAGTTGCAAGAAATGAAAAACCAAATATCAAGTTTCTTAAAGAAGTTAGAGAAATAGCAAATCGGAATAATATTGTTTTAATTTTTGATGAATGTACATCTGGCTTCAGAGAAACTTTTGGTGGACTTCATTTAAAATATAAGGTTTATCCAGATCTAGCAACTTTTGGGAAGTCTCTTGGCAATGGTTATGCAATTACAGCATTAATTGGAAAAAAAGAAATAATGAACAAAAGTTTGGATACATTTATTAGTAGTACTTTTTGGAGTGAACGTATTGGACCCGTTGCTGCTTTAGAAACATTAAAAATTATGGAAGAAAATAAAAGCTGGAAAACAATAACCTCACTTGGAAAAAGAGTAAAAAATAAATGGGAAAATTTGGCGAGGAAATATGACATTGATGCAACCGTTAAAGGATTGGATGCAATGCCAATAATTCTCTTTAAAAACCATAATTTGGTTTATAAAACTCTCATTTCTCAAGAAATGCTGAAGTCAAACTATTTAGCTTCTAATAGCTTCTATTTAAGCACCATGCATAACCCAAAAATTATCGAAAAATATTTTTTTAATCTTGATAAAGTATTTAAAAAAATAAAAATAAGTAATCTAGAAAAAAATCCGAGGAAATTTTTGGATACCGAGATTTGCAAATCAAACATTTCAAGAATGAACTAAAAATGAAAATTGGAAAAAAGAAAATAAGTGAAAATAAACCTACAGTTTTCATTGCAGATATAGCAGCAAATCACGATGGAAATTTAAACAAAGCAATTGATTTAATACATTCATGCGCTGAAGCTGGAGCTGATGTTGCTAAATTCCAACATTTTAAAGCTGAAACAATTGTATCTGACAAAGGTTTCAAAGATTTAAGAAATAAGAAATCGCATCAGGCGAACTGGAAAAAGAGTGTTTTTGAGACGTACCGAGATGCATCGTTACCAATTGAATGGACAAAAATACTTAAAAAAGAATGTGATAAAGCTAATATTTTATTTTCTACAAGTCCGTATTCTTTAGATTTAGTTGATTACGTAGATAAATATATAAGTTTTTACAAAGTTGGATCTGGGGATATTACTTGGCATGAAATACTAGAAAAAATTTCAAAAAAAAAAAAGCCATTAGTGCTAGCAACAGGCGCCTCGACATTGAAAGAAGTTTCTCTAGCAGTAAAAAGAATAGAAAAAATCAAAAAAGAATATGTTTTAATGCAATGTAATACAAATTATACAAATAACAAGTCAAACTTAAAATTTATAAATCTAAATGTATTAAAAATTTTTAAAAAACAATTTCCTAAAGCTATTTTGGGTTTAAGCGACCACACACAAGGTCATGCAACAGTTCTTGGTGCGATAACACTTGGGGCAAGAGTGATAGAAAAGCATTATACATTAGATAATAATTTAGATGGCCCAGACCACGCATTTTCAATGAACTATAATTCATGGAAAGATATGATTTTGTTTTCAAGAGATCTTGAAGAGAGTTTAGGAAATTGTAAAAAAAAGGTTGAAAAAAATGAAATTGAGACTGTAATTTTGCAAAGAAGATCAATACGTTTAAATGAAAACATTAAGAAAGGGAGTGTATTAAAAAAAGAAAATTTAGTTTGTTTACGGCCTTGCCCAAGTGATGCAATCCAACCTTATGAATTAGGAAAAATTATAGGGAAAAAAATAAATAAAAACTTATTAAAACACGACTATCTAAGATGGAAAGATGTAACAAAATAGTTGTCTTAATTCCTACATATAATGAAGGAAAAAATATAATTAATATCCTAAGAAAGATAAAAAAATACAAAACGATCGTAGTAGATGATGGAAGTATAGACAAAACTCATTTGAGAATAAATAATTTATGCACTCATTTTTTGAGGAATAAAAAAAATATTGGCTATCAAAAATCTATTGAGAGAGGATTAAAATTCGCGATGAAAAGTGGTTATGATGGTGTTATAACTTTTGATGCAGATGGACAATTAAAAATTTCTTATTTAAAGATTTTTGTTAAACACTTAAAAAAAGGTTACAACCTAGTAATTGGAATTAGAAATAATTTTCCAAGAATCTCGGAAAAAATATTTAACATTTACACTACCAAAAAATTTAATGTTAGTGATATTTTATGTGGCCTTAAGGGGTACAATTTAAAAACAATTAACAACAAAGTTTTTAATCAAGACTATCATGCATGTTCTAATATTGCGCTTCAGTACATCAAAAATAATAAAAGTATTAAAAAAGTAAATATTAAGATTAAGAAGAGGAATGGCCCATCTAAATTTGGAAATGTTTTTTTTGGTAATATGAAAATTTTAAGAGACTTGTATAAAGAAATTTTAAGTTAATGAAAACTATAAGAGCAATTTAACTTGAATAGCTTGATTTTTTTAATAATTCAAAAATTTTGAGATTTAATAAAAATTATTTCTTTACGTAACATATTTTGAGGGTTATACATGTTCAAAACTTGAACATAAAATTTAGTATGATAATAAATAGAATTAATAAACATGAGTAAAATTTTTAATAATAAAACTATACTTATTACTGGTGCAACTGGTTCATTTGGTAAAACTTTTATTAAATATATATTAAAAAAAAAATTACCTTTTAGAAAAATAATTATTTTTAGTAGAGATGAATTAAAACAACATGAAATGAAAGTAAGTAAAGACTTTAGTGAATTAAAAAATAAACAATTAAGATTTTTTATTGGAGATATAAGAGATAAAGACAGATTAATTTGGGCCTTAAAAGATGTAGATTATGTTATTCATGCTGCAGCACTTAAACAAGTGCCAACAGGAGAATACAATCCCTTTGAAGTAATCAAAACCAATGTGATAGGCGCTCAAAATATAATTGAGGCCTCAATAAACAATAATGTTAAAAAGGTCATTTCTTTATCTACAGACAAAGCTGTTTCGCCAGTAAATTTGTATGGCGCAACAAAACTCTGTTCAGATAAATTATTTATTTCAGCAAATAATATTAAAGGAAAGCAAAATATTTCTTTTTCTGTCGTTAGATATGGAAATGTCACAGGCAGCAGAGGTTCTGTTTTGCCAGAATTTTTAAAACAAAAAAAGAATGGTAGATTTTTAATTACAGATAAATCAATGACAAGATTTAACATTTCGTTAGTCGAATCAGTTAAGATGGTATTATGGTCTCTAGAAAATACAATAGGGGGTGAGATTATCATACCAAAAATAAAATCGTTTAAGGTTTTGGATTTAGCAAAAGCAATAGATCCAAATTTGAAGATTCAAACGATAGGTATCAGACAAGGAGAAAAAATTCATGAAAAATTAATTTCTTCCGCAGACAATTTAAATACTTATGATACAAAAAAGTATTATATATTATTAAATAAAGATAGAAAGTTAATATCTTATTATAAAAAAAAGTTTGGTGCAAAAAAAACTCCTCATAATTTTGTTTATTCTTCTGAAAATAAAAATAATTTTTTAAAAATCATTGAATTAAAAAAAATTCTCAAACAGTACTCACTTTAAAACATTTTTTCATAGGTATGAAATTGCTCAAAGACTTTATGATAAAAAAAAGTATAAAAGATAAATTTATTTTTTTATTTAGAAATGGTAAAATAAATAACAAAAGAGAAAGCACGATTCTCACAGAATTTGGAAATGCTACATTTAATCATATTGCCTCAGCATATTTATGCGATGTTATCTCTGAAAAGTATAACGCAAAAATAGTTGCTTATCCTGGGTACCAACTTTTATCCTCAAATTTAAATTTAAATTTGTTTCAGAAACTTAAATGGAAAATAGGAAATTTATTTTCAATTAATTCTTTTGGTATCCACAATTCATTTGGTGTATCAAATATATTTTGGCCAGAAATTACAAATGAAATAAATTTTAAAGCGA
>CACJBX010000012.1 GCA_902591755.1 uncultured Pelagibacteraceae bacterium
AAAATTTGTATGAAATTACAAAAAATGTTGAATACTTTGATTTACTTAAAATAGTTTTGTCTGGCTTAGTAATAATCTATGTATTTAAAAATTTGTTTATCTTTTTTTATAATTACCAACAAAGTTTATTTTTGAAAAATTTACACATAAGAATCGTAAGCGATCTTTTTAAGAGATACATATTTCAAAATTACTCATTTTTTTTACAAAAAGATACTGGAAGCATTCTAAGAAATTTAAATATTTCTAGAATAGTTTCCCTTTGTTTGGTTAGTTATTTAACTCTTGCTTTAGAACTATCTGTAATTTCTTGTTTTTTAATTTATATTCTTTATCTAAATTTTTCTACGTCATTTATCATAACATTAATCTTTGTCTCTTTTGGTTTAATTTTATACAAAACCACGAGAAAAAAATTACATCTTTGGGGAAGCTTAAAACAAGATTATGATGCCAAAATGAATCAACAAATAATTCAATCTTTTACTTTGATTAAAAATATAAAAATTTTTAATAAAGAAAAAAAAATATTTCATTTCTTTAAAGATTTAATTTTAAAGTCGGAAGATCTTATTTTTAAAACTGATATTGTTCAACAACTTCCACGAGTTTTAGCAGAAACTTTGGGTGTTATTTCAATAGCCATATTAATAATTCTTTTGACAATTAGTGGTAAAAGTAATTCAGAAATCATAACACTTACTGCAGTTTATGCTGCGGTTGCATTTAGACTGATACCGGCGTCTACGAGAATTATAGCAGCTTTACAAAGAATTAAAAATTTTGCTCCTTCCCTTGCTTTAATTAAAGGTGAGTTTTTGAGTCTTGAACCAAAAGGAATTAAAACTAATGAGATTAAAAAAATTGAACCAATTAAATTTAATAATATTAAACTTAAAAAAGTCAGTTTTAGTTATGATAAAAAACATGATATTTTTGCAAATATAAATCTTCAAATAAATAAAGGAGATATTATAGGTTTATATGGCGGAAGTGGATCAGGAAAAAGCACCCTCATAAATTTAATCTCAGGCTTAATTGAACCTTACTCCGGCACTATATTAATTAATGACAATTTATTAAAAAACAATAAAGAGAGTTGGTTGGCTTCACTAGGATATGTTCCTCAACAAGTTACTTTATTTAATGATTCAATAATAAAAAATATTAGTTTTTTTGAGGAAGAAATCGAAAAGAAAAAAATTAACAGTATTTTAGATAAGTCTAACTTAACAAAATTCATTAACAGTCTGCCAGATAAAGGAAGCACTATTGTTGGTGAAAGTTCATCAAAATTATCTGGGGGTCAAATACAAAGAATAGGAATAGCCAGAGCGTTATTTAATGATCCAGAATTTATCATTTTTGATGAATCAACGAATTCATTAGACACGATTAATGAGAATGAAATAATGGAATTTATTTATTCTTTAAAGGGTTCAAAAACAGTGCTTATTATTTCCCATGATAAAAAAGTTTTAGATAGATGTGATAAAATTTACGAGGTAAAGAACAAAAATATAAATCAAATCAAATGAACTATTTATTAAAAAAAATAAGCAAATATGGAAAAAAAAAATTATTTAAGTTAAAAAGTAAAAAAATTTCAGATTTACTTAACAAAATCGATATAAACCAAGAAATTCAAATTTATGACATAGGATCTGGATTGAGATATCTTCCCACTTTATTAAAATTTGATGGATTAAGCAAAATAAATTTAATTGATCCAAATGATAATATAGAAATTTCATACAACAATTTAAAAAAAGAATTTACACATAAAGATTCAATTAATAAGTTTCAGGTCGGTATTTCCAATAAAAATGAAAAAATTTTTTATTATCCAGCTAAGGTCTCGTCAGGTTCCTCTTTTTTAAATTTAAGGAAAAAAAATAATAGAAAATATCTCAAAGATTACTTAGGAAATGAAAAAAAGATTTTAAAAAAAGTTTATAGTTTTCAGTCATTCAAAAAAAAATATAAACTTAAAAATCCTGACATAGTCAAAATTGATGTAGAAGGGCTTGAATACAATATATTAAAATCAATTTTAAAAAAAGATAAGCCATTGATTATTGAAGTTGAGACTAATTTTGATAACTCAATTATAGGAGATACTTTTTTGAAGGTTAATAGTTTAATAAAAAAAAATAATTATAAACTAAATACTTTATATCCAACCTACGAAGCAACTGGAAAAGGTTCATTTATAACTGGTGATTATCATAATCCCATATCAAGAAATCCTTTGAATCAGACTGACTGTTACTATATATTGTCAAAAGATAAATATTCCATAAGAGATATAGTAATGCTTATTGGTTATGGTTTTGTAATTGACGCTCAAAAAAAATTATTAAAAATTGAAAAAAAAATTAAACCCCGAGAAAGAAATATTATTGAAAAAGTAATTAAACTTTCGATGTGATTATTAAAATATTTATGAAATATATAGATTTGCTAATTAAGTCAATTAAAGATCCTGCTAAATTTTTTTCAGTGTTAAATAAAAGATTATTTTCTATACCAGATCTTAATACACTTAATAAAATTAAGAACAAATTTATTAAAAAAAAATATTTTAATTTTTGGACTTACTTAGCAAAGAAGAATTTAAAATTTCAAAAATTGTTTTTTGAAAATGAAAAAAAAGAAATAAATATTAATTTTGATTCAAGTAGTTTTGGTAAACTTGATGCAAATTTTTTTAAAAGTTTAGCCTCAAACGGTGTAGCGATAATAGAAAATGCTTTACCTGATGATGAAAGAAAAAAAATACACAATGATTTCAATGAATTAAAAGAAAATAGTTTATCAAATTTAACATTAGATAATCTTGGTTGGTTAGTAAGTCCAATTAAAACAGAAACTAAGTCAAAAATACGAATTTATTCAAAAAAGAAAATAAACAATTATCCACAACTAGAAAAATTAAGTGACACGATTACAAAAGAAATTACTGGAAAAATTTTAAAAACAGAGGCGGAATTTTATTTAGACAAATGTATTGAATTACCAGAGGAAAAAGTACCTGGGGACAATGTTCTTCATATTGATAGATGGGTACCAAATTTTAAACTTATTTATTCACCTTTTGAGATAAAAATTGATAACGCACCTTTCACTTACTTACTTGAAAGTCATAAAATAAATAAAACTTATGAAAAAATGATTTTGGAAAATAATTTCCAAAATATTGAAGAAAATAATCTTTATGATTTAAAAAAGACAACACAAATTCTTTTAAAAAAGAATAGTTTAATAGTCGCATTAACCAATGGAATACATGGGAGAAGTCCCTTCTTGGATCTAAAAGAGAGAATGTTTGTTTTCCTTCAGTACGCAAAGTCATTTAATAAGTTATCTTTTTTGAATTATAGAAGTTTTAATCAATAATTAATTAAAGTTATGAACGTAAATTTAAATCCCAAGCCCTTAATATCAATAATTACAGTTTGTTATAATTCAGAAAAAACAATAGCGAAAACAATTGAGAGCGTTGTCGACCAAAAATATAAGAATATAGAATTTATCATAATAGATGGAAAGTCTAATGATAAAACTTTAAATATTATAGAGAACTATAAAAGTAATATTTCAAAAGTAATATCTGAAAAGGATGAAGGAATCTACGATGCATTTAATAAAGGATTAAATATTGCCAAGGGTGATTTAATCGGTTTTGTAAATTCAGACGATATATTAACTCCCGAAGCTCTAATGATTTTGGTAAAATATTACAATAGTTACCCAAATAAAGATTTTTTTTTTGGTGCAGTGAAAAAACATTGGGGAATTTTACACGGGTATAGACCTTGGAAAATAAGTTTTACTTGGGGTTTTTATTCAAGTCATTCAACTGGTTTTTTTATCAAAAAGGATGCAGCAAAAGTTGTTGGACAATACAATACAAAATACAAATACTCCGCAGATTATGACTATTTTTATAGAATGATTGTTAAACATAAATTGCAAGGTGTGGGGACAAAAAAAAATGAGCTATTTGGAATTTTTGCGAGAGGTGGGTTTTCAAGCAAAATAAATTTTTTTGATCATCTTGTTGAGTGTACAAGAATACGCTTAGACAATGGACAAAATAAGATAATTGTACTACTTACTGTGATATTCAAGTTTATTACTAATATAAAAAGATTATAGATAATTTATTAAATAAATTATAATGGTTAACAATAAACATTTAGACATTGAATTTTTAGAAAAAAAAATTATTTCTCCAAAAAATCGATTTAAATTGAGTAATCAAGAAAACAAAGAATTAAGTAAATTTTTTGAAAATAAAAATATCTTGGTTATCGGTGCATCTGGATCTATAGGATTAAAATTCTCGTTAAAATTAATAAATTATAAATTTAAAAGACTATATCTACTTGATAAAAATGAAAACGAACTTACAGCACTTAACAGAACTGTAATTAAAAAAGTAGCAAATAAAAAAATAGAATATATCTGCTCTGATATAAATACAATCGATATGAGTAGTTTTTTATCAAAGAACAAAATTAATGTATATTTAAATTTTGCTGCAATCAAACATGTCCGATCGCAAGAAAATATAAATTCAATAAAATATATGTTTTCAACTAATTATGAAAATTTTTTTAAAATGAATTATAAATCAAATTATCTTAAAAAAATTTTTTGTATTTCCACGGATAAAGCCGCAGAACCCTCAAGTTTAATGGGGGTATCTAAATTAATGATGGAGCAAAAACTCAAAAGTATTCATAAAAAATATAAAAATATATCTGTAAGCAGCGCAAGGTTCGCCAATGTAAGTTTTTCTAAAGGAAGTATTTTGGAGCATGCATTAGAAAGTATAATTAAAAAAGACCTTTTTGGTATTCCAGTTAACATTAAAAGATACTTTATCACTCATGAAGAGGCAATTTCTATTTGCTTTCAAGCCCTGTTAAAAAAAAACGAAAATAGTATTTTAATTCCTAATAAAGAAATTTTAGGAAAACAATTATATATTCGAGATATTGTTTCTAGAGTTCTTAAGATCAATAATTTAACTTTTACATTTGTAAAAAAGTTGAAAAAGAAAGTAAA
>CACJBX010000013.1 GCA_902591755.1 uncultured Pelagibacteraceae bacterium
AATTAATGAGTAAATTGTAAAATAAAAAAAAATTTCTACTGTAATGTCATTTAAATTTTCATAAATAAATTCAATAAAAGGAATAAATAAAACAAATAAATAAATTCTTTTTTCAAATAAATTGTGAAAGGTCATATCTATCAATCATTAATTAAAAAAGTATTCATTATAAAATGTATTAATCTTCTCTTCATTTTCTATATTATCTTTATCTAAATAATTCTTAATTTGTAATAAATTTTCTACTTCGATACTATATCCCAGTATATTTCTTGCAAAAACCTCTATCGGCAATTCTGGAAAATTATCAGATTTAGTATTTCTAATTTTTTGTTTTGTATTAATGAGAAAAGCAAACTTTTTATTTATAATAGAATATTCAATATAAATTCCAGACCAATCAGATATTAAGTGAGAAAAATTATTAAAGTCTAGTTTTTCGTTAATATCAAAATTTATCATATTTTCTTTCAATTCTTTTATGGAAATTTCTTTTTTTTTTAAAGACATTGGATGTGGTCTTAAAACATAATTAATTTTATTTTCATCAAAAATTTTTTTTAGCTCAATGTGCAAATTTAAATCATAAAAATTTGTATGCCACGTAGGTGCAACTAAAATTTTCTTTTCTTTATTGAAAATTTTTTGAGAAATTTTTTTATCTAGGAAAAGATATTTGGATTTAAATGCTTTTATTTTTTTTTTATATAGATAATTTATTTTTTGAATCTCATTATACTGAAAAATGTTTACTACTTGCACTGCATCGAAAGCTAAAAAAGATTTTTCATTGTATATTTTTGTTAAACTTAGTGGTGTATGCTGAATATATATATATTTAGTTAAGTTATATTTTGATTTTTGAAAAAATGAATTTTCTAAATCAGGTGTTGAAGTAATCAAAAATTTTATTTTATGTGTTAAAAAAAAAATATTTCTAAAAAAAAAAGTTTTTAATACATAATTTTTTTTTCCTTGGTTTTTAATATTAAGTTTTTCTAGGGAAATAATTATTGTATTGTCATTTTTTTTTCTCTGAATATAAGGTTCTAGATATTGATAAATGAAATTGTTTTCTACAAAAAAGCAGAATCTTATTTTTGATTGAATTTTACTTATTTTTGATAAAGTGATTATGTCAGATATAAAATCAATCAAGAATTTTTTTATTATTCAAAATTATTATTATGAATTTTGTTTTTCGTCAGACTTCTTTTTTTTAAAAAAATTTGCAATAAAATTTTTAAATTTACTCCAATATATCATTAAGCTCGCAAAAAAACCTGCTAAAGCGGCTAGTGCCATTTGTATCATTCCAGCTGAACCAGGATCTAAATATGCGTATGAATTACAGACAAGTGCAAAAGATATTGCTATAGTGTAGACAAATAGTTTCATAATTTAAAAATTTAAGTTGTTAGATTAATATCAATAAAATTTCCAAAATGATAGTCTTTATAGTCAATTGATTAGAGCTATATCTTACTCAACTTTTGACTTTTATATAATCTTGAACTCAAACTTGCTATAATCCTTATAATATTTACTTTCTAAATTTGTTAATCCTGACTTAACTATTTTCATTGATCTTAAAATTTCTTCTTCAAAAGTATAATGTTGCCATTGCCATATATTTAAATTTTGATTTTTATTTTTTAACTGCTCTATTTTATCTTTAAAATTACTATTTAAAATTAATTCATTATTGTAAACAACCTCTCTTCCAAATTGTGTTTGAAAGTTGTTTGTTGTTAAAAATGAGGATTCCACATAATCACTTTTAAAATATACATAAGGTTTTCCTTTTTTGATATGATCTAAAGTTATTAATGGCCATTCATTCACTTGTAAATTTTGAATATCTTTTTTTTTTAAAATCTTCCCAACAATTTTAAACTCATTATTATTTTCTTTATTTAAGATTAAATCTTCATAAATTTGATTAATGTCATGTATATTTTGAAGCTTATGATTCTTGTATTCAATATAATCTATCCCGCTTTTTCTACTATATAAAGTTTTATCGATTGAGTCTGAAATGTTTTTTTCGCTTGTTTGTTTCGGAACACTCATTATATGAATGTGAGCTCTATCAAGTCCTCCGATACATGCACACATTCCATGTTCAAATACCACTGAGTTTCTATTATATTCTTGATTGATAGTTTCTTTTAAAATTTCTGTCATAAATTTAAGTTCATCTAACTGATTTTTTTCAACAAAACCAAAAGAAGGAAGGAAATCTTTTGAAATAACTAGTAAATAACCAGGAGTAAATGCGCCATAGCCAGATATAACAAAAAAATTTTTTGTATGCGCTATTAGACGATTAAACTCTTTTACTTTATTTGGTATTGAGGTTCTGTTTTTACTTTCATTGTAAAAATCTTCCCAAGATAATTGATCTTTTTTCATAAATATTAGCGTTTTATTGAATTAACAACCTTTAAAAAATAATTCAAGAAAACAATATGATTCTAAATTATTGTTGCTGATATATAGTTTTATAGCTTATCTATAATATTTTTAGTAACTTTGTGTGTATTTTGTGTAATTGCTTTAATAATAGTTTCTCTTCCTGGATTAAAATTATTTGACAACGTACCTGGTAAAAATAAACCTTTTTTTAACATAAAATTTTTATTGGTTGAAAAACCTCTTTCATTGAATTTTTTTGTTATCTTTTTTAATGATGTAATAAATCTAATTTCTTTTTTAGCATCAATCAAACTCACTGGACCTGAGACATTAATAACAATGTCGCTCTGAATTGTTTTTTTAAACTGTGTTTTTAAAGTTAAAATATTTTTATCTTTAATAATTCTGACAACTTTATCCTTAATGAATTTAATCTTTTTATTTCTTTCTAGTCTGTTCTTGGCGCTTACCGTGTCTGGGTAGGTGTATCTTGTTATATTTCTAATTTGGGGAAATATCGAAAAATTATATTCTTTTTTTTCTTTCTCATTTAATTTTTTGTAACAGATGGACATAATTTTATTGCTTAGAACGTTTGTCCAAACATCGTATTTATTAAAACCTTTTATTTTTGCATATTTGAATTCTTTTTTAAGTAAATAAAATATCTGTTTTGCAGTTTTAATTTTATTAATATCTTTTTTCGTCAAAAATTTAAATTTAAATGAATCAAAATTTTTTGAACGTTCGGCTTTTTGAAGTGTTTGATTATTTTTCGAAATGCATATTATGCTGATATTAACCTTGTGCATTAAAATAAGTCTTTCAATTTCCTGCATAGTTTCTAATAAACCAGCTTTATTGCCTATAAAAACAATCTTTATTTTTTTTTTAACTTTCGAAATAGTATTTATTTTTTTAATCAAATTATTAGTGCCACCGCTGCTGTAAAAATCCCAAATATAATTTGGGTTGTTTTTGATTTTCTTTTCATCAATCATTTTGGGGGGTACTACTCCAGTTCCAATGATTAATTTTTTTGATTTAATAACATTAATGTTGTTATTCTTGATTTCTTTAAGGTTAAATTTTCTTTTGTCATAGTTAAATTTATATTCTTTAAAAAATTTGGGGGAAAAAATATTATAGGACTGGTCATTAGTAATTTTTTGAGCCTCACCTCGATAGATTTTTAATGAAACATTAATTTTTTTTTTTAAATTTAAAAATTGTATTATCTTTTCTTTTAAATAAAACGAGTAAATTAGTCTAGGTAGATATATTTCTTTATAGTCGTTATATTTTCTATTCTGAATAAATTCATTTTTTTTAGACCATATTTCAAGATTGTAAGATTTGTTTTTTTTTGAAAATTCTATTATCTTTTTTTTATTTTGATTTAAATTAAACCATTTAATGAATTCCGGATGAGATAATCTTAAAGGATTATTAAAAAATCCAAATTTTGAGCTTTTTTGACTGTAAGCTACGCCACCAGGAACATTTGTTAAATCTTTTTCAATTACAGCTATATTTATTTTTCTTTTATTTTTTTGATTTTTTTTTAATAAGTTTATTTTAATTCCATGAAGTGATTCAACGCCTATTACACCAAATCCAATTATTGTTAAATCAAATAGCATATTTTTAATAATTAATTTATATATTACTATTGATTAAAATATCAATATTTTTAATGATGAAT
>CACJBX010000014.1 GCA_902591755.1 uncultured Pelagibacteraceae bacterium
CCATTTTGGGCGTTTATTTCACTTAATACTCCATCTGAGGGCGATGGAACCTCTAAATTTACTTTATCAGTTTCAAGTTCAACAACAGGTTCATCGGCTTCGACACTATCACCTTTATTTTTTAACCATTTAGCTACAGTAGCTTCTGTTATACTTTCTCCTAAAACTGGAACTACAATTTTGTCTGACATTATTCTAAAATTTTATCTATAATTTCTTTTTGTTGTTTTGCATGTCTTTTCGCATATCCAGTAGCTGGTGAAGCTGAAGGATTTCTGCCAATAAACTTTAATTTCTTTTTAACCTCTAAATTATCTAAAGTCCATTGAATATAATCTCTTACTGAAAACCAAGCACCCATATTTTTTGGTTCTTCTTGGCACCAAATAAATTTAGCGTATTCAGCATATGGTTTAATAGCTTTTGTCAAAGACCTTACTGGGAATGGATAAAGTTGTTCTATTCTTATAAAAACAACATCGTCAATTTTCTCTTTTTCTCTCGCAGCTAAAAGATCAAAATATATTTTTCCAGAGCAAAGAATAACTTTTCTTATCTTTTTCGGTTTTTTTAATTCAATTAATTTGTTCTTTTTATTTAAGGCTTGATCCTCTAAAACTCTATGAAATGAATTATTTTTGTTAAAGTCGTCTATTTTTGAAACACAGTATTTGTTTCTCAACAAAGATTTTGGAGTCATTATGACAAGCGGCTTTCTGAATTCTCTGTGAATCTGTCTTCTAAGAGCATGAAAGTAATTTGCTGGAGTTGTGCAATTAAGCACTTGCATATTTTCTTGAGCACAAAGTTGCAAAAATCTTTCAAGTCTCGCTGAAGAATGTTCAGGCCCTTGTCCCTCATAACCATGGGGAAGCAATAGAACTAACCCTGAGGCTCTAAACCATTTTCTCTCTCCAGAGGCAATGAATTGATCAATTACGACTTGAGCTCCGTTTGCAAAATCTCCAAATTGCGCTTCCCAGATCGTTAAGGTTTCTGGTTCTACTAAGCTGTATCCATACTCAAATCCAAGTACTGCTAGTTCAGATAGAAAACTATCTACAATTTCAAATTTTTTCTGTTTTGTAGATACATGATCTAACGGCACATATCTTGAGTTATCTATTTGATTTCGTAAAACTGAGTGTCTTTGGCTAAATGTGCCACGACCACTATCTTGACCAACTAATCTCACAGGAAATCCCTCTTCAAGTAATGTTGCAAATGCTAGAGTTTCTGCATTAGCCCAATCAATATTTTTTTCATCTTGTACACACTTATCTCTATTTTCAAAAACTTTTTGTATAGTTTTATGAATATTAAGCTCTGGATTTAAAAAGTTTATTTTTGCAGAGAGTTTCTTTAATTTCTTCGTATCAACTCCTGTCTGTCCTCTTTTATCCTTACCTTTCTTTGGTTGATATCTTGACCAGGTCCCTTCGAACCAATTCAGTTTTGGTTTGTAATCATTTGCAGTTTTAAATTGATCATCCAGAAGTTTTTTAAAGTCGTTTACTTTATTTTTGAATTGATCTTCAGTTATACTATTATTTTTAATAAGTTTTTTCCCATATATATTTAAAGTAGATGGATGTGATCTTATTTTTTTGTACATTAAAGGTTGAGTAAAAGATGGTTCATCTCCTTCGTTATGACCAAATCTTCTGTAGCAAATCATATCAATTACAACATCTTTGTTAAATTTTTGTCTAAACTCAATTGCGATTTTAGCACAATGAACAACTGCCTCTGGATCATCTCCATTGCAATGAAGAATGGGAGCCTCTACAATTTTTCCTAAATCAGATGGGTAAGGGCTTGATCTGGCAAACCTTGGGCTAGTGGTAAAACCAATTTGGTTATTTACAATTATATGAATTGTTCCACCTGTATTATGACCTTTTAAACCCGACATCGCAAAACATTCAGCTACAACTCCCTGCCCTGCAAATGCTGCGTCCCCGTGAATAAGTAAGGGTATTACTTTTTTTCTTTCTGTATCTTTATGAAAATATTGTTTTGCTCTAGTTTGACCAAGAACTACAGGGTTAACTGCTTCCAAATGAGAAGGGTTATCTGTAAGACTAACATGTACAGAGTTTCCATCAAAAGTTCTATCTGATGAGGCACCTAAATGATATTTTACATCACCTGTAGAGTCCTCGCTTGAGGAAGCAAATTCACCAGCAAATTCATTAAAAATTCTTTTATAAGACTTTTGAAGAACATTTGCTAAAACATTTAATCTACCTCTATGTGACATTCCAATTTTAATTTCTTTTACTCCCAGCTGGCCTCCACGCTTAATAATTTGTTCTAGTGCTGGAATTAAAGACTCTGCACCATCAAGACCAAATCTTTTCGTGCCAACATATTTTTTTGCCAAAAATTTTTCAAAACCTTCAGCTTGAATAATCTTGTTTAATATTGCGTCTTTTCCTTTTTCAGTAAAATTAATTTGGTTCTCCTCTTTTTCCATTCTTTCTCTAAACCAAACTTTCTCCGTTGGATTTGTTATATGCATATATTCAGCACCTATAGATGAGCAATATACTTTTCTTAATTTAGTGATGATTTCATTTATTGATGCATAACCCACATCCATATATGAATTAAGATAGATTTTTCTGTCAAAGTCCTCAGTTTTGAAACCATAGTCATTTGGATGTAATTCATAAAGATATTCTCTTTTCATTAAACTAAGAGGATCAAGGTTTGCTATAAGGTGGCCTCTGATTCTATATGCCCTTATCAATGCAATTGCTTTAATAGAGTCTATTTTCTCCCTCTCAGAACCATTTAGATTTTCCTCGAGTTTTTTATTTTTTTTTGGATCTATCGATATCTTTTTTGGACTCCATGAAGGGCCTGATATTTCTTTTGAAACTGAATTTAGATCTTCATTTAAATCACTAAAGTATTTTTTCCAACTATCTGGTAATTTCGGGTCATTCTCTATAAATCTTACATACATTTCTTCTATGAACTGACTGTTAGATTTATTAAGAAAAGACTGCTGCTTAAATTCCAAATTTTTTGAAGAGCTCATTTACGATTATTATAGTATTAACATTAAAATATTAAAGACCCAATTTATTTTTTAATGTAATTCCCATTTCTGCAGGAGATTTTGCAATGGTAATACCTGCATCTGTCATTGTATCAATTTTATCTGAAGCTCCTCCTTTGCCACCAGAAATTATTGCCCCCGCATGCCCCATTCTTCGTCCAGGAGGTGCTGTGATACCAGCAATAAATCCTACCATAGGCTTTTTGATTTTATGATTTTTAATAAATTCTGCTGCTTCTTCCTCTGCAGTACCCCCAATTTCACCAATCATCAAAATAGACTCAGTCTCTGGATCGTTTAAAAACAAGTCTAAACAATCTATAAAATTGGTTCCGTTAATTGGATCTCCTCCTATTCCGATACATGTTGACTGACCTAACCCGTTTTCAGTTGTTTGTGCGACTGCCTCATAAGTTAAAGTTCCTGATCTGGAGACTATACCAACGGATCCCTTCTTATGAATATTTCCTGGCATGATACCAATTTTACATTCATCTGGAGTGATAATTCCTGGACAATTTGGTCCAATTAGTCTGGAAGCTGAGTTTAATAATTTTTCTTTTACTTTTAACATATCCAAGATTGGTATCCCTTCAGTTATACAAACTATCAATTCGATCTTAGCCTCAATTGCCTCGATTATTGCTGCCGCAGCAAATTTTGCAGGGACATAAATCATTGTTGCATTTGCATTAGTCTTATCTTTTGCTTCTTTTACAGAATTAAAAACAGGTTTGTTTAAGTGTGTTTGTCCTCCTTTACCTGGAGTTACTCCTCCAACTAGATTTGTCCCATATTTT
This sequence comes from uncultured Pelagibacteraceae bacterium, assembly GCA_902591755.1. GTDB lineage: Bacteria > Pseudomonadota > Alphaproteobacteria > Pelagibacterales > Pelagibacteraceae > Pelagibacter. The sequence continues at coordinate 3,871 of CACJBX010000014.1, forward strand.
A
>CACJBX010000015.1 GCA_902591755.1 uncultured Pelagibacteraceae bacterium
TCTGATATTGCGCCTGATAGAAAAAAAGACCCTGGAGAAAAATTCCCATGGAAAGATTTAGCAAGACATAAAATAGGTGTTTGGTACAAACTACCTAAAAAAAATCTTAAATTTAGGAATGCTCTTGTTATTATGAAAGAAAAAAGTTCTTTTTATAATAACCTTAAAAAAATTGGTTACTGCCTTCCAAAAAAACGAGAGCATTTGAACTTTGTTATCAGAGCTTTTCAAAGAAGATATAGACCAAAAAAAATCAATGGAAAAATCGACAAAGAGTGTTTTGAAATAGCAAAAAACCTTGTAAAACGTGGATTAAATTAAGATTGTAAAATCACTAAATTACTGTAAAAAAAAAGTGCTAGATAAGTGACTTATCGCTTTAATGTATTTAAAGAGGAAAGTCCGGGCTCTACAAAGACACAGTGCCAGTTAACAACTGGCGGGGGAAACCCTAGGGATAGTGCCACAGAAAATAAACCGCCTCATCAAGGCAAGGGTGAAAAGGTGTGGTAAGAGCACACCGGTTATTTGGTAACAGATAACGCATGGAAAACCCCACTGAGAGCAAAACTGAGTAGAGATGACATTGTGTAAACTAAAAGCAGTCTTTGGCTAGTCATCTGGGTTAGTTGCTTGAGCCTTAAGGCGACTTAAGGCCTAGATAAATGATAAGTTTAAATGACAGAACCCGGCTTATAACTTATCTAGCAAATCATTAAAAATTTTGTTTCTCAAATGTTCTATCTTTTAAATACACTTAAATTATAGGTATTGACGGTTGTATTAAAAACCCATATATTCCCACAAATACCCAAATGGGTTAATTATGGATTATGTTTTTATCGACCTACGAAAACAATATAGACAAAAAAGGGAGGGTATCTGTGCCTGCACAGTTTAGATCACATTTATCCAGCTTAGGTTTTAACAGTATTATTTGTTTTCCATCATTCAATCAACAATGTTTAGAAGCTTGGCCCCAAGATAGAATTGAAAAAATATCAGATGCAATCGATAATTTAAATCCTTTTGAAGATAAAAAAGATTATTTTGCTACTTCAATTTTATCAGAAAGTGTAAATTTGATTTTTGATACAGAAGGAAGGATCTCTTTAACAAAAAAACTTCTTCAACATTCAAAAATCAAAACAAGAATTTTATTTGTTGGTTTAGGTAAAACTTTCCAAATTTGGGAGCCAACATTATTTGAAAAATTTAAGACAAAAGCTGTTAAAAAATCAAATTTAAATAGATCAAGTCTTAAATGGGAAAAAAAAGTAAATCAATAATATAGAGGGGGGATAATGACAATTAATTTTAAAACACCAGAGATAAAAGAGCTTAAGCCTAGAATACTGGTTTTAGGTGTAGGTGGCGCTGGAGGAAATGCAATTAACAAAATGATTGAGAGTGGACTTCAAGGAGTTGAATTTGTGGCAGTTAATACAGACGCACAAGATTTAATCCACAGTAAAGCAAAGGCAAAAATACAAATTGGTTTAAATTTAACAAAGGGTCTAGGTGCTGGCTCAAAAATTGATATTGGTCAAGCTGCTGCTGACGAGTCGTTAAATGAAATAGTCAATTGTTTACAAGGAGCAAACATGGTTTTTATAACTGCAGGGATGGGTGGTGGAACAGGAACTGGATCTGCACATGTAATTGCTCGGGCTGCAAAGGAATTGAATATTCTAACAGTAGGTGTCGTAACTTTACCTTTCTTATATGAAGGCTCATCTAGGATGAGAAGAGCTCAACAAGGTTTAGAGGAATTAAGAAAACATGTTGATACTATTATAGTAGTTCCCAACCAAAATTTATTTAAGATTGCAAATGAGAAGACGACTTTTGAAGAGTCATTTGAACTTTCAAATGATGTTCTTTTACAAGGTGTCCAAAGTGTAACAGATTTAATGGTACGTCCTGGTCTAGTCAATTTAGACTTCGCAGATGTGGAGTCTATAATGAGTTCAATGGGTAAAGCAATGATGGGTACTGGTGAAGCTGAAGGTGAAAATAGAGCTATTAACGCTGCTGAACAAGCTATTAGCAATCCTCTTATCGATGACTATTCTTTAAAAGGTGCTAAAGGATTGTTAATAAATATTACTGGTGGTAAGGATTTAACACTTTTTGAAGTTGATGAAGTTGTAAAAAAAATAACCTCTGAGGTAGATCCTGAGGTGGAATTCATAAAAGGCTGTATAATTGATCCTTCTCTAGAAGGTAGATTAAGAGTTTCAATTGTTGCAACCTCACTAGATGGACAACAACCTGAATCAAAATCAGTAATCAATATGGTACACAGAATACAAAACCGAAATCCAGGCTATTCAGATTTTTCAAATTTGAGACCAAATTACTCCTATGAAATGAGTAAAGGATTATCCACGAGTGGTGCAAATGCATTAAAAATAGAAACTAACGATATCAAAGTTTCAGAAAATGATTTGATCTCATCTATGGTAGACGAAAAAATGGCAGTTGAAAATCCTATAACAAGTGAAGGTGTTAATGATGAAAATTCTCTTGAGGAAAAACTGATACTTAGCGATAATGCTGTAGATACCACAGGTGACGAATCTAATGGACTTGAAAACTTTAATTTAGATGCTCAGGATCCTCAATTATTTGACGAGAGTCAAAATATAAACTCTGATCACGAAACAAATATAAATGAGGATAGTGATACAGATGAAGAAGATGAACTAGAAATACCAGCATTTTTAAGAAGACAAAAAAATTAATGGTCTTTGAAAAAATAAATGAGTGCCACTATTTTACCGGAAAAAAACTTGCATTATCCGGTTCTTCTAAATGAAGTAATAAATATTATAACCCCTCAAAATGGTGGCACTTTTATAGATTGTACATTTGGTCAAGGTGGTTACTCCAAAAAAATATTAGAATATCCA
>CACJBX010000016.1 GCA_902591755.1 uncultured Pelagibacteraceae bacterium
AAATTTTGCTAGTTTTAAGTTTTATTTGGTCAGTAGTATTTAGTTTATACATTTTTACATACACAACATTTATTTTTGGTTGGGCTGGTGTTTTTCTCGCGCATTTAGGGCTAATTTTTGCAGTTTACCATACGTTTAAACAATTTCATAAAGCAGAAGAAAAATCAGCAAGTGTTTTTGAGACGAAAAATTTTAATCCTTTTAAAATAATGGCAATTGTTTTCGTAATTGTTTTTATATTTGTTTTTTCTAAAGGCATTGAGGTCCTAACAAATACAAATTCATATAAAATACCTTATGGAGGACCGGATAAGTCGGCGATTGAAAAGTGGTTACCATTTACACAGAAAAAATCAAAAGATTAGATATATATTTTATTTAGAATCAGCTATATTTAAGAATGAAAAATCTTGTCAAAAATCTTCAATTACTTTTACTTGGAATTATTTTACTAAGCACAATTATTGCAGTGGTACTTGAAATAAGAACAATGTTCCTAAATAAAACTGTCACATTAGCTGACTTATTATTGATGTTCCTTTATTTAGAGGTAATGGCAATGGTAAGAGTTTTTTGGGAAGAACAATCGATAAGTATTTCTTTACCTTTGTTGATTGCAATTACAGCATTAAGCAGATTTATAATTTTGCAAGGTAAACAGATGGATGCTTCTCAACTTCTTTATGAATCAATAGCAATTGTTTTAATCGCTCTAGCTATAGTGGTATTAAGATTAAGGCACAGTGATAAATTAGGCTTATCTAAAAAGAAAAAAAGAAAATAAAATATTTAATACAACCTAAGTAACTGCTATAATTTGTGTATGTGGTTTATCAGAATCAGGCTACATAAATTTGTAAGATTAACCTTTCATCCACCATGAATTAAACAAAGTTAAAAAATTTGGACAAAAAAAAACCCTCTAAAGAGGGTTTTTTTTTAATTACTAAAAATGGAATTTTACATTCCCATTCCACCCATACCGCCCATACCGCCCATACCTCCAGCTGGCATACCTGGTGTAGAGTCTTTTTCCTCTGGTTTATCTGCTACCATTGCTTCAGTTGTCACAAGCAAACCAGAGATTGAAGCTGCATCTTGAAGAGCAGTTCTTACAACTTTGACAGGGTCAATGATTCCTTCCTTAAACATATCTACATACTGTTCTGACTGTGCATCATATCCGTTTGAGCTTTTGTTTGTCTCTAATAGTTTTCCAACAACGACAGATCCATCAACACCTGCGTTTTTAGTTATTTGTCTTATAGGAGCTTGAAGAGCGCTTTTAACAATTTCAACACCTGCTTTTTGATCGTCACCTTTTACTTTTACTTTTTCAAGATCTTGCGAAGCGTAAAGCAATGCACAACCGCCACCAACAACTATTCCTTCTTCAACAGCTGCTCTTGTTGCATTAAGTGCATCTTCTACTCTATCTTTTCTTTCCTTTACTTCAACTTCAGTAGCACCACCTACTTTTATTACTGCTACTCCACCTGCAAGTTTTGCCAATCTTTCTTGAAGTTTTTCTTTATCGTAATCAGAAGTGGTTTCTTCAACTTGTTGTTTGATTTGAGTACATCTAGCTTCAATGTCAGATTTTTTACCTGATCCACTAACAATTGTACTATTCTCTTTATCCACCTTTACCCTTTTTGCTGAACCTAAGTCATTAAGTTTAACATTTTCAAGTTTGATACCTAAATCTTCTGATATTACCTGTCCGCCAGTTAAAATTGCAATGTCTTCGAGCATAGCTTTTCTTCTATCACCAAAACCAGGTGCTTTGACTGCTACAACTTTAAGACCTCCTCTTAATTTATTCACAACTAATGTTGCTAAAGCTTCGCCTTCAACATCCTCAGAAATTATCATAAGGGGTCTTCCAGCTTGAACAACTGCTTCTAAAAGTGGAACCATTGGTTGAAGATTGGTTAATTTTTTTTCATGTAATAATATAAGTGGGTTTTCTAATTCAGTTGTCATTTTATCACCGTTAGTAATAAAATAAGGAGACAGATAACCCCTATCAAATTGCATACCTTCTACAACATCAAGTTCGGTCTCAATACCTTTTGCTTCTTCAACTGTAATAACACCTTCATTTCCAACTTTTTGCATTGCTTTAGAAATCATATTACCGATTTCTTTATCACCATTTGCTGAAATTGTACCAACTTGAGCAATTTCATCACTATCTTTTACTTTTTTGGCTGAAGAGATTAATTTTTGTTTTACATGATCAACGGCTGAGTCTATTCCTCTCTTAACATCCATCGGGTTCATTCCAGCTGTAACGTATTTACAACCTTCTTTTACAATTGCTTGAGCTAAGATCGTAGCTGTAGTTGTTCCATCTCCAGCCTCATCATTTGTTTTGCTAGCTACTTCTTTAACCATTTGAGCGCCCATATTTTCAAATTTATCCTCTAGCTCTATTTCTTTAGCTACAGATACTCCGTCTTTGGTTGTTCTTGGTGCACCGTAAGATTTATCAATTACAACGTTTCTACCTTTTGGACCCAATGTTACTTTTACTGTGTTTGCAAGTATATCAACACCCTTAAGCATCGCTGTTCTTGCATCTGAATCAAATTTTACTATTTTTGCCATTTTTTACTCCTTTATTAAAAATTATTTTCCTGTCGATATTCCCATTATGTCAGACTCTTTCATAATACTGTATTCCTTCCCACCAATTTTAACCTCTGTGCCTGACCATTTGCCAAATAAAACTTTGTCACCAACTTTTACATCCATTGGGATGATTTTTCCATCCTCAGTTTTGGCTCCACCACCAAC
>CACJBX010000017.1 GCA_902591755.1 uncultured Pelagibacteraceae bacterium
GTTTTATACCCTAATATTTTATTAATCTTGTCAGAATGTTGTCCTTTAATCTTACTTATCTCTTCAGATGAGAAAGAGCTTAAACCTCTTCCTAATTCAAAATTTTTCTCATCTACAATTTTTATATGATCCCCTTTATCGAAGTTACCTTTTATATTTTTAATTCCAGCTGCAAGAAGACTTTTTCCTTTTTTAAGAGCTATAATAGCTCCATTGTCTATCATCAACTCACCTTTTGGTGAGACAGAGCTTGCTATCCACTTCTTTCTTGCATCTAATTTTGAAATCTCTGGCAAAAACCATGTGCACTCTTTGGATAAATTAATATGTTTTAATGGGTTTAATATTAAACCACTTGAGATCACCATTTTACATCCTGCTAAACCACATATCTTTGCTGCTTCAATTTTAGTTAACATACCTCCTGATCCGTATTCACCAGTTGTTTTATTTGCAATTTTAAATACATTCTCATCAATTTTTTTCACCTCTTTAATTAATTTTGCATCTTTATGAACTTTAGGATTTTTATTATAAAGCCCCCCAACATCTGAAAGTAGAATAAGACAATCAGCGTTAGATATTTGGGCAACTCTTGAAGCAAGTCTGTCATTATCACCATATTTTATTTCTGATGTAGCGATACTATCATTTTCGTTTACCACCGGTATAAAACCAATATCAAAAAGATTGTCTAATGTTCTTCTTGCATTTATGGCTCTTCTTCTTACTTCAGTGTCCTCAAGAGTAATTAATATTTGAGATATGTCCATTTTCTTTTTAGAGAAGTTTTTTTTCAATAGATTCATTAATTCTATTTGACCTATTGATGCGACCGCTTGGCTCTTATCAATTTTAAGATTTTTTTTATCAAGATTAAGTTTTTTACATCCTAAAGCTATCGCTCCTGAACTTACAATTATAATTCTTTTACCTGCTTTTTTGAAATACTGGATATCCTTTACAAAACTATCTAGCCATTTACTTCTAATCCTTTTTTTCTCATCAATTATTAATGATGATCCAATTTTAATTACTATTGTGTTTAATTTTTCAAAATACATATTCTAATAATTTCGATTTAATCTTTGAAATTTTTGATTTATCTAAGGTAGATAAATCATAAATTTTTTTCTTGATTTTGCCGCTTAAAATTTTCTTTTTTGAATCTAAATTTTTTTTATCAATAAGATCAATTTTATTAAGCACAATTATCTCGTTTTTTTTTAAAAGAGATTTACTATATTTGCCTAACTCAGCTCTAATTTGTTTATATGATCTGATTAAATCTTTTTCTGTTACATCAATTAAATGAAGCAAGGTTTTACACCTCTCAATATGCTTTAAAAATTTTGTTCCTAAACCCACCCCTTTGTGAGCACCCTCTATAAGTCCAGGAATGTCTGCTAAAGTAATTTCTTTATCGTCATATAACGCAACACCTAAATTAGGGTTTAGGGTCGTAAATTTATAATTTGCAATTTTTGGGTTTGCGCTTGTAATTGATGCCAATAAACTTGATTTACCTGCATTAGGTAATCCTATAATTCCTATGTCTGCAATAGTTTTTAATTGCAACCATATCCAAAAATTTTCACCTTTAAGTCCTTTGGTAAATTTACGTGGCGCTCTGTTTGTTGAAGATTTAAATCTCGTATTTCCAAAACCACCTTTTCCACCTATTGCGGCTGTATATTCTTCCTTCTCTTTTTTAAAATCGAAAATTAAAGTTTTATTATCCTCTTCGAAAACTTGCGTTCCAATCGGAACTTTTAAATATAAATTGTCTCCACCTTTTCCAGTTTGATTTTTTCCTTTTCCATCACCACCTCTTTCAGCTTTGAAATGTTGTTGATATCTATAATCTATCAAAGTATTTAAGTTTCTCTCAGAGACAAGTACTACTGATCCACCTTTTCCACCATCGCCTCCATCAGGGCCACCAAATTCTATAAATTTTTCTCTTCTAAAACTTGGAGATCCAGATCCACCGTCGCCAGCTTTAATATATATCTTTACTTGATCTAAAAATTTCATAAAACAACAGGGTAAGTTGTTTGGATATTAATTGGGTTTAACTGAAACGTAAGTCCTATCAGACTTTGATTTTTTGAAAATAACTTTCCCTTTTATCACCGAAAAGATTGAATGATCTTTCCCCATACCAACATTTTGTCCAGGGAAAATTTTTGTTCCCCTTTGTCTAACAATAATATTTCCAGGCACCACAAACTGACCCCCATATTTTTTTACTCCAAGACGTCTTCCTGCACTATCTCTTCCGTTCCTTGACGATCCACCTGCTTTTTTTGTTGCCATTATTTAACTTTTGTTGTTGTTTTTTTTTCTTCTTTTTTTCTGCTTATTTTAGTAATTTTCTCTGCCTCAGACAAGACCTTTCCATCTTTTGACATAATTTTGTTTACTCTAATTAATGAAAATTGTTGTCTGTGACCGTTTTTTCTTCTTGAATTTTTACGTCTACGTTTTTTAAATATTAAAACAGTTCTATTTTTTGAATTTTTTAATAATTCAGCTTCAACTTTTGCACCAGAAACAACAGGGTTACCTAACTCAATATTTTTGTCATCTCCGTAAGCTAAAATTTCTTTGAACTCTATTTTACTATTTGGCTTACCTTCTGGAAAT
>CACJBX010000018.1 GCA_902591755.1 uncultured Pelagibacteraceae bacterium
ATGGAAAATTATTTGTCATAAAAAACTCTAAAATACACCACTTAGGATCTAAAGCAGTTGATGATAAATATAGTGAAGAGGTAGAACTTTCAAGAAACTGGCATTGGATGTGGTCAAAGATCTATTTTAATAAAAAGCATCGAGGTGTATTTATTTCCTCTTTGTTTGGTTTAATGAGTTTATTTGGAAATTTTTTAAAATATTTAATTTTATTTCTTTCATTAAATAAAAAAAAAAAAATTTATAAAATGCGAATGTTAGGTATTCTCAATGCTTTCTTGGGCCGACAATCATGGTATAGACCTGAGATAAATTAATGCCCAGGAAATTCAATTAAATTTTCAACTTTAAAACCTTTTTCAACTAACTTATCTGAACCTCCTAGATCAAATAAATTTATAACAAATATAAATGCTTCAACTTTACCTTTAGAAATTTCAATTAATTTGGAGGCAGCTTCAGCCGTTCCACCTGTTGCAATTAAATCATCAATAATTAAAACAGTATCATTTTGATCTATTGAGTCTTTATGAACTTCAATAGTTGCAGTACCATACTCTAACTCAAAATCTATAGAGTGAGTCTCTGCAGGTAACTTATTTTTTTTTCTAAGCATTATAAAAGGTTTTTTGAGAATATATGAAACAGCTGAAGCAAACACAAATCCTCTCGACTCAATTGCTGCGATCTTATTAAATTTAAACTTTTTCGATCTTTTAACTATTTGATTAATTGTCTCTTCAAAAGCTTCTTCATCTTTAATTAAAGTTGTAATATCTCTAAATAAAATACCCTTCTTTGGATAATCAGGTATTGATCTTATAAACTTTTTTAAATCCATTTAAATTTGCGTTATATTATTAAATAAACTATCTTTTTAATATGGCAAACAATAAATTAGCAATTATTGGTGGAAGTGGATTATATGATGTTGAGGAATTCAAAGAAAGAGAACTATTTGACATAAATACCCCATGGGGCAAACCTTCAGATAAAATTTTAAAAACAAATTACAAAAATAAAGTAGTTTATTTTTTGCCAAGACATGGGAGGGGTCACTTTATTAGTCCATCAAATATTAATTTTAGAGCAAACATTGATGCCCTAAAACAATTGGGGGTAAGTGATATTGTTTCTATCTCGGCTGTAGGATCTCTAAAAGAAAATTTGCCACCAGGAAAATTTGTAATCGTAGACCAATTTATTGATAGAACTTTTGCAAGAAATAAAACTTTTTTTGAGGATGAAATTGTAGCACATGTATCAATGGCACACCCGACTTCAAAAGGATTAATGAATGCTTGTGAAGATGCAATTAAAAAAGAAAAAATTGATTATCAAAGAGGTGGTACATATATTGTAATGGAAGGTCCACAGTTTTCTACTTTAGCAGAGTCTAAGTTATATAGATCTTGGAAAGCAGACGTAATTGGTATGACTAACATGCCAGAGGCAAAACTGGCAAGAGAAGCCGAGATAAGGTATGCATCTGTTTCAATGGTGACAGATTATGATTGTTGGCATCCAGACCATGAAAACGTTGATGTCCAACAAGTAATCAAGGTTCTTTTAGGCAATGCTGCTAAAGCAAAAAATATGATAAAAAATCTTATAGAAAATTTTGAAAAACATATAGATCCCAAGGATCCAACAAATAATTGTTTAGATGTAGCAATAATAACAGCACCAGAAAAAAGAACACAAAAAACCAAAGATAAACTAAAAACAGTTGCTGGTAGGGTTCTAAACAAATAAAAAAAACCCCCCGTTAAAATGGGGGGTTTTTTTAATTTTATATGATTAGTAATTAAAAGTTTCTAGCAACAGATAAAGCTAAAATATCAGTATCTATATCTGCAGTAACTTTTGTGTTATTTGATGTCGTAGCTGAAATATCATCATAGTCTGTCTGACTGTACTCAAGTTTGATGAATCCAAAACCTGTCTCTCTTTTAAGACCAAGGCCTAATTTCATTCCGTCTAAACTTTGTTCAACAGTTTTGTTTGTTGACGAAACTGATTGAACCGTTGACTCAACATCTGCTTTTACTAATCCTAACGTTCCAAAAACTTTAAGGCCATCTCTGATTTCTTTTTGAGGCTGTAAGTAAAATGTTAAATGTCTACTTACATCAGCAGTACCTTTGTTAGTTCCTGAAGTTGCTGCACCATCAGCCGTAGCTTTTAATGAACTTTGCGTAGTTGATCTGCTTTCAAATTCAGCTTCGAAAGGTATAAAGTCAACACCGATAGACATGTTATCACTTAACGCTCTTTCGAGAAAAACCGAACCGAATATTACGTCATTAGAAAGATCCTTAGTAGTGTCAGTAGAACCGTTGTTGTCAATATCATCTGTTACAGTTGATT